>JAYSDS010000205.1:0-8833 GCA_041914265.1 Roseomonas sp.
CCCCGCGGCAGCTACCGCCAATCACCAGAGAGTCAGCACTTCACTCGGCGGGTATAACAGGGTAATCGGGAAGCCCTTCTCGACGCCCCAATCCGGGCAAACCGCGCCCAGCGTCAGTCCACCTGCGCCCCCGAGGCCCGGACCACCGGCGCCCACTTCTCCACTTCGGCCTTCATGAAGGCGTCGAACTCCGACGGCCCCAGTGGCCAGGGTTCCGCGCCGTAGTCGCGCAGCCGCTGCGCGATGCCCGGATCGTTCAGGGCGGAGACGATCTCCGCCCCCAGCCGGTCGCGGATGGCCACCGGCACCGCCGCCGGCATGGCCACCCCGTACCAGGATGCGACGTCGAAATCCGGCACGCCCTGGTCCTGCAGCGGTGCCAGTTCCGGCATCATCGACACGCGCTGCGCGGTGGACACGCCAAGCGCGCGCAGCATGCCCGCGAGCACCTGCTGTCGGGACACCGGCGCGTTGTCGATGTTGAACAGTACCTCCCCGTTCAGCACCGCGGCCATGGACGGCGCGGTGCCGCGATAGGGCACATGGGTCACGTCGATGCCCATCCGCATGCCGAAGAGCAGCCCCGACAGATGCGACGAGGTCCCCGAGCCCGCCGAGGAGAAATTGGCCCGCCCCGGATTGGCACGGCAGAAGGCGACCAGTTCCTGGACCGACCGGACCGGGCCGTCGCCCTTCACGATCAGCACGTTCGGCATGGCCGCGATGCGCGCCACCCCCGGCAGATCCTTCAACGGATCGAAGGACAACCGCCGGTAGAGCGTCGGCCCGATGCCGTGGGAGGCGATATGGTTCACGTAGAACGTGTAGCCATCGGGCGCCGACCGCGCGGTGACTTCGGCACCCACCATGCCGCCGGCGCCAGGGCGCGGTTCGATGACCATGGGCTGGCCAAGCGATTCGCGCAGCCGGTTCTCCATCATGCGCAGGAAGATGTCGGAAACGCCGCCCGCGGCACCACCGATGATGAAGCGGATGGGTTTGTCGGGCCAGGTGCCCTGGGCACGGACGGATGGGCCGGCCAGCACTGCGCCGGCGGCGCCGAGGGCGGCGCGACGGGTGATCATGCTTCGTTTCCTCTCGGTCACTCTCGGACCTGGGAGGAAGCCTAGGCGAGCCCCGCGCCGGAACGGGAGCGGAATCGCAACCGGAGACGGCTACCGCGCGGCGAGGAGCAGCCGGTTCACCCGTTCGAGCCCGCGCGCCAGCACGGCGAAATCCTTGGCGAAGGCCTCGCGCGAAGCGCCATTGGCCGCGAGCTCGTCCTCGATCGCGCCGACGCTGCGCACGCCATCCACCCGGGCGAGGATCGCCTGCGACAGGCGCGGCAGGGCAAGCGGCACCGTGAGGCCGTCGAAGGCGATGCGCAGCACGCCATCGGGCGGAATGGTCGCGGCGAGCTTCGCGCCGTCCAGCTCGCGCAGGATCGGCACCGAATTCGGGTCGTCCCAGGCCGGGGCCGGCCGTGGCTCTTCCGCGCGGGCGCAATAGGCGATGTGGATGCCCATGTTGCCCGAGGCTGCTTCAGCCAGGGCGGCGCGCTCGACGGGATCGAGCCCCGCCGTGCGCTCGCGCAGCCGGGGATCCGTCAGGAAGCTGTCCGGATCGTAACGGAAGGGTTCGACCAGGCAGCGGATCTCGAGCCCCGCCGCGGCGACCAGCGCCGCGAGCTGCGGCACGGTGAAGGCCACGTCGCGCGGGTTCAGCAGCAGGTCATAGAGCCCGGCATCGCCGCCCTTCACATGGTCGGTGATCCAGGGGTTGCGGCGCAGCCAGTTGGTCTCGGGCATCTGGCGCCACAGGCGCTTGGCGATCTCGACCCGTTCGCGCGGCGGCTGGCCGGCCGGGGCGATCAGGCGAAGCGCATCCTGCACCATATAGACGCCGGTGCGTCCGTGCGGCGCATAGACCATGAGCCCCACACCGCCGCCCGGCGCCAGCACCGAGACGAGCGCCTTCAGCCCCGCCAACGGGTCCGGCAAATGATGCAGGACGCCGCAGCAATCGATGTAGTCGAAGGGCCCCAGCCCGCTCGTCAGCAGATCGAGGATCGAGCCTTCCTCGAAGGCCACGTTCGTGAGCTTCCGCGCGGCCACCCGTGCCCCGGCCACCTTGCGCGCCGCCGCCGAGCGGTCGAGCCAGGAGACCTTCCCCGGACGCAGGGCGGTGGCCATCTGCTGGGCCAGCATCACCGTCGCGTCGCCCGACCCGCCCCCGGCCATCAGGGCCCGCAGCGGCTGTGCCGCCGGCCGCCGGGCGCCGAAGATCCAGTGGTCAATCTCCCGCAGATGGCTCGGGCTGCCGACGACCAGGCGCTTCGCCTCATCGCGCGGGTCCCGCTGCGGGTAGGGATAGGCTTCGTATTGGGCGGCCAGGGCGGCGTCGGCGGCGTCACTCATGCGCCGCCTGTTACGCTGCAATGCGATGCGGTGCCAGAAGGCGCGACGCGGTTGCCCCTCGCGGCCTGGCTTCGTATCTAGGCAGCCATGCGATCGCTCCTTCTCGTTCCAGCCCTGGTGGCCCTGGCCGTCGTGCCTGCACTCGCGCAACAGCGTGGCGGATCGGCAACGCCGCAGGGACCGCGGCGCCTGGGCGACTTCCAGTCCTGGACCGCCGCCGTTCACAGCGAGAGCGGGCAGAAGGTCTGCTACGCCTTCACCCGGGCGGCGCGCACCGACCCGGCGCGGGAGAACGTGATCCTCACGGTCACGCATCGCGCCAATGGCCGCGACCAGGTGGCGCTGTCGGCGGGCTACACCTACCCCCGCAACGCGGCAGTCACGGTCGCGGTCGGCCAACGGGAGCTGCCCTTCTACACCGGCGGCAACTCGGCCTTCGCGCGCGATGGGCGCGCAGCGGTCGCGGCCTTCCGCGGCGGGGCGCAGGCGGTCGCGCGCGGCCCGCGCGCCGGTGGCCGCGGCACGGCGACCGACACCTTCAACCTTTCCGGCTTCTCGGCGGCCTATGACGCCATCAGCCAGGAATGCCCGCCGTCGGGGCGCCGATGAGCCAGGCCCCTGCCACGGACGGGCTGGCCGAGGCGGAACGGGCACGCATCCTCGCCAAGGCCGCCATCTTCGCCCCGCCCCCGGCCACGCTGCCGGATGGGCGGCGGGACCTCGTCGGCCTGTCGCGCGAGGAGCTCGCCGAGGAAATGGTCGCGATCGGGGAGAAGCCCTTCCGCGCCAAGCAGCTCTGGCACTGGATCTACCACCAGGGCGAGACCGACTTCGCGAAGATGTCGACCATCGCGAAGCCGATGCAGGCCAAGCTCGCGGATCGCTTCGTCATCGGCCGGCCGGAGGTCGCGACCCAGCAGGACAGCGCCGATTCCACCCGCAAATGGGTCTTCGCCTTCCGCGACGCCCAGCGGGTGGAGACAGTCTACATCCCCTCGGCCGATGAGGATCGCGGGGCGGTGTGCATCTCGACCCAGGTCGGCTGCACCCTGTCCTGCAAGTTCTGCCACACCGGCACGCAGAAGCTGGTGCGCAACCTGGGCGCGGCGGAAATCGTGGGGCAGTTCATGGCGGCGCGCGATTCCTACGGGGAATGGCCCTCGCCCAAGGACGGCACCGCGCGGCACCTGTCCAACATCGTCGTCATGGGCATGGGCGAGCCGCTCTACAACTACGAGAACGTGGCCAAGGCGCTGCGCATCGTGATGGACCACGAGGGCATCGGCCTGTCGCGGCGGCGCATCACGCTGTCCACCTCCGGCGTCGTGCCCATGATGGATCGCTGCGGGGCGGAACTCGGCGTCGGCCTCGCCGTGTCGCTGCATGCCGTCACCAACGACCTCCGCGACGAGATCGTGCCGCTCAACCGCAAATACCCGATCGAGGAGCTGATGGCGGCCTGCCGCCGCTATCCCGGCGCGTCCAATGCGCGGCGCATCACCTTCGAATACGTCATGCTGCGCGGGGTGAACGACAGCGAGGCCGAGGCGCGCGAACTGATCCGCCTGATCCGCGGCCTGCCGGCCAAGGTGAACCTGATCCCGTTCAACCCCTGGCCGGGCAGCGCCTACAAGACCTCGACCTCCGAGGCGATCCAGCGCTTCGCCGCCATCCTGAACGACGCCGGCTACGCCAGCCCGATCCGGCGTCCGCGCGGGCGGGATATCCTCGCCGCCTGCGGGCAGCTCAAGACCGAGAGCGAGAGGCGGGCCCGCGGAGCAGCCTGATATCGGCGGTCGATGCAATCGACCGCTGGCATTCGCTTTTGCCTACCCTCCGACGCCTGGCGCAAATCGCCGGTTTTCCTGGCTCTTGCCGGGCTGCCGGCGGGCCACACTCGCGGCTTCGGCGCGGGTCAGAGACCCGTACCGCTGGTATGATGCCGGGGCGATGGGACGCGGATCCGCGCCCGGTCACCGACCATAGAGGATGTAGTTGATCGTCAGGTCGATCGTGACCTGGTCTTCCGCGGTGCCCGGCGGGAAGGGCGGCAGGCGCGCGCCACGGAAGACGTTCTGCGAATAGAAGTTCAGATGGATGGAGCGTGACGCCTGGCGCAGTTCGACGCCGCGCACGCGGCCATCGGGGCCGGTCAGGATGCGTACCGTGACCGGGCCCTGCTCCCGCAGGTCGATGGCCTCCCGCGGGTAGCGGAGGTTCTGGTCCAGCCATTGGCGGAAGGCATTGCGCCAGTCGGGCCCGGCCTCGGCGCCGCGCACGCGCAATTGCTCGACATCGCCCGGACCGGGCTGGGTCGCGCCGGGGCTGAGGTCGAGCCCGCGCCGCGGCGCACCCGGCCGCCCCTGATCCCCGAGGCGGATCGGCGGACGTTGGGTCAGGTCCAGTGGCGGGACGCGCTCGGCCGTTTGCGTGGGCGGGTGAGGCGCCGGCGTGGGAGGCGGCGGTGGGGGAGGCGGTGGCGGCGGTGGCGGCAATTCCGCCGTGACCGGCGGGCGCACGGGCTCGGGCGCCTGTGGCCGCTGCTGCGGCTGGGGCTGCGGCGGTGCGGGCGGGGGCGGTGGCGCTTCCGCCACGCGGCTGGGGGGCGGCGCGGGCGGGCTGGGTGGGGCCGTGACCGGCGGCGGCGTGGCCTGGGGCGGCTCGGCCGGCCGCGGCGGCGTCGGGAGAGGCTCGGCTAGGCGCGGGGGCTGCGGCACTGGCACGGGCGCATCCGGCCGCGGCGGCTGGGGTGCCGGAGGAATGGGCGGTGCGGCAGGGGCAGCCGGCGTTGGCGGCGGCGCCGGTTGCGGGGGCGGCGGCGCGGGTGGCGCCGCGATGGCCGGCGATGGCGCTTCCTCGGGCGCTTCGGCGCCGCGCGGGGCTTGGTCGGACCCGCCCTGGAAGACAACGGCGAAGGAAGGCGGCGGCAATTCGTTACTGGGGCGGCTGCGGGGATCGAGTTCGAGCAGGATCGCCCCGAAGAAGGCCAGGTGGAGCAGCGCGGAGATGAGCGCCGTCCACCGCAGCGTACGCCGAGACCGGCGCCGCGCCACCAGCGGTCCTGGCGGCTCGGACACCGAAAGGGCGGCCGGCAGGCGCGGCGGCTGGCGGTCTCGGGGGGACAAACGCATCGGGAAGCTGGCAAGCCCCTGGCAGATTGGATGGCGGGAAAACCGAATCGAGGGGCCGACCGGGTTGCCGCGCTGGGATGCTCTGCTACACCAAGCGGGCGCGCCGGGTTAGCACAGTGGTAGTGCAGCGGTTTTGTAAACCGAAGGTCGGGGGTTCGAATCCCTCACCCGGCATGGATGCCTCTCCAACTCCAGGAGAAGCCTCAGATATAGGAAATACCTAGGCCTCAGGCGGGTCCGGTGGTACACCGAAGTGGTACACCAACGATGCCTGTGGTCTCGATGACTAGCCCCTGGATACATCCGAAAACCGGAGTGCTGTGGTTCCGCGCCAAGGTCCCTAAGGACCTCCAGGCGGTCGCGGGCCGCCGCGAAGTGAAATGGACCCTCAGCACCAAGGACAAAGCCGTGGCTGCCAAGCGGTGGCCCCAGGACCTCCAGAAATGGGGGGTGATGAAGGCCGACTGGCGCAGGGAACTGGACAAGGTCCCCCTCACCACTGATCGTGCTCAGGAGATCGCGGCGGGTTGGGGTGCGTGGATCGCGAGCGGCGCTACCCTGGATCGGGCTGGGGTGTCTTTCCCGGAGCCGTGGGAGTCTTGGGACCCCTTCAACGCCCGGATCGAGGCTCACGTTGAGGAGGCTCTGCGGCTCGCGAACATCAGCGTCACCAACGAGACAAGACCCCTCTTGGTGAACGCGGTAGGTCCCCTGGTCATGGCTGCCTACGCGGATGCCAAGGCAAAGGAAGTGGCCGCTGCGGACAGTGTGCCTCCGATGTTCAATCCACTTCCATTGTTCCAGGCGCAATACCCGAAGGTCGGGACACCGACGATGCCTGGGGAGGCCACGGAGGTCCCGGCTTCGACGCTCGATGCGCTCTGGGAGGCGTGGGCCGTAGTCGCCACCGTGAGCCCGCGCACCAAGGAGGAAACCAGAGGCGTCCTGCGAAGCCTCGCCAAGTTCCTCGACCACGACGACGCCGCGAAGGTGACGAGGGATGACCTTGTCCGCTGGCGCCAAGCGGAGAAGGCCCGGGGTCTCAACAACAACACCTGGAACAGTCGCCTCTCCATGGTCGGTCAGGTGTTCAAGCACGCGACTTCGGAACGTCAGGTCTCCGGCGATCCCACAACGGGCCTGCGCCTGAAGAAGGCCACGAACCAGTGTCGGCTCCCGTACAGCGACGACGAGACGGTTACGATCCTCAAGGCAGCCCGGAGGGAGACGCAGCCCTCGCTCCGCTGGGCGCACTGGGTCATGGCGCTGAGCGGGATGCGGGTGGGCGAGGTCTGCCAGTTGACCGCCGATGACGTTGCGAAGGACCCCAAGACTGGCATCTGGTTTATGGCCGTGAAGCATGATCCCGACCGAGGGAAGTCAGCGAAGAACAGCCTGCCGAGGAATGTGCCAGTGCATCCCGCGCTGGAGGCCGAAGGGTTCGTTGAGTTCGCCATTGCGGTCCGGGAGAGAGACGGTGATGTGCCCCTGTTCTCGGACAAGAAGCCAGACAAGCATGGGCGCCTCGGTGGGCGGGCCTGGAACGTCGTAGGCACCTGGGTCAGGGACACCGTAGGGATCGCTGACGAGGATAAGGCCCCGAACCACTCCTGGCGGCACCGCATGGAAGACGCGCTGCGGGACGCTGGGACCTATGAGGCTGACCGAGACGCCATCCTGGGCCACGCACGGAAGACGGTCGGACGTCAGTATGGCGTCAAGGGCGAGCCCCTGGCCCGGCTGTATGCTGAACTGAGCAAGGTGACCCTGCCGAAGGGCCTCTGATGCGAGCCGGGAGACAGTGCAGTAATGAGAAGGCTTCTCGGCATCTTCGTATGCGCCGCTGTCTCGCTCGGGGCAGCCTCCTCTCCCTGCTCCGCGCAGTCCGCGCCAGGGTCGCCGCAGGGCATGACCTTTGAACTCCGAGGCAACGGAGGCAACTGCACCGGGTGTGAGTGGATCGCCGCTGAGGGCGTGATAACGGCTCAGACCCCCGACGACTTCCGGCGCTTTCTCCAAGATCATCCCGAACATCAAGGCACCGCGACGAACGTTGTCCTGCATAGCCCAGGCGGAGACCTCGAAGGCGGGCTTTCCCTGGGCGCCCGAATACGGGAAGCGGGCTTCTGGACTTCGGTGGGTCGAACAGCACCGTTTCCGGAGATGCCGCAGTGGCACAGAACGGAGCCCGGCAGCTGCATGTCGGCGTGCGCCTATGCATTCCTTGGCGGCGTCGAACGAAGCGCCGAATCAGGGAGCCTCGGGTTCCACCAATTCTACCACACCGATGCCCTCGACGATCCGCTGGGTCGGAACTTCACCGCGCAAGACCTCTCGGACGATCAGCGACTTGTTGGCCGCGTCGCCCTCTACCTGAAGGCCGTTGGCGCTGATGCGGAAGTCCTCTTCAT
This sequence comes from Roseomonas sp., assembly GCA_041914265.1. GTDB lineage: Bacteria > Pseudomonadota > Alphaproteobacteria > Acetobacterales > Acetobacteraceae > Neoroseomonas. The sequence goes on from JAYSDS010000205.1 coordinate 7,960, forward strand.
CGCCTCGGCAACACCACCGAACGAGATGTACCGCCCATCACAAGGAGAGATGCGGCGCCTTGGGATCGTCACTGGAGGCGTCGTGTTCAGTGGGTGGGCAATCGAGCCGTACGCGGCGGGCGCGGTAGTCACGGGCTCGGTGCGCTTCCACTCCCACCATGAGATGCAGATCACCGTCTTTTGCCGGCGCAGTGCAGCGGGTTCCGTGTTCGTCATGGGCTCCTCGACCACATGGGCCCCATCGTGGTCGGCCGCAGGCCAGTCCCGGGCAGATGTATTGAAGTCAGCTATTGGGCCTGTCTCCCTGAGCATCGGCGGGCAGGTAGTGCGCGAAGCCACAGGGCAGCAAGGGCTCTCTGACGTGCGCGTGGACAATGAGGGCCGTGCATACCTAACGTTCGCCATGTCCCGTGACGAGTTCCGGAGAGGGCTCAGAGACGGCTTTGCGGTCGAGGCGATGCTTCCACGCGTCCTAGGTGCAACGGCGCGGATTGAGCCGCCCAGGCTTGGTCTGAGCGAGAGAGCGAGTGTTGCTCTTAGAGTGTGCCTTTGATCGACGAGCACCACCCCGGAGCAACGGGACTCCTCGGTACTCAATGAAGGATCGGTACCTCAGCGGAACGACAGACACCCCCGCCCCCCTTGGGCCCTGGGACCCCTCTCGGAAAAATCCCGACTGCACAGCGACACGGGGCCAACAACAAAAACAACAACGACCTTTAGCCCCATTTTTGAAGTGACCCCGGCACCCAGGGGGGGGGGGTGAGCGAGCCTAGGGACCGGGGAGGCGATGGGACCCGCTGTGGGGCCCCGGGTCAGGGCTACTTGTTTGGTCCCGGCAATTCGTGGTGTGGATCTGCGGTGAACCTGTGCG
>JAYSDS010000206.1:0-3681 GCA_041914265.1 Roseomonas sp.
GCGCCGGTGGGGGGGGGCGCTGGGGCGGGGGGGGGCGGGGCGGGGGGCGGGGGGGGGGGGCCCCCCCCGGGGGGGGGGGTGGGGGGGGGGGGGGGGGGCCCCCCCCCCCCCCCCCAATTTGACCCAACCATCAGGAGGCCTTTCGGCCTTTGCTGAGGTTGGTCCGGTGCTCATCCGCGGCTCACCGTCGCCTCGTCGACGCGCTCATGGCTCGGTGTTCCTGCCTTGCCGCGGTCAGGACGTCCGCACGACTTCCATCAGCCCCAACTGGTCGAGATCATCCACCGTCACCTCGCTGCGCGGTGCTGCTGCCAGCCAGTCGATCGTCTTGCGGCGCGCTGCATCGACCTTAAGCTGTCCTGGTCCGGCATTGGCTGGCGCCGGCGCGGCCTGCGCCACGCCGCGGCCGTCCCAGCGGAGCATCGTGTTCCAGCTTTCCCGGAAGCGCACCGGCCGGCGACGTGGATCGCAGGTGCCGGAGATGCCGTGTGCCGCGTGTTCCAGCCGCAGCCCGTCCCTCTCCGGCATGATGCGGATGGCGAGATAGGCGGCCTCGCTGCAGGTCGGTGTCTCGCGCGCGTTCAGCGTTTCCAGCGCAAGGATGCGGGCGGTGCCGTCGTCATCCTGCCCGACCACCGCCTGCAGTTCCTGGTAGACGCCCGTGCCGGTGTTTCCTTCGAAGGCGGCGAGTACGACCTGGCGTCCGGTCAGCGGCAGCACGGCGAAGACGCGGCCATTGCCATACCAGGAGGTGAAGCGGAACACCGTCTGCGGCGCATCCGGGCCGTTGAAATGCAGGGACAGGCTGCGGCCGGTTTCATCGACGCGGCTGGTCAGGGTGACGGGCGCGGCACCGGGGCGCAGCCGGACCTCGCGTGGCGTGGGCAGCGCGGGCGGTCGCTGCCGTGCTTCCGTCGCTGCACCGGGGCGGGTGGCGAGCAGGGCAGGCAGGGCAAGCACCAGACGGCGCGCGATCATGACAAGCTCCCGGCAGCGGTCCGCCACAGCACAGCACAGCGCGGTTCGCGACCCGCGACGCTGAAGCAGTTCGCCTCACAGCCGCGCGGGGACTTGCGCGATGACCTCCTCGGCGGCGTTGGCGAAGGCGAGGCGCAGATGGCGTTCCTGCCCCGGCCCGAAGAAGGGACCGGGCAGGCCGAGCAGGCCGCGTTCCACGGCAAGCGTCTCGGCCATGGCGACGGCCTCCGGCGCATCCTCGGGCAGGCGCAGATAGGCGAAATAGGCGCCGAGCGCATCCAGCCGCCAGCCCGGCAGTTGCGCGGCGGCACGGCGAAAGGCCTCGCCGCGCGCGGCCATGAGGTCGCGATTGGCCAAGCGCCAGTTACGCAGGGCATCGACACCCCAGGCCAGCGCGGTCTGTGCGGCGCGCGGGGCGCAGATCTGCATGGTGTCGAGCGCCTTCATCAGGGCCTCGCGGAACTCGCCGCCCGCCGCGATGGCCGCGACGCGATGCCCCGGCACGCAATAGGCCTTGGAGAAGGAGTAGAGATGGATGAAGCCCTCGCCCCAGTCGCGATCGCTGAACAGGTCGTGCGGCGGCGATTGGGATGGCGCGAGGAAGTCGCGATAGGTCTCGTCGATCACCAGCCAGGCATCGTGCCTGCGGGCGAGCGCGGCGAAGCGGGCGATGACCTCGGGCGGATAGACCGCGCCGGTCGGGTTGTTCGGGCTGACCAGGACGATGGCGCGCACGCCGGCCATCAGCGCCTCGGCACGGTCCGGGTCGGGGATGAAGCCGTCCTCGGCGCGGCATTCCAGCGGCACGCAGGGAATGCCGAGCGCCGTCAGCGCCATGCGATGGTTGAAGTACCAGGGGGAAGGCAGCATCACCGCCTCCCCTGCGCCGGCGAGGACCGTCATCGCCATAGTGAAGGCGAGGTTGCCGCCGGAGGTGATCGCCACCGCCTCGGTCGGCACGCGCGCGCCGTAGAAGGCGGAGATGTCGGCGGCGAGCGCCTCGCGCAGGGTTGGTTCCCCGTCGATCGGGCCGTAAGTCGCGGCGGCGCGCCCGCCGGCGGCTTCGGCGAGCTTCGCGAGCAGGTCGGGATGCGGCGGATAACCCGGAACCGCCTGGGTCAGGTCGAGGATCGGTCCGGCCGCGCCATCGTAGCGCCCCGCCCAGGCGCGGACGGCGGGGATGGGCGGGTTCTGGGTCTCGCGGATGCGCGGGGAGAGCAGGGGCATGGGGCGCGGACCCTTCCAGCATGGCCGCCCGAAGTCCAGCCCCCTGGAGGGGTGCGCACCGTCGGCGCGTAGCCTGGGCGCCGGGACGCATGTGAACGCGCCCTACCAGGTCGAGGGCGGCAGGATCCTGGAGGCCCGGGGCCCGCGCCTGTCCTGACGCGGTCGCCGGCCCTGCACAGCGGTGTGCCGGGAGAGGCGATACCCTCCCGGCAGGACCATCACTCCATGAACCAGCCGTGGCTGACCACCAGCGACTGGCCGGTCAGCGCCTTCGATCCGAAGGAGGCGAAGAACAGCGTCGCTTCGGCGACATCCTGGACCGTGGTGAACTCGCCATCCACCGTGTCGCCGAGCATCACCTTCTTCACCACCTCCTCCTCGGAGATGCCGAGCTCCTTGGCCTGTTCGGGGATCTGCTTGTCCACCAGCGGCGTGCGAACGAACCCCGGGCAGACGACATTCGCGAAGACGCCATGCTCGGCGCCTTCCTTCGCCACCACGCGGCACAGGCCGAGAAGGCCATGCTTCGCCGTGACGTAGGGCGCCTTCAGCTTGGAAGCTTCCTTCGAATGCACCGAGCCGGTGTAGATGATCGACCCGCCGCGGCCCTGCTTGTACATCTCGCGCAGGCAGGCGCGCGTGGTCAGGAAGGCGCCGTCCAGGTGGATGGCGAGCATCAGCTTCCACTTGGCGAAGTCGAACTGGTCGACCGGCGCCACGATCTGGATGCCGGCATTGCTGACCAGGATATCGACGCCGCCGAAGGTCTTCACCGTCTCCGCCACGCCCGCATCGACCGCGGCCTCGTTCGTCACGTCCATCGCGACGGCGAGCGCGACGCCGTCGCCGCCGAGTTCAGCAGCCGCAGCCTTCGCCGCATCGAGGTTGAGGTCGGCGATCACCACCTTCGCCCCCTCGCGCACGAAGGTCTTGGCGATTTCCTTGCCGATACCGCTCGCCGAGCCGGTGACGATGGCGACCTTGTCCTTGAGACGCATGATCCGCTCTCCGTGTGTTGGCGGTGTTTACGCGAGGTAGTCGTGCACGACCTCACCGAGGCCGAGGGTGAGGTCGGCAACCAGGTGGGTTGCCGAGAGCACTTCCAGCACCGGCAGGTCGGCCACAGGCGCGAGGGCATGGGGGAAGAGCGACAGCGCCGACGGCCCGGTCCAGGCGCCCTTCAGCGTCACGTCCTGCAGGTAGTATTCCACCAGCTCGCAGACCCGCGCCGTGCCGTCCACATGCGGGATGATCTTGAGCAGGTAGTTGGGCGTGGCGAGCGAGGCGAGCACCGCGGCGTGGTCCGCCTCGCGATGCTTGTAGCCCATGGTGCCGGTCGCGACGCGCACGGGACCGTAGTCGAGCGTGCCGACCAGCGTGTCGATCTCGGCCTTCAACGTCGGGTTGGCGAGCTTCTTAGGGAAGCCCCACAGCTCGCGACCGCCCGCGATCGGCGGATGGTCGTTGAGGAACATG
>JAYSDS010000206.1:3727-8801 GCA_041914265.1 Roseomonas sp.
CGTCCCGTTGAAGGAGACGGGGATGACCTGGCCGGTCTCGGTGTAGTCGCCGAAGCCGGTCGAATCCGGCATGCGGATGAATTCGTACTTCACCACCGGGTCGGTGATCTCGAGCGGCGCGGGCACGACCGCGCGCAGCTTCTCGGGGTCGGTGCGGTAGGTGATGATCATGAACTCGCGGTTCACGAACCGATACGGCCCGACAGGATAGGCGGGCGAGGTGAACGGCATGGCGAAGGCGTTCTTGCGGATCTCGTCTTCGGTCATCGCGGGGTTCCGTTGGGTTGGTCGCTGAAGGGGGGCGTTCAGCCGAAGGCCGCTTCACCCTGATCGTAGACGGCGACGATCTGCTCGCCGGAGGGGCGTTCGAGCGCCTTCGGGTCACGCAGAGTCCGCACGGCATCCTGGTAGCCGCACTCCCAATGCTCGCGCATCGACAGGCGGGAGAATTCGTAATCCTTCGAATCGCTTTCGAATTGCCGCGACCGGTAGATCAGATGGACGATGCGATGCACCGTATCCGTCGCGACGCGCGACAGGGTCTGCACCTCAGGTGATTCGAGCAGCTCGGGCGACACCTTGCTCAGCAGGGAGCGCAGCGCCCCGCGCAGGTGATGAAGCTGCGCGATCTGGTCGGTGACGAGGCGCGTGCGGCTGGAATACTGGATTTCCTTCTGCCGCATCGCGACCTCGGACAGGTCGCGCGGGAGCTGCCCGCGCGACGACCAAAGGTCGATCTGGAAGGCGATGGTGTCGCGCAGCGGCCGGGCATCCGCGATCCATTGCAGCGGCGTGTTCGAGACGAGGCCGCCATCCCAGTAGAACTCCCCGTCGATCTCGACGGCCGGGAAGCCCGGCGGCAGGGCGCCCGACGCCATGACATGCTCGGGGCGGATGATGTCCGTGCGGGTGTCGAAATAGACGAAGTTGCCGGTGCGGACGTTCACGGCGCCGAGGCTCAGCCGCGGCGTGGTCTCATGGTTGATGCGGTCGAAATCGGCATGGGCCAGCAGCGTCGCCCGCAGCTTGGCGGTGTTGTAGTAGCTGGTCGCCTCGACGCTGCCCGGCGGATGGAGATAGGGCGGTGGCAGGCGCGGGTCGAAGAAGCCCGGCGCGCCCTGGAACAGCGCCTGGGCGGCGTGGAGCCCGTTCACCCAGCGGCGCAGGTCGCTGCCATGGGGCGGGGTGTCGAAGGCGCTGTCCCAGGCCCCGCCGATCAGGCCGCCATGCGGTGCGGTGATGCTGTCCCAGAAGCTGCGCAGCGCTGGGATGCGGTCTTCCGGCGCATTGCCGACGATGATCGCCGAGTTGATCGCGCCGATGGAGATGCCGGCGACCCAGTTGGGTTCGATCTCGGCCTCGCACAGCGCCTGGTAGACGCCGGCCTGGTAAGCGCCGAGGGCGCCGCCGCCCTGCAGCACCAGGGCGATGTTCTCATAGGGCAGGCGGCCGATGCCGCGATGGGTGCGTCGGAGCATGATGCGAAGCACCATAGCTCAGCATTCTTGCCGCGACATGACCTCCGATGGGTCATCGCGCGGATTGTCATGCGGCCTCCCCCGCCGGGCGGCCGGTGACGTGCCGCCAATGGTGCCAGAGCAGCCGCGCGGCGAGCGACCGCCAGGGCGACCAGGCCTGCGCCATGGCCGCCAGCGCCCGGGGGTTCGGCCGCGCCGGCAGGGATTTCAGATGCGTCAGCCCCGCCGCCAGTGCCACATCGCCGGCGGGGAAGACATCGGGCCGCTCGAAGCCGAAGAGCAGATGCACCTGGGCGGTCCAGGGCCCGAGTCCCGGCACGGCCGAGAGCGTCGCGACCGCCTCGTCGTCCGGCAGGGCGCGCAGGCCGGGCAGGTCGAGCTGGCCCTCCAGCACGGCCGCCGCCAGCGCGCGCACATGCGCGACCTTCGGGCGCGACAGCCCGGCGGCGCGCAGCGCCTCCTCGGACAGGCCGAGCAGGCCTGCCGGATCCACCGCGCCGGGCAGGGCCGACAGCCGGCCCCAGATGGCCACCGCCGCCTGGTTGCTGATCATCTGGCCGCAGATGGTGCGCAGCAGGCCGGGAAAGCCGGGGTCGCGCCGGCGCCAGGGCAGGGGGCCGGCGGCGGGCAGGATGCGCGCGAAATCCGGATCCTGCTGGCCGAGCGCCGCGATCCCGTCCTCCGCCCAGGCGGGCAGTCCGCCGAGGTCGGTCATGCCAGGCCAGACGCGGCCAGGGTGGCGCCCATGGAACTGCGCCACGCCCTTTCAACGTGCTCCTCGGGGACGGCGCCGCGCAGGGTATGGCAGCCGGTATCCGTGTCGCGGCTGCGATCCTGCCGCGCGGTGGAGGGCCGTTCGTGCCTCTCCGGTTCATTGCTCAGCACCGTCAGTTGCCCGTCGCCTCTCATGGCCATGCCGCCTTCTAACACGCCGCGACCCATTGGCGTGCGGACCGACCCGGACCACGCCCTGGCCGCCGCTGGTGACGCCAAATGGACTGTCGGATTGCGGCTGTGGCTGGCGAACCGCATGCGCCCGGCGACCCGCCCGAAGCGGGGCCGGCACCCGCCTGAGGAGGCTGGCAGGTGTCGGCCTGCCCCGCCGCCCTTGCGGGCATCGGGGGGAGGCGGCGGGGGCCTGAGTAGAGGGGGGATTACCCCCGCCGCCCCGGAGCTGCGTCCGGGGGAAGTGAGACGCTGGACTCCTGTCATGCAGATGGGACGGCCAGGGGCCGCGACGAACCCCTCGGCGCGGCCAAATTGCAACGCAGGGCAACCGACCGGGATGCTGTTACGGATCGAAACCTGATCGCCCCATGAAGCGGCGGCCATCCGCGCTATTGTAACAGAGCCATGGAACCCGTCCCGCACATCCTCGTCGTCGATGACGACCGCGAGATCCGCGAATTGCTCTCCCGCTTCCTCGAGAAGCAGGGCATGCGCGTCACCGCCGCCCGCGATGCGCGGGAGGCGCGGCGCGTCTGGCCGCTCGGCCGCTACCATCTCGTCGTGCTCGACCTGATGATGCCGGGGGAACCCGGACTCGACTTTGCCCGCTGGCTGCGCGGCCAGTCCGACGTGCCCATCGTCATCCTGACCGCGATGGGGGAGGAGACCGACCGCATCGTGGGCCTCGAGCTCGGCGCCGACGACTATGTCGCCAAACCCTTCAATCCCCGCGAGCTGCTGGCGCGCATCCGCGCCGTCCTGCGCCGGGCGAGCGGGGAGGGCGCCGCGAAGGAGCCCCCCGCCAAGGTCATCCGCTTCGGCGGCTGGACGCTGGAACCGAGCCGGCGGCGCCTGCTGAACCCCGACGGGGCTGAGGTCTCGTTGACCGGGGGCGAATACGAATTGCTGCTCGTGCTGGTCGAGCGCCCCAACCGCGTCCTGACCCGCGACATGCTGATGGACCTGTTGCGCGGCCGGCAGGCCGGGCCTTTCGACCGGGCGATCGACGTCGCCGTCTCCCGCCTGCGCCGCAAGCTCGAGGATGACGGGCGCAACCCCAGCCTGATCAAGACGGTGCGCGGCGGTGGCTACGTGCTGGCTGCGACGGTGGAGCGTGGCTGACGGTACCCCCCCGCTCGTCGCCGAAGCGCGGCCTGCGCCGCTGGCCGCGCCGCCGCGCCGCCGCGGTTGGCCGGCGAGTCTCGGCGGGCGCACGGCCTTCTGGCTGATCCTGGCGCTGATGCTGGTGCAGGCGGCGGGGCTGACCATTCATGCGCTCGATCGCGTGGACCTGCAGCGCTTCATCCAGGCGCGGGAGATCGCCGGCCGCGCCTTCGGCGCCTGGCGCACCGCGGTGCTGGCGCCCGCCGACCGGCGGGAACAGATGCTGGCGGATCTCGACCTACCGGAGGGGCTGGTCGTCGAGCTGGACCAGCAACCCGCGGTTCGCCCCGGCGCGCCGCCGCCACCGCCCGACATCGTGCGGCTGTTCCGGCTCGACCTGCTCAATTCCGGCCCGCCGCGGCTCCGCCCGCGGGAAGTGCGGCTTGGCCCCGCGGGCCCGGGCGGGGTGCGCGTGGCGATGCGCCTGCCGGATGGTGAATGGCTGAACATCCGCATCGAGCTGCCGCCGCCGCGCCCCTGGCATTCCACGACCTTCCTCGCCGCCTTCGTGCTGATGACCGTGGCCGCGGTGCTGCTTATCGTGGGCGCGGTGGCGCGGCTGATGCGGCCGGTGCGCCTTCTGGCCGCCGCCGCCGACCGGCTGGGGCGCGACGTGAACGCCGCGCCCATGGAGGAGACCGGCCCATCGGAGGTCGTCACCGCCGCGCGCGCCTTCAACCAGATGGCCGAGCGCATCCGCCGCTTCGTCGCCGACCGCACCCAGATGCTGGCCGCGATCGGCCACGACCTCCGCACGCCCATCACGCGGCTGCGCCTGCGCGCGGAGTTCATGGACGACGATGAGCAGCGGCGGAAGATGCTCGCCGACCTCGACGAGATGGAGCAGATGATTGCCGCGACGCTCGCCTTCGCGCGCGACGACGCGGCGGCCGAGCCGGCTTCCGCCATCGACCTCGCCGCCCTGTGCCGCACCGTGGCGGACGAGGCGGCGGATGCCCGGCCCGAATGCGCCGATGCCATCACCTATGAAGGGCCGGAACGGCTGACGGTGCGCGCGCGGCCGGTGGCGCTGAAGCGGGCGATCGCCAACCTCGTCACCAACGCGATGAAATATGGCGCGGCGGCCCGGATCCACCTCTCCCGCGCCGAGAACGGCCTGGTCCGGCTGGTGGTCGAGGATGATGGCCCCGGCATCCCCGAGTCCGAGCTCGAAGCCGTCTTCGCACCCTTCCGGCGGCTGGAGGGCAGCCGCAACCGGGAGACCGGCGGGACGGGTCTTGGCCTGACCATCGCTCGCAACATCCTGCGCGCCCATGGCGGGGACGTCGTGCTGCACAACCGCGCCGGCGGCGGGCTGAGCGCCATCGCGACCTTGCCGGCTTAGGCGGTCGACAGGCTGGAGGGGCTCCGGCGGTGACGTGGCGAGGGTAGGCCGGAGAGGGACTTTGCCCCTCCCCGGACCCCTCCTCAGCAAAGGCCGAAGGGCCTTGCGTCTTGAAATCGTGGTTGAGTTGTAGTCGCGG
>JAYSDS010000207.1:0-8679 GCA_041914265.1 Roseomonas sp.
TTCAGAATCACACCCCGCCGCGTCGCTTCAAGGATTTAACGGGTCCTGAGCCTACGTCGTCGCGGTCGAGTGAATCGATGTAGCCTTCATGGTCACGAAGTGCCTGACGCGCCGAGCCGAGGTGCCGGGCGACGAACTCCCGATCCCCAGGTGTCAGACGTCCATGCGCCCACCGAGAAGCGACCCGGAGGCTGCGCAGGGTGGGGCTGGAGACGTCGTCTTCGTCGGGGCCGTGATCCCAGCCGTGGACGGCATCGTAGGCGTCTTCGTGCGCCCGGAGGTGCGGCAGGACGAACCAGTGGACCAGCACCGCGCGCGTCGCGCTGGGTCCGGGGAAGGTCGCGGCGAACAGGCCGAACGCCCGATCCCAGATCGCGACCTTGCGGAAGGACGGCAAGGCTGGCCAATCGGACGAAGGTGCGGGCAACGACTCGGGGGACGGCGCTTTCGCGCCACGGCCGTGGATGACTTCATGCTCGGGCCACGTCGGCTTCTGCCGATAGCGCCAGCGCAGGGTGTCGGGCTTCTCGCCGACAATCTCGGCCCACTCGGCCAGCGGCCTCTTGGTGCCGTCAGCATCGGTTAGGTGGATGGTGGTCGAACGATTCCGTGCCTGATCCTTCGGCGAGCGCCATACGCACAGCCCTGGCCCATAGACCGGGTTGCTGTTGTCCCGCCGATCGACGGTGAAGGTCGGGTCAGGCTTCGGCCCCATGTCCCGGAGGAACGGCTTGAACTTCTGGTAGGCGGGGTGGACGAAGGCTTTCGAGGCGCGTGCGCGTCCGAGCATGTTCGCATGGTTTGACGCTTCACCCGGATAGCGCCTGCGCAGTTCGGCCGTGGACAGGGGACGAACCTCACGGCGGAACGCCTTCAGATCGGCATGACCGTCCGCGAGGCAACATTGAATCCCTAGGGATTCCATCCGCGAGTTGGCAGGGCGTTTTTGGCGAATTTCCGCCGGTTCCAGGCCGGTGCGAACGGGAGAAATCCCGAGTCGTGCGCGAGTTCGCGCCACAGGGGGCGTCTCCCCAGCAATTCGGCAGGTTACAGCCCGGTCGGGCGTCGGCTGGTCGGGTTCGGAAGGCATGCGCAATGCTCCGCACTGGCCTCGCCGGCCGCACGGCCGAGGCACTGGTGATTGTCAGTCATCACATCGGGAGCGTGGGGCCGCCCTTGGAATTGCCGCCCAGGCTGGCGGGAGCATTCTCAAAGGGCACTGAGGGCGCCGCCTAAAGGGCGCCGAGGCCATCTACATGCGAGCTATACGCCGCGCGCCTTCCATCAGACAGGTGCGAGGGAAAGTCAATATGCTTTGGGCGTCGTCTCTACGCCTTCTTTGGCGATGTTTCAGAAGGCGTCAGTCCAATTAAAATGCATAATTGCTTGCAACAATTGCACGGCCGCGTGTCTCAAACTAAATAATGCCTTTTCTGATAAGCAGTATTCTATAGTTGGAAGGTGGGGGTGTGACTGTGAAAAGGCGATGCACCCATGGCCCGGAACCGCGAGATCATCTACGTCCTGAAGTTGCGCAACGAAAGCCAAGCCGCCATCCGGCAGATGGCGACCGATCTGGCGCGGCTCAACGGGGCAATGGGCACTCGGCCTGGAGGCGGTAGCCGACCCGGTGGTGGCGGTAGCACCTTCCCCGCCCCAACCCCTGCCCAGGCGCAGCAGGTGCGGACCTACGCGGTCGCCACTGCCGATCTGGCCGGCAATATGCGCGGCCTGTCCGTCGCCTTCGTCGCGAACCTCGCGAACATGGCCGCCTGGGGTGTCGGCGGCCTCTCCGCCGTGGCCGTGCTGAGCCGTATCGTGCAGGCCGGCGATGCAGCGAACCTCGCGATCGGCCGCATGACCGCGACCCTCGGCTCCCGCGCGCTGGCCGTCGAGACCTTCGACCGGCTCGCGCGCAGCGCCGCCGAGATCGGCGTGAACGTCAACGACAGCGTTTCGGCGTTCCAGCGGTTCGACCTTGCCGGCCGGAACATCGGTCGGTCCCGCGAAGACGTGTTGAATTTCACGACAACGCTTCAGCAGGTCGCGGTGGTCGCCGGCACCACGTCGCAGGAGGCCAGCGCGGCGTTCCTCCAGCTTGGTCAGGGCCTCGCCTCGGGTCGTCTCCAGGGTGACGAACTGCGGTCGATCCTGGAGGCCATGCCGCAGGTCGCGACCATGATCGCGCAGGAGATGGGCGTCACCATCGGCGAGATTCGCCGGCTCGGCGAGGAAGGGAAGCTGGTCCCGGACGTGATCTTCCGCGCCCTGTTGAACCGTCAGGAGCAGGTGCGCCGGCAGTTCGAGCAGATGCCGCTCACGGTGGACCGCGCCACGACCCAGATGACGGCGGGCTTCGATGCCCTGTTCCGGCGGATCGACGACACGCTGGGTGTGTCCAACAACCTCGCCCGGGTGCTGGCGGCGATCGGGAGCGGTGCGCAGGGCGTGGCCGATGCCATGGCCCCCGCGACCGCGATGCAGCAGCACCGCGCCTTCGTCGAGGCCGCAGCGCGTGCCCGCCGGGGTAACTCGCAGACTCAGGTCAGCATCACTGCGCTGGAAGGGCTGGAGCGCCGTTCGCCTGACCAGGATGCGGCGCTGGAGCGGTTGCGCGAGGCTCGCCGGGCCGAGGTGGCAGCCGAGGAACGCGATGGCCAGAACGGCACCGCTACACGCCGCACTGCCGAGTATCGGGCGCAGGAACAAGCCCTCGGCGAACTCATGCGGGCGGAGATGCGCCTTGCTGCCCACCGGCAGATGGCCGAACGCGATGACCGCGAGCGCCAGGGCAGGGAGTCCGAGGAAGCCCGCATCCGCGAGGAAGCCCGGCTGGCGCTGGAGGGCTTCGGGCTGGCCAACAGCAAGGTCGCGCAGCAGATCGAGGCGCTACGGCGCGTCCAGGATGCCGGCAGCGAGGCCATGCGGGTCTTCGGCGTGTCGGCCGATCAGGCCGGGCGCATGATCGAAGCCCTCCAGGAGAAGATAGACCCCGTCATCGCCACCATCCGCGATCTGCGCCGGGAGACCGAACAGGCCCTCGCCGATGGCGGCGGGTCGTTCCAGGGCGAGTTGAGTCGTCGTCTCCGCATTGCCTCGCGGGACGGGCTGGTGGACCTTGCACCCGACCAGATAGCGCAGGTGGCGGAAGACCTGCGCCGGCTGCGCGGCGCGCAGCAGGACAACGACCTGCGCGAGGTGCAGGAACAGATCGCGGTCGAGCGCCGTCTGTCTGAGGCCCGGCGGTCGGGCAACTTCGCGCTCGAGCAGGCCATCACCTACCAGCGCGAATACGAGGGGGTGCTGAGGGAGACCCAGGACGCGACCCGTGCAGCAGCCGCAGCGCAGGCAGCGGTGGCCCGGGCCGGCGTCAGCAGCATCACCAGCGCCACCGGTCGAGCCGACACGGCCAGCCGCGTCCCCGCGCGCTATGTGGGCATGGTGCAGGACGCCGCGCGGGCGGCCGGGATCGACCCCATGCTGTTCCAGGCCCTGATCGGCCAGGAAGGCGGCTGGCAGCGTGCAGATGGGTCGTTCCCCGTCAGCCGTGCCGGTGCCCGCTCCATCGGGCAGATCATGCCCGCTACGGCTCGCCAGCCGGGCTACGGCATGTCGCCGATCGACCTGGACGCTGCCGAGCGTGATCCGCAAATGGCCTTGCGCTGGGCTGCCCAGTATCTCGCCGCGATGATCCGCGAGGCAGGCAGCGTCCAGGGTGGCGTCGCCGCCTACAACGCGGGCCTGGGTCGGGTGCAGGACAGCATCCGCACGGGCGCCGCGCTGCCCGCCGAGACGCAGGGCTACGTCCGCAACGTCCTCTCCGGTGGTGTGGACCCGGCTACCGGCCGGCCGGTGCTGGAGCGCGGCCTGTCGGACCCCGCCCTTCTCCAGCGCAACCAGGACGACGCGCTGCGGATGCAGCGGGCGTTGAACGACGCGCAGGCGGCGGGCCGCATCGGCATGCAGGAGGGCAACCTGTTCCTCCAGGCGTGGAACCTGACGATGCAGGAGACCACCCAGGAGTCCGCGAACTGGGGTGATGTGCTGACTTGGAACATCGCCGCCCTGCGCGATCAGGCACGGCTCGTAGGCAGCGGCGAGATGCGCGCCGACCTGGAGCGCGTGCGCCAGTCCACCGCCGCCCTCCAGGCCGAGTATCAGGCCCTCCAGGGCACCAATGCGGAACGTGCCCTGGAGATCGAACGCATCCGGGTCCGGCAGCAGTTGCAGCAGCAGGGCCGCACGGGCGTCTCCGATGACGATGTGACGGCGCAGGCCCGTGCGAACCTCCAGGAGCGGCAGGCGCGGTTCAATATCGACGCCAGCATGGCCATTCGGGATCGGGTTGCGGCGATGCGCGAGGAGGTGTCCTTGCTCGGCCTCACGGGCGACGCGCTGGAGGAACAACGGCTGGTCCTGGAGTTCCAGGCCCAGGCCCGGCGGCAGAACGTCACCCTGGCCCAAGGCGAGGTCGATCTGATCCGCGAAGGCATCCGCGAGATGCAGTCCATCCGCGCCGTGCGGGAGTCCGACCCGATGGCGGGGATGATCGCGGGGTTGCGCCAGTGGGGTGACGAAACGCGCGACATTGCCCGGCAGGTGCAGGACGCGACCGTGTCCATGGCGAACGGCATGACGGATGCGATTGTCGAGTTCAGCATGACGGGCAAGGCCAATTTCGGCGACTTCGCCCGCAGCGCGATCCGCGACTTGATCCGCGTCGCCGCGCAGGCGGTCATCGTCCGGCCCCTCATGGGCGCCGTGCAGTCAGGCCTTGGCGCCCTGTTCCCCGCCTCAGCAGCGGTCGCGGGAGGCGAGGGGGCGGCGTCCGTGTTCTCCGCCTTCCGCTACCACCAGGGCGGCATCGTCGGTCGCCCGTCCGGCATGCCCGGCTTCTACCACCCCGGTCTTTGGGCCGATGCGCGGCGGTTCCACAGCGGCGGTCAGGTCGGTGGTCTCGGCGTCGGGGAGCGTGCCATCGTGGCCAAGGACAACGAGGCGGTGATGCCCACCGTGCGCCTGCCGGACGGCACCTTCGGCGTGCGCGCTACGGGTGGTGGCGGTGGCGCGATCACCTTCGCCCCCGAGACCACGATCGTCATCGAAGCCCCGGCCGGTGGTGGTGCGAGTGGCAACCCTGCCGATCAGCAGCGCATGGCGGAGACGGTGGCCAAGCAGGTCGATCAGGCCATGGAGGCCAAGATGGCCGACTTCGTCGCCACCCAGCGGCGGGCCGGTGGGGTGTTGTCGGCCGGCATGCGCATCTAGCCCGGGGGTGCTGCCCCGTGCTGGCGCATCGGCGGCAGCCTCGGCGCGAACCGGCCGTGCAGGCTGTGCCAGAACAACCAGCGCAGGAGGTCGCGGCCGGCGTCCTGCGGTAGGTCGATCCTGACCAAGCCGCGCCGGAGGAGCAGGCCGTCACCGAGGATGACTTCCACCTCCTGGCCGTCCAGGTCGCGGAGCAGAAGGCGGGTCGGGGGTGCGGTGGCCATCCCCGACCATAGGCCGGCATCGAACGAAAGGGGAACATGGCGTCGGGCTGGCGCGCCGCCGCAGGCCTGTGCTACAGGATTGCCCGGGAAGGGAAGAACTAAGCAATTGATCTAGGCTGATTTTCCAGCGAGAGGCGGGATTTCAATCCTCTCCAACAGCACCATCCTAGCGCGTTGATGTTCCAGAAAATTGAGGATCGCCAGGGCGCTTCAAAGCGCGCGCGCCGCTCGTTGGCGGGCTGGTAGTGCTGATCGCCAGGAGCCTGTGGCGCGCCCCACGGCTCATCGCCAGACGGACAAAGTACGCCCACCGCACGGATTGGCAGCATCGAAGCCGCCTACCAAGGTTGTTTCCAGGCCGCCGCGTTCCGTCCACCAGCCGATCAGGCGAGTTCCGCACAGCTTTCCAGGGTGGCCGGCGCCATCACGGATCTTCCGCGGCGCGCATCAGGTCGGCGCGGCTGGCCAGCCCATGCAGGGCTCTCGCTCGCCAGGTATTCGCGCACGACCTGCCGCTTGAACTCGATGCCGTGGGATCAGTATCGCGCAGAGCAAGCACCGCCTGTTCTCTACAAGCGCCAGGCCGGCACGGTGGGCGGCGCGAGCGCGGCTGCAAGGCTGCCTCCTACTCACGCAGCCGCCGGTGGCTGGCATCGCGGCCGATGACGAAGTGCCGGTGCAGCTCGACGATCGGGCGGAGGTCCCAAAACCCCGCCGTTGATCGACCGACGAGACTTCTCTTCCACGGCATCGCCCAACCCCTACATGTAGCGGTGCCACTGTCAGGCATGTCTCCGGTCAGTACAGAGGGGCAAAGCCCCTCCGACCCGGCAGCGGACGTAGCAGCACGATCAGGCAAGGCTGGAGGGGCGGCGCCTCCCCAGCCTCAACCGCCCCGGGCCTATTACCGGCGCTGTTCCCAGACATCCGGCCGGACCAGATGCTTCGGCCGGCGACCCGCCAGCACCTCCAGGATCTGATCCGCGCATTGCAGCGCCGTCTCGCGCAGCGCGTCATCGGTCGCGCCGCCGAGATGCGGCGCGAAGACGGTGCGCGGCGCGCTGAGCAGCGGCTCGTCGGTCGGCGCCGGCTCGACGGCGAAGACATCGAGACCCGCGCCAGCGATGCCGCCGCCGCGCAGCGCAGCAGCGAGCGCGACGGCATCCACCAACTCCCCGCGCGCGGTGTTCACCAGGATCGCACTCGGCTTCATGCGCGCGAGCTGCGCGGCGCCAATGGTGTTGCGCGTATCGGCCCGCAGCGGGCGATGCAGCGACACCACATCGGCGGCATCGAGCAGCGCATCGAGGCTCGCCGCACGCTCGGCTCCGATCTCCGCCAACACCGAGTCGGGTGTGTTCGGCGACCAGACGAGCAGCCGCATGCCGAAGCCATGCAGGGCGATGCGCGCGGTCAACTGGCCGATGATGCCGAAGCCGACCAGGCCCAGCACCTTGCCGTGCAGTTCCGCCATGCCGGGCTGGTAGCGCAGGGCCCAGTCGCCGGCGCGCACGGCCGCATCGCCTTCCGGCCCGCGCCGCGCGACGGCGAGCATCAGCGCGATGGCCTGCTCCGCGACGGAGCGCGCATTGGCGGTCGGCGTGAAGACGGTCGGGATGCTTAGCCGGCCTGCGTGATCGAGGTCGATCTTGTTGGTGCCGACGCCGTGATTGGCGATGACCTTCAGCGCCGGCGCGGCATCCATCGCCGCGGCGTCGAGGCCGGCATTGCGCGTGATGACGGCGACGCTGTCGCCGATCTCGCGTGCGACGGTGGCCATGTCGGCAGCACTTGCGAGGCGCGTCGCGACGCTGGCCGCGTTGAGGCGCTCGATCCCGGCCGGGTGGATCGGCTGAACGATGAAACAGGTCGTCATGGAATTATCCGTGATGCAGCGGGGGAGGGCACGCCTCCCCCGCCGGGGATCAGGCCGCCTTGGCGGTGCTGGGCAGCGCGAAGCTGTCCATGGTGATGGGATCGAGGCAATCGCTCAGCAGCTTGCCGTAACCCTCGATCCGATCCCGCAGGCCCAGCATGCGCAGGCACGCCCAGAAGCAGGACTGGTTGCTCGTGACCACCGGCTTGCCGAGATCGGTCTCGATCTGCTGGATCATGTCGATCGTCGCGAGGTTGGTGCAGGAGATGAAGATCGCATCCGCCTCCGGCCGGTCGGTCGCGAGCGCCATGCGATAGACGTGCTCGGGCGGCACGCGGCCGATGCCGCGGCGTTCCTCCTGCGTCTCACCCAGGCGCAGCCCGTGCATCGAGGTGACCTCGAAGCCGTAGTCCTGGAGGAAGCCGATCTCGCTGTCGTTGACGAAATCGACGTAGGGCGTGGCGACCGCGACCTTGCGCGCGCCGAGGGCGCGCAGGGCGGCGACCACTGCGCCGGCGGTCGCGATCGCCGGCACCTTGGTGCGCTGCTGCAGGTCGGTCACGATGTCCTGCAGCGAGCACACGATCGAGCCCGAGGTGCAGCCATAGGCGACGACATCCACCTCGGCGGTGGCGAGGTCGTCGGCGGCGACCTTCACCGCCTCGGCCATCTTGAAGTAGCTCTCCTCGGTCGCCTTGCCGAGCAGCGTGGCGCGGCCGGTGTGGATCGTCACGCCCTTGGGGGCGAGGCGCCAGAATTCCGGCTCGTTGATCGTGTTGGTGGAGGGCACGATCAGTCCGATCTTCCCGCGCCAGCCATAGGGACGATAATCGGCGACAGCCTTCATGGGTCGGTCTCCTTGAGCGTGATGACCGTAGGTGCGCATGCACCGTAGGTCTGAATCACGCGATCAAACAATCAGTCGGAGCGTGGTCGGTGAACGAAGGTGAACCGATCACGCTCCGATGTCAGGCGCGCTCGGCGAGGGTCTTCAGACCCTTCGCGGCGGCCGAGAAGCTGTTGAACAGGATAGCGGCGTCATTCGCGAAGGGCATCCAGCGGATGCCGCGCTTCAGCCATTTCTCGCCGGCGGCGAGGTCCTGGCAGGAGAAACCCCAGGGAATGTTCTTCGCGGAACAGACCTCGATCACACGCTCGGTCGCCGCGACCATCTTGGGGTCATTCATCAGGCCCGGCACGCCGAGATCCTGGCTGAGATCGTCCGGCCCGATCATGATCGCATCGAGCCCTTCGACGTCGCAGATCTCCGGCAGCGCATCGAGGCCCATCTGCGTCTCGATCCTCGCGACG
>JAYSDS010000208.1:0-8659 GCA_041914265.1 Roseomonas sp.
GCAAAGGCCTTTCGGCCTTTGCTGGGGTGGTTTGGAGGGGCAAAGCCCCTCCAACTCCGTAGCCGAAGCCGCCAGCCAATCAGGACCCCCTTTGCGCGGCGCGCGCGCTCGGCGCATGCTCCCGTACATCGAGGAAATGACCGGATCGCCGCCATGATCGACCGCCGTACGCTTCTCATCGCTTCCGCCGGCGCTGCCGCGCTGGGCCTCGCGCCGCGCATCGCCTCGGCGCAGCAGCGCTTCGCCAGCATCTTCATGTTCGTTCCGGCGGGTCCGGGTGGCGGCTGGGATGGCCTCGGCCGCGCGATCGAGCAGGCCGCGCGCCAATCCAGCCTGGTCGGCAGCTTCCAGTTCGAGAATGTCGGCGGCGCCGGCGGCACGGTCGGCCTGCCGCGCTTCCTGCAGCAGCGCCGCGGCCGCGCCGATGCGCTGATGGTCGGCGGGTCGGTCATGGTCGGCGCCGCGCTGACCAACAAGACGCCCGTCTCCCTGCAGAACACCGTGCCGATCGCGCGGATGACGGAAGAAGCCGGCGTGATCATCGTGCCGGCCAACAGCCCCTATCAGAACATCCGTCAGCTCCTCGACGCGCTGAAGGAGAACCCCCGCGCCGTCTCGGTCGCCGGCGGCAGCGCGGGCGGCACGGACCACATCATCCTCGGCCTGATGCTGCAGAAGCTCGGGCGCCAGCCGCGCGAGGCTTCCTTCGTCGCCTTCCCCGGCGGCGGGCCGGCCCAGGCGGCGATCCTTGGCGGGCAGGTCGCCGCCGGTATCTCGGGCTGGTCTGAATTCTCCGAACAGATCAAGGCGGGGCGCGTGCGCGCGCTGGCGACGACGGGCGAGCGCCGGCTCGACCCCGACGTACCGACGTTGAAGGAGAGCGGCATCGACGTGGTCGCGACCAACTGGCGCGGCGTGTTCGGCGCCCCCGGCATCAACGCGACCCAGCGCCAGGCGCTGGTGGACCTGATGACCGCCATCCACGCCACCGAGGCCTGGCGCCGCATCCTCACCGATCGCGGCTGGGAGGACGCCTTCCTCACCGGGACGCCGTTCGAGGAATTCCTCACGCGCGACAGGGCGGATACGGAAAGCGTGCTCAAGGATCTCGGCCTCGCCTGAGCCGCCATGAAGCCACGCGCCCTGCCCGACCTCGCGGTCGGCCTTGTCGTCACCGCGCTCGGCGCGCTCGTCGCCTGGCTGACCTGGGTGATTCCGCTCACCCCGGTCTATGCGGTGGTCGGGCCGAAGCTCGTGCCCGCGGTGATCGCCGCGGCGTTGTTCGTGCTCGGGCTGATGCTGACGGCTGCCGCGCTGCGCGGCGGCTGGAGCGCGGACATTCCGGAAGTGGCCGAGGCCGGGCCGCCCAACCTGCGCGCGCTCGGCTGGCTGCTGGGCGGCATGGCGCTGAACCTCGCGCTGATCGAACCGCTGGGCTTCTCGCTTGCCGCCGCGCTGCAATTCGTCTGCACCGCGCGTGCCTTCGGCTCCCGTTCGCCGCTGCGCGACGCGGTGATCGCGCTCGTCGTCTCGCTCGCGGCCTTCTTCATCTTCGTCGAGGCGTTGGGCGTGAATATCGGCGCGGGCCTGCTGGAAGGCGCGATCCTGCGCGCGCTGGGGCAGGACGTGCCGTGAGGGCCTATCGCTTCGTCACCGTCGATGTGTTCACCGATCGGCGCTTCGGCGGCAACCAGCTTGCGGTGTTTCCCGACGCGCGGGGGCTGAGCGACGCCGAGATGCAGTCCCTCGCCGCCGAGTTCAACCTGAGCGAGACGACCTTCGTCCTGCCCGCCGAGAATCCGCAGAACAGCGCGCGCGTACGCATCTTCAACCGCGTGGCGGAGATGCCTTTCGCCGGGCATCCCAATGTCGGCACCGCCTATGTCCTCGGGCGCGAGGACGAGGAAAGCCCGCGCGTCTACCGCTTCGAGGAACCGGCGGGCCTTGTCGAGGTCGCGCTGCTGCGCGACGGCGCCGGCCGCGTGACGGGTGCCGAGGTCGCCGCGCCGCAGCCGCTGCGCATCGGCGCGACGCTGCCCGTGGCGACGGCCGCCGCCTGCTCGGGCATTCCGGAAGCGGCGATCGTCACGGACCGGCACCAGCCGACGCTCGCTTCCGATGGCGGCAACCAGCGCCTGCTGACTGAAGTGACGCCTGAGGGCCTGACCGCCGCCGCACCGGACCTCGGCGCCTTCCGGCGCGCCGTGGCGGCGTTTCCGGAACAGACGCGCGGCTTCCTGTCGCTCTACCTCTATTGCCGCGATGGCGCGACGGTGCGGGCGCGGATGTTCTCGCCCCTGACCGGCACCTGGGAGGACGCGGCGACCGGCAGCGCGGCGACACCGCTGGCGGGCTTCCTGCTGCATCTGGATGGCGAGGAGGAAGGCGCCTGGGACATCGCCCAGGGCGTGGAGATGGGGCGGCCTTCCCTGCTGCTGGCCCGCGCGCGACGCCGCGCGGAGGGCATCCGCGCGAGCGTCGGCGGACGGTGCGTGCCGGTGCTGCGGGGCGAGGCGGTGCTGTGACACGGCGGGCGATTGCAGGGGCGGCGCCCCATGAGCGCGACGATGAGGCGACGGTTGGCCGGGGATGGGCTTTGCCACTCCCCGGACCCCACCCCAGCAAAGGCCGAAAGGCCTTTGCAAACCTCAACCTGGCGTCGGGCAAGAAGGGCATTTCGCACCCAGAAAACGCCCGCCGTGCCCGACGCCCGGACACCGCGCCCGACGTGACCTTCACCATGGCGTCCCCGCAGTCGCGCCCTGCACCAGATCGAGGTTTCCAAAGGCCTTTCGGCCTTTGGTGGGGCGCGAAGCACTGCTTCGCGGTCCGGAGAGGGGCAAAGCCCCTTTCCGGTCGCCCCGCATCGGAAGGCTGACCCATGGATTCCCTCTCCGGCCTCGCGCTCGGCTTCGGCAATGCCTTCTCCCTCGTGAACCTCGCCTGGGCCTTGCTCGGCTGCTTCCTCGGCACGGCGGTCGGCGTGCTGCCCGGTATCGGCCCCGCGCTGACCATCGCGCTGCTGCTGCCCATCACGTTCTCCGTCAGCGCGACGGGTGCCTTCATCCTGTTCTGTGGCGTCTTCTATGGCGCGATGTATGGCGGTTCGACCACCTCGATCCTGCTGAACACGCCGGGCGAGAGCGGGTCGATCATTACCGCGCTCGAAGGGGCGAAGATGGCGCGCAACGGGCGCGCGGGCCCGGCATTGGCGACCTCGGCGGTCGGGTCCTTCGTGGCGGGCACCGTGGGGACGCTCGGCATCGCCTTCCTCGGGCCGGTCATCGTGGAATGGGCGCTGGTTCTGGGGCCGGCGGAATATTTCGCGCTGATGGTGCTGTGCTTCGTCACCGTCTCGGCGGTGCTGGGCTCCTCGCCGCTGCGCGGGCTGACCTCGCTGTTCTTCGGGCTGATGCTGGGCCTGGTGGGCATCGACCTGCAAACGGGCCAGCCGCGCCTGACCTTCGGCGTGCCGGAACTGCTGGATGGCGTGAATGTCGTGCTGGTGGCCGTCGCGCTCTTCGCGGTGGGCGAGGCGCTCTACATGGCCTGGCACTACCACGCCGGGAAGCAGGAGGTGCTCGAGGTCGGGCGCCTGATGCTGTCGAAGGAGGATGTGAAGCGTTCCTTCTGGCCGTGGATCCGTGGGGCGGGGCTGGGCTTTCCCTTCGGCGTGCTGCCCGCCGGCGGCACCGAGATGCCGACCATGTTGTCCTACTATGCCGAGCGGAAGCTGGTGGACCCCAAGTACCGCCACGAATTCGGCACCACCGGCGCGATCGAGGGCGTGGCGGGGCCGGAGGCGGCAAACAACGCGGCGGCCGCGGGCATCCTGGTGCCGATGCTCACCCTGGGCCTGCCGACGAGCGCGACGGCGGCGATCATGCTCTCCGCCTTCCAATCCTATGGCATCAATCCGGGACCGCTGCTGTTCACCCAGCAGGCGGATCTCGTGTGGACGCTGATCGCATCCCTGTTCATCGCGAATGTGATGCTGGTGGTGCTGAACCTGCCGCTGGTCGGACTCTGGGTGCGCATCCTCAAGATCCCGGTGCCGCAGCTCTATGCCGGCATCCTGGTCTTCGCGACGATCGGGACCTACGGCATCTCGAACAGCGTGATCGACCTCGTGATCCTCTACGCGCTCGGCGTGGTGGCGATGTTCATGCGGCGTTTCGACTTCCCCGTCGCGCCGGTCATCATCGGCATGATCCTGGGGCCGATGGCCGAACAGAACCTGCGCCAGGCGCTGACCATCAGCCAGGGCGACTGGCTTGTCTTCGTGACGCGGCCAGGCAGCGCGCTGATCCTGGCATTCGCCGTGCTTGCCCTGCTCGGACCGCGTCTCTACGCCGCCATCGCACGGAGAGCCTGACACCTTGTTCTACGACCCCCGCAACGGCCACGGCCTGCCCTACGACCCCTTCAAGGCCATCGTCGCGCCGCGGCCGATCGGCTGGATCTCGACGCTCGACGCACAGGGGCGGGCGAACCTCGCGCCCTATTCCTTCTTCAACGCGGTGCTGTCCCGCCCGCACATGGTGATGTTCACCACCGAGACGATGAAGCACAGCGCGGCGAACGCCATCGCGACCGGCGAGTTCGTCTTCAACCTCTGCCCGCGTTCGCTGTTCGAGGCGATGAACATCTCCTCCGGCCTGCTGCCGGAAGGCGAAAGCGAATTCGAGGCCGCGGGGCTTGAGACGGCACCGTCGCAGAATGTGAAGGCGCCGCGCGTCGCCGGCACGCCGGCCGCGCTGGAATGCCGCGTGACGCAATCCTTCCCCTTCATCAATCTCGAAGGGAAGGAGCTGCAGGGTTCGATGGTCATCGGCCAGGTGGTGGGCGTGTTCATCGACGACGCCTTCCTGCGCGACGGCCGCTTCGACACCGCCGCCGCCCAGCCCATCGCGCGGTGCGGCTATCGCGACTACACGGCCGTGACGGAGATGTTCTCGGCACTGCGGCCGAGCGATGGCGGGGCCTATGTGCCTGGGCAGCGGGATCGCTGATCGGACGAACTTCGCACAGGGAACGATGATCGCGGTTGGGGGCTGGGATGGGCCTTGTTCCTCTCCGCCCCGCGGCCGCGCGTCACGCCTCCAGCCTCGCATCGGGGCAAAGCACCCCGCGTTCCGCGCGAAAGATTGCTGCCACACCCTCTGCCACGGCCCGCATGCGGGGCACGCGACGCAGCTCCGGCCGCACCAGCAGCCAGGCCTCGCGCGGCGGTGGCGTTTCGCCCAGCGCCAGCTCGCATAGCTCCGGCATGGTCGCCGCCAGGTAATGCGGCAGCAGCGCGATGCCGAACCCGGCGCGTGCCGCTGCGGCCAGCGCCGCCTGGCTGTTGCTGCGGAAGGTGCGGCGCGCGGTGGGGAAGCGCGCGGCGAGCCAGCGGGCTTCGGGCACCATGTCGCTTTCCGCGTCATAGGCGACGAAGACCGGCGGGTCCCCGGCCGCGAGTCGGCCTGGCCACTCGGTGCTGGCATAGAAACCATGCGCGATCAGGCCCACGCGCCGGCCGGCGAGCGAACTATCCGCCGGCCGCCCGAGCCGGATGGCGATGTCCGCTTCGCGCCGCGCCAGGCTCATCACCCGCAGCTCCGCGAGGAGTTCGAGATCGATCCCCGGATGCGCCCGGCGCAGCGGGCCGAGGCGCGGGATCAGGAAATCCTCGGCCAGGCTGCGGGTGGTGGTCAGGCGCACCGGTCCGTCGAGGCTGGTGGCCGCGTCCAGCCGGCGCAACACGGCCAGCGCCGCCGCCTCCATGCCCTGCGCCTCCGCCAGGACCGCCCGGCCTTCGGCCGTCAGGGCATAGCCATCCGGCCGCCGGTCAAACAGCGTGCGACCGAGGGCGGCTTCCAGACCCGCCACGCGCCGCGCCACGGTGGCGTGGTTCACGCGCAGCCGACGCGCCGTGGCGGACAGGCTGCCTTCCGCGGCCAGGGCGACGAAATGGCGAAGGTCCTCCCAATCGAGGCCATCTGTGCGAATTCGCTCAGCCATGCGGCAAAGCTAGGGGATTGGCGCACAGCCCGCCATCGGCTCCGATGCCGCATCCGATCCAGGGAATGAACGCCATGACCCAACCGCCCCGCACCCTGCTCGCCATGGCAGGGGCGCCCAGCCACCCGGCGCCGCTCGACAAGGCGGTGCTGGTGCTGATCGACATCCAGCGCGAATACCGCGACGGGAAGCTGCCCCTGCCCGGCGTGGACGCCGCCGCCGCCGAGGCCGGGCGCCTGCTCGCCCTGGCGCGGGAGAAGGGCGTGCCGGTGCTGCACATCGTTCATCACGCGCAGCCGGGCGGCGCGCTGTTCGACCCGGAAGGCCCGATGTCCGCCATCCTGCCGGAGGTCGCACCCCTGCCCGGCGAGGCCATCATCCCGAAACGCCTGCCCAACGCCTTCGCCGGGACGGACCTGGCGGAACGGATCCGGGCGTCGGGCCGGACGGAGCTGATTCTCGGCGGCTTCATGACGCATATGTGCGTGAGTGCGACGGCGCGCGCCGCGCTCGATCTTGGCCTGCGGACGACCGTCGTGGCCGACGCGGCGGGCACGCGGGATCTGCCGGATCCGCTGGGCGGCGTGATCGGGGCCGAGGCGCTGCACCGCGCCGCGCTGACCGAGCTCGCCGACCGTTTCGCGATCGTGGTGCGCGACACGGCGGCGCTGGGCGGATGACAGGATCGGCCCCGGGGGCATGGCAAGGGCGGCGCCGACACGCCATACAGGGTGCATGACGAGGATGCAGCCATGAGTGCCACCGAGGCCGATTTCCTTATCGAACAACGCGGCAGCGCCCAGGAGCTTGGCGCCTGGGTCATCGGCGTCGCCTTCGGCCGGGAGGGTCGGTCCTGCGTCTTCGCGCTCGGCGACGGCACGGCGCGGCTGGCGGAGGGCTGGCAGCCCGTCGCGGTGCATGACGGCGCCTGCCTGTCCATCGCGGCCGATGCGAAGGATGGTGTCATCACCGGCGGCGACGATGGCCGGCTGATGCGCATCGCGCCGGATGGCGCCACGACGGAACTCGCGACCTACGGCAGCAAATGGGTGGATCATGTCGTTGCCCATGAATCCGGCCTGCGCGCCGCGGCGGTGGGCAAGGCCGTGCATCTGGTCGACGGCAAGGGCGCGGCGATCCGCTCGCTGGCGCACCCGTCCACCGTCACTGGCATCGCCTTCGACGCCAAGGGCAAGCGCCTCGCGGCGTCGCACTACAATGGCGCGTCACTGTGGTTCACGGCCTCCAAGGAAGGCACGCCTCGGCTGCTGGAATGGAAGGGCAGCCATACCGGCGTGCTGATCAGCCCGGACGGCACGCATGTCGTGACCTCCATGCAGGAGAACACGCTGCATGGCTGGCGCCTCGCCGATGGGCAGCACATGCGCATGGCGGGGTATCCGTCCAAGACCAAGTCGATGGGCTTCACGTCGAAGGGGCGCTGGCTTGCCACGGCGGGGGCCGATTGCGTCGTGCTCTGGCCCTTCTTCGGCGGCGGGCCGATGGGCAAGGCGCCGACCGAACTCGCCGGCGGCGATGGCGTGCTGTGCACTTCCGTCGCCTGCCACCCCTCGCAGGAAGTGGTCGCGGCCGGCTTCGGCGACGGGTTGGTGCTGATGGCCGAGGTCGCGTCGGGGCGGATCGTGCCGCTCGCCGCGCCGCGTGGCTCGGCGGTTTCGGCACTGGCCTGGAACGGCACGGGCACGCATATCGCCTTCGGGACGGAATCGGGCTTTGCTGGCGTGATCGACCTGTCGAAGCGTTGAGGACTCCGCATGACCCCGATCCTGGAAACGGCGAAGCTGCGCATCCCCCGCATTGGCCTCGGCACCTGGCCGATGAAGGATGCCGAGGCGACGCGCGCGGTCGAGACCGCGATCGCCCTCGGCTATCGCCACATCGATACGGCGGCGATGTATGGCAATGAGGAAGCGGTGGGCGCCGGCATCGCGGCGTCGGGCGTGAAGCGGGAGGACATCTTCCTCACCACGAAGGTCTGGTGGACGGAGCTCGCCCCCGATGCGCTGCGCGCCTCGGCCGAGGCATCGCTGAAGCGGCTCGCCACGCCCTATGCCGACCTGATCCATATCCATTGGCCGGCGAAGGGGATGGACCTCGCGGCGTCGCTGCGCGCGCTCGCGACGCTGAAGGAGGACGGCTTGGCGCGCGCCGTCGGCGTGTGCAACTTCCCGCCGGGCCTGCTGAAGCAGGCGCTCGACCTCGGCATCGCGCCCATCGCCTGCCTGCAGGTCGAATGCCATGTCTATCTGTGGCAGCCGAAGCTGGTCGAACTGTGCCGCGCCAACGACCTCGCGCTGACCGCCTATTCGCCCATCGCGAAGGCGCAGGTGAATGACGACCCGGTCATGCAGCGCATCGCCGCGAAGCACGGCGCGACGCCGGTGCAGATCGCCATCGCCTGGCTGCTGGCGCATGATGTCGTCGCCATTCCGAAATCCGCGCGCGAGCAAGGGCAGAAGGAAAACCTGGCCGCCGGCGCGATCACGCTGGATGCCGGGGACCTCGCCGCGATCGATGCGCTGCCGAAGAACAGGCGGCTGGTGAACCCGGATTTCGCACCGGATTGGGGAGCCTAGATGTTTGATCCCAGGGTTTGATGGTGCAGTCTTTTCCCAGCCATGGAAGGACGCGC
>JAYSDS010000209.1:0-8373 GCA_041914265.1 Roseomonas sp.
TGGCTAACAACCACGGCTTGACCCTTAAGACAGTCGCTCCAAACCACCCCACCAAGAGCTTGGAGCACTTGGAATGCAATCTTTCGGCGCGGGGCGCGGCGCCTGTGCGGCCCCCTCCAAACGCTTTCCATGCGCAAGAGCGTCTTTCGACGGCATTCTGGCAGCGACGCTTAGTGGCAAGTGGAGGTCTGCAAAAGCCCTTCGCCGGATCTGTTCGCCTGAAAGGCGACGCTTCCCTTACAGCATGGCCTCGATATCCGGCGCGATCTGCTCCGGCGTGACCTGTGGTGCATAGCGGCGCACTGTCCGCCGCGAAGGGTCCACCAGGAACTTGGTGAAATTCCATTTGATCCCCTTGGTGCCGAGCACACCGGGCGCGGCATCCTTCAGCGCGCGGAACAGCGGATGGGCCGTTGCGCCGTTCACATCCACCTTGGCGAAGAGGTCGAAGGTCACGCCGAAGCGTGCGTCGCAGAAATCGCGGATGGCGGCTTCGTCCCCCGGTTCCTGCGCGCCGAACTGGTTGCAGGGGAAGCCGAGCACGGCCAAGCCGCGTGGAGCGAAGCGCCGGTGCAGCGCTTCCAGCCCTTCATATTGGGGCGTGAAGCCGCATCGGCTCGCGACATTGACCACCAGCAGGGGGCGGCCAGCATAGACCGACAGCGCGATGCGCCGCCCGTCGATCGTCACAGCCTCGATATCGTCGATGGTCATGCCGCACCTCCAGACCGAAGGATCCTTCCTGCCTGAGCGGGCGGCCGACCGGCAAGGCACGGGCCTGAGGCATTACTCCGATCGAACAGCGCCGAGCCGGTCGCGCAGCGCGCGCAGCGTCGCAAGGGTGGTGGCGAGCGCCGCCGGGTCGATCCCATCCGCCAGGGCAACGGCGCGCGGCGCCCACAGGGCCGAGGCGAAGGCATAGGCGGTGCGGCCGCCCTCGGTCAGCACCACCAGCGGTGCGCGGCGGTGGTTCGGGTTCGGCGCAAAGGCGAGCAGCCCCTCCCGCGCCAGGTCGCCGACGATCCGGCGGACATTCTGGCGCGTCAGCCCCATGGCACGCGCGACATGCGCGATGGGTCCCGGCTGCGGGGCCAGGGCGACGGCGCCCAACACCTGCCAGCGTGCCGAGGTCAGCCCCAGCGGCGCCACCAGCCGATCGCCCATGGCGAGGAGCTGGCCGTTGAACCGGAACACTTCGAGCGTGATCTCGGTGGCCAGAGCATCGGGGGAAGGGCGTTCAACAGCCATGATAGTGCTAAAACACCATATTGGTTCCATATTGTCAATTAGTTCGTGCCGCCCCCCGAAAGACGGCCCACCCCCTTGCGTCCTGGCCCTCCACGCCCCTACTCCCCTCCCGCGCGGCGCCGGCGCCGCCCGAGGGACTGCGATGAACTGGATTTCCGACTGGGCCCTGCCGAAGATCTCGGGCCTGTTCAAGCGGGACGTGCCCGAGAACCTCTGGCACAAATGCCCGGCCTGCGAGCAGATGATCTTCCGCCGCGACCTCGAGGCCGCGCTGCATGTCTGCCCGCATTGCGGCCATCACATGCGCATCTCGGCCGTGCGGCGGCTGGAGGTCACGCTCGATCCCGGCTTCTCGCGCATCGAACTGCCCAAGGCGCCGGCCGATCCGCTGCGCTTCCGCGACCAGCGCCGGTATTCCGAGCGGCTGAAGGAAGCGCAGGTGAAATCCGCGATGGATGATGCGGTCGCGGTCGCGCATGGCACCATCGACGGGCAGCGCGCCGTCATCGCGGCCATGGAATTCGCCTTCATGGGCGGGTCGATGGGCGCCGGCGTGGGCGAAGCCATCGTCACCGCCGCCAAACTCGCCGTGCTGCAGGATGCGCCGCTGATCGTCTTCACCGCCTCGGGCGGGGCGCGCATGCAGGAAGGCGCGGTGTCGCTGATGCAGATGCCGCGCACGGTCATCGCGTCGCGCATGGTCAAGGAAGCGGGGCTGCCCTTCATCGTCGTGCTGTGCGATCCGACCACGGGCGGCGTGACGGCCTCCTTCGCCATGCTGGGCGATATCCAGATCGCCGAGCCCGGCGCGATGATCGGCTTCGCCGGTGCCCGCGTGATCGAGCAGACGGTGCGCGAGAAGCTGCCCGAAGGCTTCCAGCGCGCGGAATACCTGCTGGAACACGGCATCCTCGACCTGGTGGTGAAGCGGGGGGAGATGCGCGCGACGCTCGCCCGCGTCATCGGCCTGCTGCGCGTGCCGGTGCTCGCTTCCGCCGAGGCGCCGCCCGCCGCCGAGGAACCGCCGCCGCCACCCGCCGAGGAGACCCCTGCCCCGGCCCAGGGCTGATCCCATGTCACGCGCCGAGGCCATCATCGACCGCCTGCATGCGCTGCATCCGAAGCTGATCGATCTCAGCCTCGACCGGATGCATGGCGTGCTGGCGAAGCTGGATCATCCCGAACGTCGCCTGCCGCCCGTGATCCATGTGGCGGGAACCAATGGGAAGGGGTCCACCTGCGCCTTCACCCGCGCCATCGCCGAAGCGGCGGGGCAGCGCGTGCACGTCTACACCTCCCCGCATCTGGTGCGGTTCCACGAACGCATCCGGCTGGCGGGGGAGCTGGTCAGCGAAGAAGCTTTGATCGCCGCGCTCGAGGAGGTGGAGGCGCGCAACGGCGGCGACCCCATCACGGTCTTCGAGATCACGACCGCCGTCGCCCTGCTGCTGTTCAGCCGCGTGCCGGCCGATCTGCTGGTGCTGGAAGTCGGCCTGGGGGGCATCTACGACGCGACGAATGTCGTGGATCGCCCCGCCGCCACGGCGATCGCGAGCATTTCCATGGACCACATGGATTTCCTCGGCGACAGCCTGGCCGGCATCGCGGGTGAGAAGGCCGGCATCATGAAGCCCGGCGTGCCCTGCGCGACCGGGTCGCAGGACCCCGTGGCGATGGCGGTGCTGGAACGCGTCGCGGCGGAACGCGGCGCGACGCTGCTCACGCGCGGGCGCGACTGGCGCTGCGATGTCGCCGATAGCGGTCTGCGCTACGCCGATGCCCGCGGCGTGCTGCACCTGCCACGCCCGTCCCTGCCTGGGCCGCACCAGGCGGACAATGCCGGCATCGCCATCACCGCGCTGCGGGCGTGGAACCCGGACTGGCTGACGGATGAGGCGATCGCGCGCGGCGTCGCCTCGGCCGAATGGCCGGCGCGGCTGCAACGGCTGAAGGGTGCGCTGGCTCAATCCCTGCCGCCCGGCTTCGAGCTGTGGCTGGATGGCGGCCACAATGCCGGTGCCGGCGTGGCGCTGGCGCAGCATCTCGCGACCTGGCAGGACCGGCCGCTGCACCTTGTCGTCGGCATGAAGAAGGGCAAGGCGAGCGCGGATTTCCTGCATCCGCTGATCCCCTTCGCGACCTCGCTGCACGCGGTGGCGGAGCCGGGGCAGCACCTCGCGATGAGCGTCGAGGACATCGTCGCGGCAAGCGGCGGCGTGGCGGTGCCCGGACCGACGGTGACGGAGGCGCTCACGACGATCGCGCGCGACCAGCCGGCGGGGCGGGTGCTGATCTGCGGAAGCCTGTACCTGGCCGGCGAGGTGCTGAAGGCCGAGAGCGGCGAGCCGCGCTGATCATCCGACCGGCGCGGCGCTGGGCGACGCCTCGATCGGCGCGTCCGGCTCCACCATTTCGAGCAGGTCCAGCATCGGCACCTGGCCGAAGCCGGACCGGATTCGCGGAATGTAGTTGTTCGGCAGATGCGGCACCCAGGCTTCGGCCGCCGCCGTTCCGCGGGACAGGTCGATCGGGATGGCAAAGCGGGAACGGAACCCCCGCGGGACGTTCTCCCAGCACAGCCCCATCGCTGATCTTTCGCGTGTTGGCCAACCGCGGACCGCCTGGCTGCGGGCCAGATCGAAAGAATTGGTGGCGACGTATTCCTCGGCCAGCGGACGGTCGAGGACGAAGAGCGCGCAGTAGGGATTCGGCGGGCTGACGAAGACATGCGGCCCGAGGGGAATCTTCCGCAGCCGCCAGTAGGGCAGGCGCCGGACGTGGTCGGTGCTCCGCATCTCGAGGATCTCGTTGCCGTATTCGACCCGCACGAAGGACGGGATGAGGCCGGAATGGGCCAACGGTGCCCGGTATTCCAGGAAGTAGCGGAAGTTCATCGGACCGAAGCGCATGTCGTCCTCGAGGTAGACGAAATGCGTGTAGGGCGACGCCCCGGCCAGGAACTCGTCCGCGATGAGCGGCTTGTGCGCCCATGTCAGCTCGAAGGGATGCGCGAGGTCGCCGCAACGCGTGACGGCGACGGTCGCGGTCGTCGGCAGCACGCCGGCCAGCACGGACTGCAGCGCCGCGGCTTCCGGCACATCGTTGATCATGACCCGGATATCGAGCCGGCGGACACGGAAATCGGCCAGGGCGCGAACGACATCGATCAGATAGGGCGCGCGCCTCTGCACGTAGTGGAAGGAGATGGCGACAAGCAGCGCGCATTCCTCCGGCTTCGGCGCAGCGGTCATTGCCACCCCTTTTCCTTATAGATATCTGCCGTTCGAGAAACGACCCCAGACCTCGAGGCTACAATGCGCCTATTTATGAGGTAAAGAGCTAACGCGGTCAGAGCAGGATTCTGCCGCATGATGGTTCCGGGGTGTCAGTTCTGCACCGCAGCGATCTTCGGCCGAGCCGGCGGCGCCAAAGCTGCGATACGTCAGAACCCGCTTGAGAATGCGCGGACAGGCACGTTGCCGGCCCCGGCATCGGCCCCCAGCCGGATGGGCCTTACCGGCGGCCTCCCTCCCACACGACGGCGCCGGCCGCGAGTTCCGGCAGCCGGCGCGCAAAGGGCACGGACCGGCGCCCTTCCAGCAGCCCTTCCAGCCGCGGCAGGGCCGTGCGCCGGTTCAACCACAGCATGAGGCTGCCGAGCAGCCCGGCATCCGGCCGCCGTACCAGCCCCTCGGCCGTATCGAGGTCATAGGGGTGGCAATAGGACCACAGCCCCGTGCCGTCCCGCGCCCAGTCGCGCGACAGCCAGCCCAGCCGCCAGGGCGGCAGCCAGCGAAGGTACATCCCACCGAGGAACGGCACGGCGATCGGCCCGATCCGGCCGAGCGGCACCGGCAGTTCCAGCACCCCGGAAGGCCAGCGGAAGGGTCGCCGCGGTGCCCCGGGCCAACCGGCCAGCGGGTTCCAGGCCGGCAACAGCGATGAGGAATAGGCGAAGCCCAGCTCCGCCAGCACCGTGGGCACCCAGGCGGCCGTTGCGGTCAGGGAGAAATACGGCGCCCGGAAGCCCAGCGGCGCCGCTCCGGTCAGGTCGGCGAGCCTGTCGCGCGCCGCGGCCAGGCCGGTGCGGAAGGCGTCCGGGGTCTCCTCGGCCAGCAGGCGATGCGCATGGCCATGGGAGGCGACCTCATGGCCGCGCGCGGCGATTTCCCGCACCAGGTCCGGTTCGTCACGGGCCACGACATCCAGCACGAAGAAGGTCCCGCGCGACCCGCAGGCTTCCAGCAGGTCGAGCAGCCCGCGCGTCGGTCCCGCCGGTCCCGCCCCGCCCGGATGGGCCTCCACATCCACGGTGAAGGTGAAGATCGCGGGCAAGGTGGCAAAGCAGCGCGCGGCCCGTGCCGCCGCCCTTGTTCGGCCGCTTTCGCATTGATAAGTGGAGGTTCCGGAACGGGATGGCATGGCGGCTGAGGTCGCCGCCGGGCCCTTCCCCGTCAAGGCCAAAGGTCGCGGGGGCGTTCCGGGGAGGCATTGCGACGCGCGGCGGGAGCCTGAGCTTGACGACCACCCTCTCCTTCGAAGCCGAGGTCGCGCGACTGATCGTCGAAGCGCTGCACCTTGAGACCGCGCCGGAATCCATCGCCCCGGAAGCGCCGCTGTTCGGCGAAGGTCTCGGCCTCGATTCGATCGATGCACTGGAGATCGCGCTCGCCGTGTCGCGGCGCTACGGGTTCCAGCTCCGTTCCGATGACGAGCGGAACCACCGCATCTTCGCCTCCCTGCGCGCGCTGGCCGCGCATATCGAGGCGCATCGGACCACCTGATGCCCATGCTGCCGTTGACCGTGCGCGGAATGGAGGAGGTGATCTTCCGCCGTGGCGCGGCCCCGGTGACGACGGCGCGGTTCCTCGCCGAGGTCGCGGCGCTGGCCGCCCGGCTGCCGGCGGATGGCCCGGTGCTGAATTTCTGCGCCGACCGCTATCTCGCGCTGCTGGGCTTCGCCGCGGCGCTGTCGCGCGGGCATGTGACGCTGCTCTCGGCCGACCGCACGCCGCAGCGCCTGGCCGAGATCGCGCGCGGGCATGGCGCGCGCTATGCGCTGTCGGACATCGATGTGGCGCTGCCCCTGCCGGTATTGCGGCCCGAGGCGGAGGCGGGCGGCGACGTCGCCAATCCGCTGATCCCGACCGAATCCATCGGGGCGATCGCCTTCACCTCCGGCAGCACGGGGGAGCCGCGGCCGCACGCGAAGCCCTGGGGCGCGCTGGTCGCCGGCGCGCGCGGCGCGGCAGAGACCTTCGGCGTGACGGCCGGCACGAGCATCGTCGGCACCGTTCCGGCACAGCACATGTACGGTTTCGAGACGACGGTGATGCTGCCGTTGCAAGGTGCGGGCGCGGGGCATGCGGGGGATGTCTTCTATCCCTCGGACATCGCGACGGCGCTGGCCGGCCTGCCGGCACCGCGCCTGCTGGTGACGACGCCGCTGCAACTGCGCGCGCTGCTGCGCAGCGGGGTCGTCCTGCCGGCACTGGCGGGCATCGTGTCCGCCACCGCACCGCTGTCGGATGCGCTGGCGGCCGAGGCCGAGGCGGCCTGGGGCGCGCCCGTGCGCGAAATCTACGGCGCGACCGAAGCCGGATCCATCGCGGCCCGCCGCACGCTCGATGGGCCGGGCTGGACGCCCTATCCGGGCATGGACTTCGCCATCACCGAGGACGCCGCCAGCGTGACCGTTCCCGGCCTGCCCGCGCCCGTGCCGCTGTCGGACCGGCTGGTCTGGGCCGGCGACGGGCGCTTCCGGCTGGAAGGGCGCCTGGCCGACATGGTGAAGGTCGCGGGCAAGCGGGCCTCGCTTGCCGGGCTGACGCGCATCCTGACCGGCATTGCGGGGGTGGAGGACGGGGTCTTCATCGCGCCCGACGACCTCGACGCCAATCCGCAGGCGAGGCTGGCGGCGGCAGTGGTGGCGCCGGGGATGAGTGCGGAGGCGGTCATCGCCGCGCTGCGCGACCAGGTGGAAGCGGCCTTCCTGCCGCGGCCGGTGGTGATGCTGCCGACCCTGCCGCGCGACGCGGTGGGGAAGGTATCGCGCAACGCGATCGCGGCGCTGGCCTGGCGGCGATAGGGAAATCGCCGCGATTGGGGTATTGCCCGCGCGACGCCGCAAGGCCGAGATTGCGAATGCGACTGATTCGCACAATATCCTGTCGATTCGACGACCCGCAGAGGGAACCCGACGCGTGACCGAAGACCTGATGACCGCGACCCGACCCGCCGATGTTTCGCCGCAACAGACCTTCGGCACGGAAGGGGTCGCGCCGATGGAACGGCCGGGCCTCGTCACCCGTTTCTTCATGGGTGTGGTCGCCTTTGCCGAACGGCTGAACCTGCGCCACTCCAAGGTCGGCAACCCGCCTGTCTATGACAACGTGACCTTCCCCTGGGCGCGCGAGGTCGAGAAGGACTGGCACCTGATCCGTGCCGAGCTGGAACCGTTGCTGAAGCGCCAGCAGGACCTGCCGAGCTTCCACGAACTGTCCGCCGACGTGAAGACGATCAGCACGGACAGCGCCTGGAAGACCTTCTTCCTGGCCGGCTATGGCGCTTCCTCCGAGCGCAACATCGCCCAGTGCCCGAACACCTGGCGCATCGTGCAGCGCATCCCGGGGCTGAAGACGGCGATGTTCTCGATCTTCGAACCCGGCAAGCACCTGCCCGCGCATCGCGGCCCCTATAACGGCGTGCTGCGGCTGCATCTGGGGCTGATCGTGCCGGAGGCGGAGCCGGGCAAGCTCGCCATCCGCGTGGATCAGCAGGTCTGCCACTGGGAAGAAGGCAAGGCGCTGATCTTCGACGACGCGTATGAGCACGAGGCGTGGAACCACACGGACAAGACGCGCGTGGTGCTCTTCGTCGATTTCGTGAAGCCGCTGCGCTTCCCGGCGAGCCTGGTGAACTGGATGCTTCTGAACCTCGCCATTTTCACCCCCTTCATCCGCGAGGGCATCGGCAACCAGAAGGCCTGGGAGAAGCGCTTCTACGACCAGGCCGACGCGCTGCGGAACAAGCGCGCCTGAGGCTTACCGGCGGGCCTTCGTCCTTGGCGGTGGAAGGGGGGGTGGGGGGGGCCCCCCCGGGGGGCCCCCCCCCCACGGCCCGCGG
>JAYSDS010000210.1:0-8058 GCA_041914265.1 Roseomonas sp.
GAAAGGCCTTTGCAAACCTCAACTTGGTGCCGGGCGCCACTGCCAGGATCGGCACCGAAACCCGCCTTTGCGCCCGGAGCGCGTTTAACGGGCGGAAGGAACGGCCGCGGCGCCCAGCACCAAGTCCCTGCGGTCCAGGATGCCCAGCATCCTGGCGGGTGGAGGCTCGGAGGAGGGCAGAGCCCTCCTTCGATCGTCACCAGCGCAACCAGGCCAGTCTTCAGCAAGACCTTTGCTGGAGACGAGGTCCGGAGAGGGGCGTCGCCCCGCCCTCACCCGATCTCGAACAACCCTTCCACTTCCACCGCCGCATCCCCCGGCAGCGACGGCACGCCGATGGTCGAGCGCGCGTGCCGCCCGGCATCGCCGAACACCTCGACGGCGAGGTCCGACGCCCCGTTCATCACGGCGGCATGCTGGGTGAAGGAAGCCGGCGCCGCGATGAACCCGCCCAGGCGCAGCACGCGCGTCACCTTGTCGAGGTCGCCGACCGCCGCCTTGAGCTGCGCCAGCACATTGATGAAGCAGAGCTTCGCCGCTTCCTTCGCGACCTCCGGCGTGACGGTGTCCCCGACCTTGCCGGTGTAGACGATCGCCCCGTCGCGCAGCGGGATCTGGCCCGAAATCACCACCAGCGATCCGCTGACGGTGAAGGGCACGTAGTTGGCGATCGGCGCCGCCGGGGTGGGCAGGGTGATGCCGAGCGCCGTCAGGCGCTCCTCGATGCGTCCGGCCATGGGGTCTGGTCCTTATCTGGTGTGGTCAGGCGGCGTGGCGAAAGCCGCGCCCGCGCCGCGGGGCCGGCTGGGCCGGCAGGTCGAGCGGCAGCAGCGGCGGCTGGCTCGCCTCGACCGGCGGGGGCATTTCCTCCTCCGCCGGGTCCGGCAGGTCCACCCGGCCGAGGTAGTCGATGGCGAGCCGCCGGAACGCCCAGTCGATGACCGAGGTGGCGCGCTGGATCGCGCTGTCGCCTTCCACCGCCCCGCCCGTGCCGGGCGCATAGGCATAGGCATCGACGAAGGCATCGAGCGGCACGCCGTGGCCGAGGCCGAGCGTGACGGCCCGCGCCAGGCCTTCGAGCAGCGCGCGCGCGGTCACGCCGTCGCGCGGGGCGCTGAAGGCGATCTCGCGGAGCTGGCCGCGATCATCCTCGGCGGCGCGCAGGGCGACTCGGGCCCCAGCGATGGTCACGCGCCAGGTCCGCGCGGCCGGCGCGGCGACCGAACGCGGCACGGCGCGGCGCGGCGTCTGTGGCGGGGCGGCGATGGCGGGCGGGGCCGGCGGCGCGGCATCGAGGAAGGGCAGCACCGTCGCTTCCATGGCCGCGCGGGCATCGGGCAGCGGCGGGGCGAGCAGCGCGGCCGCGGCCTCCCCCGCGCGCTGAGCGGCGCGGGTGGGCAGCAGCACATGGCGGCCTTCCGCATCGCGGCCGGGGCGGACGGCACCGGAGGCAGGGGCGATGCCGGCGGTTTCGGCACCGAGCAGTGCTTCGACCGCATCGGCCGGGGCCAGGGCGACGCAACCCGCATGACGCAGGCCGGGCGCGGCGGCGGCGGCATCGAGAGCGGCCCGCGCGGCTTGGGCGAGGCCCGGCACCACCGTCTCGGAAGGCGGTTCGGGCCAGATCAGCGCGACCGGATGCAGCGCACCGTGGCGGGCGGCGAGTCGTCCCGACTCGGCCTCGGCCGCGCCGCGCGTCAGGCCCGCGACGGCAGTGGCGACGGCGCGCGCCTCGGGCCCGCCATAGGGCAGGCGGAAGGCGGCGAGCAGCCCGGCGAGATCGGTGAAGCCCACGCGCAGCCGCGGCGCGCGGCCATTGCCGAGAATGTCGAGCGCCCGCACGGCGACAGCGACCGCTGCCGCATAGGCGGCCGAGTCGAAGCCACCCGAGGCATCCAGGAAGCCCGGCAGGTTCAGGACGAAGCGCGGCTCCTCCTTGCGGTCGCGCCAAACCTCCATGCCCGGGGCGCCGCGCCGCGACAGCAGCAGGGCGCGCAGGGCGACGGCGAGATCGTCGGCCTCCTCGGGGCTTTCCAGCAGGCCGAGGCGGCGGCCGCGCGTGGTGATGCGCCGGATCCAGCCCTCGGCGAGGGCCGGGAAGACCACGGGACCCGACCCGGGCGCGAGGCCGGCCAGGGCCTCGGCGGCCTCGTCATCCCAACTCGCCGGAAGGGCCACGGGACGGGGGGGAGCATCGGGATCGGCCCCGCACCGCATCCGCCGCAGCGCCACACCATCCCACAGAGTGCCGATCAAGCCTGCCATGGGAGGGATGCTATAAGCCCCCGCGCGGGGACGGAAGCCGCATCTTGTGGCAAATCGCGACTCTGACCCCAATATCCTGTGGATAGCCCATGCTTTGCGCCGGAGGCCATGCTGTGGCATCAGGGGGGCTTCCGGCATTCCCCTGAAGGACGCGCCGCAATGGCCATGTTCGACGCCCTGTTCATCCGCCTGACCAGCCGCCGCGTCGGCCAGGACCACTTCGGCAATACCTATTGGGAAGCGCGCCGGCGCAAGGATTTCTACGGCCGGCCGATGCGCCGCGTGATCTATCCGGGCGCGCCCGACCCGACCAGCGTTCCCCCCGAATGGTGGGGCTGGATCCACCACACCACCGAGAAGCCCCTGCCCCAGGACGCCCCGAAGAAGCCCTGGCAGAAGGAGCACCGCCCGAACCTGACCGGCACCCGCGAGGCCTGGAGCCCCGCCGGCCAGTCACCTTCGGGCGATTATGAGGCCTGGACGCCGGGGCGCTGAGCCCCGACATCAGTCCCCATGCAGAAGCGAAGCCTTGCCGAGGTCCTGACCGGCGCCGTCGTTCTCATCGTGGCGGCCGCCTTCCTGGTCTATGCCGTCACCGGCAGCGGCCGGGCCTTCACCAGTGACGGGATGACGCTGACGGCGCGCTTCGACCGCATCGACGGCCTGGCGCAGGGTGCCGATGTGCGCATCGCGGGGGTGAAGGTCGGCCAGGTCGTGAACCAGCGCATCGACCCCGAGACCTTCCTCGCCGTGCTGACCCTGCGCGTGCAGGACGGGCTGCGCTTGCCGACCGACAGCTCGGCCGAGATCCAGTCCGAGAGCCTGCTCGGCGGGAAGTATGTCGCGCTGGTGCCCGGCGGGGGCGACCGCTACCTGCGCAACGGCAGCGAGATCACCATCACCCAGTCGGCGGTGAGCCTCGAAAGCCTGCTCGGCCGTTTCATCTTCTCGGTGACGGAGATGAACCAGCAGCGCGAGCAGCCGCCGCCCCAGCAGGCGCCGGCGACGCCGCGATGAGCCCCGCCGCGCCCACGCTCTGGCCCGGCACCGATGGCCAGCCGCTCTCCTGCCGCGAGAAGCTGAAGATGCTCGCGGAGAATCACGAGGAGGCCCGGCAGGCGCTGCAGGATGTCTTCGAGGACGCCGTGCTGATGGGTGTGGATGAAGCCGCGATGCGCCGCATCCTGACCGAGCTGGTCGCCTCCCTC
The DNA here is from genome assembly GCA_041914265.1 of Roseomonas sp. GTDB lineage: Bacteria > Pseudomonadota > Alphaproteobacteria > Acetobacterales > Acetobacteraceae > Neoroseomonas. The sequence continues at coordinate 3,474 of JAYSDS010000210.1, forward strand.
GCCAGCCCGAAGCGCCGCGCATGAGGCGGCTGTTCCTGCTGGCCCTGCTGATGGCCCCCCTGCCCGCCGCCGCGCAGGGCTGGGTGCCGGCGCAGACCGCCCGGCTCCAGGCCCTGGACAAGGTGACGGCGCGCATCACTGTGTTGGATGCGCGGGTGGGCACGCCGACCACTTTCGGCACCCTGACCATCAATGTCCGCGCCTGCCAGGCCCGGCCGCCTGACGAAGTGCCCGACGCCGCGGCCTGGATGGAGATCACCGACAGTCGCGCCCGGCCCGGCAGCCCGCCCGCCTTCCGCGGCTGGATGTTCGCCAATGCGCCGGGCGTCAGCATGCTGGAGCATCCGGTCTACGACATCCGGGTGCTGGAGTGCCGCTGAGGCGGGCTGCGGAATTTTTTCTGAGAGTCGGCGCAATCTAGGAATTACGTCTTGACGCACTCCGCGTAGGCGGATAGCGTTCGCCACATCAACGGGTGACGTGCGTCCAAAGCTCAGGGTCGCCCCGCTTTTCTTGCCATAGCGCCCGACCTGCCCCCGGTTCGCCTTTGCGATCGGGGAACAGGATCATTGTCCTCAATTCGCAGCAACTGCCCCGCCCGCTCGACCGGGCGGGACGGCACCGGCGCGGCATGAGCCTCGCCGAACCCTGGCCTCCCCCGAGGCCGACCGCACCCACGAAGGACCCCCGACCATGACCAAGACCCTCCCGGCCCTGCCCGCCACCCAGGACAAGGCCTCGGCCGAGACCCCGCGGCTGGGCGGGCTGTCGCCGCTCTTCCCGCCTGCCACGGCGGATGCGGGCAAGCTGCGCCTCGGCGGGCTGTCCCCGCTCTTCCCCTCGGTCGCCGATGCCGGGCGGCTGCGCATGGGCGGACTCTCGCCGCTGTTCGGTCGCGGCTGACGACGGCCCCGCCCGGCGCCACCCGCGCCGGGCGATGCCCCTGGGGAACGGAAAGCAACAAGGACATGCCGGCCATGACCGAGGACACCACGCCACTCGTCCGCTTCTGGCAGCTCACCGAAGGCGGGCGCCCGCCGCAGCGCGCCGATCGCGCCGCCGGCGGCACCCTGCCCACCCGCGCCTTCCGCTATTGCGAGGCCTCGACCACCGCCTCGGCCTATGGCTGGCTGATCTTCCCGCCCATGGACCTCGCCGTGGTCTGGGACGGCAGCGAGACGCGCTGGACCTGGGAAGGCGCCGACGCCTGGTACCCCCTATCCGTCGCGCAGTTCCCCGGCCTGCGCGAGCGCTTCGACGCCGCCGCGCCCGAGGCGCTGCGCGGCTGGTCGCCCCCCTTCATCGGCGCGCTGCCCGAACCGGGCCTGCTGAACCTGTGGTCCGGGCTGATGGCCCGCACGCGGCCCGGCTGGTCGCTGCTGGTGCGCCCACCGGTCAACCTGCCGCGCACGGCCGGCTTCGAACCCTTCGAGGGCATCGTCGAGGCTGATCGCTGGTTCGGCCCGCTCTTCGTCAATCTGCGCCTGACCCGCACCCACAGCCCGGTCGAGTTCCGCCGCGACACGCCCTTCCTGCAAGTGCAGCCGATCCCCCGCGCGGCCTATGCCGATGCGGCGCTGAACGAGGCGCCGGTCAGCATGGGCCTGAAGGGTCTCGGCGCGGCGGAATGGGCGGATTACGACCGCAGCATCGTCGCGCCGCGCCGCGAGGGCGGCTGCCCGCTGGGACGCAGCGCCGCGGAGGTCCGCAAGCGTCGGCGAGCCGAGGCGGGCTGAGAGGAACCTCCCCATCCACCCTGGCCCGGCCGGTGGAACCGGCCATCGGGCCGACCGGCCCGGCGTCGTCCCGCCGTCAATCAGCCCTCCCCGGCCGTAGAGACGAACACATGCCCGTCCCGACCCAGCAGGACCATGTCGCGTAGCTGCAACCCCATCACCTGCGCCGCCTGATCGAGGCTGCTCGCCAGGGCCAGGTCGTCCGGCGAGGCGGCCAGCACCGCCCCTTCGCAGCGCCGCGCCACGACGATGGCGTCGGCATCGAGTTTCAGCGCGCGGCGGACCATTGGCCCGGCAGGTTGGCCCGCCCCGGCCGGCAGCGTCTCCTCACCCAGCAGGACGCCGGACGCATCGAGGAACAAGGCGCGCCAGCCCACCCCGCCGGCGGGCACAGAGGCCTGCAGATGCGCGACCAGGGCCGCCCTGCTGGCCAGGGTCGAAGCCCTCCGGCGCCGCCGCTCGAGCTGCTCGGCCGCCTCGCGCACTGCCCGCAGCGCCGCCGCGCCGACTTCCCCGAGTTCCGGCATGCCGATCAGTTCGCGGGGATCGGCGTTCATCGCCTCCTCCATCCCGCCGAAGCGGGTCAGGATGGCCTCCGCGGCCTCCGCCGCCTGCATCCAGCCCAGGCAGAGCGCGAGCAGGGCGCAAAGGATCTCGCGGTCCTCCTCCTGCTGGGCGGTCATGCGGGCCACGCGTTCCATCATGCGGGCACGCGGCACGAACGGGAGCAGGGCAAACTCGGACATTGCGATCACCTCCGGAATATCAACTTACAGGCGAATATTCATTGCTCACCATTGCGTTAGCGGGCATATCGGAAACGCGTCGGCGGGCGTTGGAATCGCGTCGGTCGAGTCGCAGTGAAAAGGGCGTCCGCGTTGCATCACGTCGGCCTTCCGCCGCCGTCCATGGCCGAAGTCTCGACGACGCCGACGCCGGTCCTGCATATCCGGCTGGCTGACACGCTGCTGATCACGGACGCGGCGGGGCGCTCTCTCCTGCCCGGCGGACCACGGCCGCGCGCGCTGCTGGCGCTGCTGGCGCTGACGCGGGGGCACCGCATGCCGCGCCGGCTGCTCGCCGGACTGCTCTGGTCAGGGGCGGAGGCGCGGCACGCCCTGGCCCGGCTGCGCGACGTGCTGCATGACCTGCGCGGAGCCCTGGCCGGTTCCGGCACCGATATCGTCGGCGCCGATCCCGCCGCGATCTGGCTGCATCCCGGCGCCGTGACGATCGACACCCAGCCGCGCCAGCCGGGCTGGCCCTTCCTGTCGGAGTTGCGCGGCATCGACCCGCAGCTCGACGACTGGCTCGACCACCGGGCCGAGGCGGATGCCTCCCCCGGCGAGGCCCGGCCCCACGCGGATCGTGCCGCGCCGTCGGCGCAGCGTCGGACGAGCGTGCTGGTCGCCCCCCTCAACAACCTGGCCGGCGCGCGGGCGGGTCATCTCGATATGGCGGCGACGGACGCGATCCTCGCCGCGCTGTCGACGCTGCGGTCGATCTCCGTGCTGGTCGAGGTGCCGGGCCGCGCCCCCCCGGTGCCGGACTACATGCTGGCGGGCAACATCCATCTGGTCGGGCAGCGGCCGCAGGTGGCGCTGCGCCTGGTCGATGTCGCGAGCGGCGGGGCCGTGGTCTGGTCAGCGGTGATCGCGCCCGACGAAGCCGAGCCGGCCGGCTTCGCCGAGGAGATCGCAGCGCAGGCCTGCGCGCGCCTCGAACACGAGCTCCTGCTGCTGGAGGCGGAGCGCGCCGCCCAGCGGCCGCTCGCCGAGGCCAGCGCGCAGGAGATGGTGCTGCGCGTCGTCCCCGACATCTACCGCCTGGAACGCGACGCCTTCGAACGCGCCGGCAAGGTCCTGGCCACGGCGACACGCCGCGATCCCCGCCTTGCCTCGGCGCAGGCCTGGCTCGCCTATTGGAACGTGCTGATGGTCGGCCAGGGCTGGGCGACGCTGGAGCGCGAGGCGCTGGCCGCGGCAGGCCAGGCCGCCGAGCAGGCGGTGCTGCTCGACCCGCGCGATGCGCGCGGCCTCGCCATCGCGGGCCATGTGCGCGGCTTCCTGCACCACCAGATCCCCGAGGCGCTGGCGCTGACCCGCCAGGCGCTCGAGATCAATCCCTCCCTGCCCGCGGCCTGGACCTTCTCGGGCATGGCCCATGCCTATGCGGGGGAGCTGGAGACTGGCCGGCGCCACCTGCGCAGGGCACTCGCCCTGCTGCCACGCAACCCGCACGCCTTCTTCACCGAGGCCGGCCTCGCCACGGTCGAGATGCTGCTCGGCCACCACGACGCCGCGATCGGGATCGGCCGCGCCGTGCTGCAGATCCAGCCGCGCTTCACCGCGGCGCTGCGAGCGCAGATCGCGGCCTTCGGACATCTGGGGCGGGGAGAGGAGGCACAGCCGCTGGTCCGTTCGCTGCTGGAGCTCGACCCCGGCTTCACGGTAGGGCGGTTCCGCCACGCGGCGCCGTATGTGAGGCGACGCGACATGGACTATTTCCTGCGGGGGCTGCGGCTGGCCGGGATGGCGTGAGGAGGGGGAATTGGAGAGGGGCTTTGTCTCGCTCCAGACCTCTCTTCGCCAAAGGCCAAGAGGCGTCCCTGGTTGCCCGGTTACTTCGCTGTGAATGTCAGAGGGGCTTTGCCCCTCCGACACCTCCCCAGCAAAGGCCGAAAGGCCTTTGCAAACCTCAACCTGGCGCCGGGCGCCACTGCCCGGATCGGCGCCGAAACCCGCCCTTGCGCCCGATGCGTGTTGAGCGGGGAGGAAGACCGGCCGCAGCGCCAAGCACCAAGTCCCTGCGGTCCAGGATGCCCAGCATCCTGGCGGGTGGAGGCTCGG
>JAYSDS010000211.1:0-8045 GCA_041914265.1 Roseomonas sp.
TGAGGTTTGCAAAGGCCTTTCGGCCTTTGCTGGGGAGGGGTCCGGGGAGGGGCAAAGCCCATCCCCGGCCTACCGTCGCCTTCATGAGGCAACGCCCCCTTCCACCTTCAGTGATCCGGCACGACCGGCCGCAGCACCACCAGCCCATCCGCCGCGCGGGCGCCATGCCCTTCCGGCAGCACGAAAAGCGGATTGATCTCCGCTTCCAGCAGCCGGTCGCCGGCAGCCTGGGCCATCGCGGCGAAGGCCATCACCGCCTCCACCACCGCCGCGACATCCGCCGGCGCCGCGCCACGATAACCGCGCAGCAGCCGCGCCGACTTCAGCTCGTCCACCATGGCCTCAGCATCGCTACGCGAGATCGGCAGCAGGCGCAGTGTCGTGTCCTGGAAGACCTCCGCCGCGACGCCCCCTGCCCCCAGCAGGATCACCGGACCAAGCTGCGGGTCGCGATGGAAGCCGAGGATGAGTTCGGCGACGCCGCGAACCCGCTCCTGCACCAGGAAGCCTTCGACTGCCGGCGCACCGGCCGCGCGCAACCGGTCGAGCATCGCGGCGCAGGCAGCAGGAACTTCCTCTGCCGTCAGGCCCACCTTCACGCCGCCGAGGTCGCTCTTATGCGCAATGGCGCGGGCGAGGATCTTCAGCACCACCTCCCCGCCCAGCTCGCGCGCCGCATAAGCCGCGCCGGCGCCATCCGCGGCAATGATCTCGCGCGCCACCGGCACGCCGAAGCGTGCGAAGAGCGCCTTGCTCTCCGCTTCGTTGAGATTCCCCGCCGGCAGGCCTGCCAACAGCGACGGATCCGCCGCCACGGCAGCCGGCGCGGGCGGCAACGCGCGACGCCGCAACGCGCGCAGCACCGAGGCACAGCTCTCCGGCGCCGCGAAGGCCGGGATGCCCTTGCCGTTCAGCAGCCGCACGAGATGCGGCGCATGCGGGCTGACATAGGCCAGGATCGGCTTGTCGCTCTTCGCCTGGCAATCGAGGATCGCGCCGGCCACGATATCCGGGGTGGCGAGCGCGGAGGAACCGATCACCACCGTCACCGCGTCATAGGTCGGGCTGTCCAGCAGCGCCGTGATGGCCCCGCGGAACAGATCGGGCCGCAGGCCGGCCAGCGTCACATCCACCGGGTTGCGGCCGACCGCCTCCGGATCCTCCTGCATCAGCGCGGCGAGAGTCGCGGTGGTCGCGGCATCCGGCGCTGGCACCTCGATGCCCGCCAAGCCGCAATTATCGGCGAGCAGCGTGCCCGCCCCGCCCGTCGAGGTGAGGATCGCGACACGGTTGCCCGCCATGCGGCGCCCGGTAACGAGGGCCGCGGGAATGTCGAGCAGATCCGTGAAGGTTTCCGCCCGCACCACGCCGTACTGGCGGAACAGCGCGTCATAGACGCGATCCGCGCCGGCCAGCGCGCCGGTATGCGAGGTCGCCGCGCGCGCGCCCGATTCCGAACGCCCCACCTTGTAGACGACGATCGGCTTGCCGAGTTCCGCGGCGCGGCGCGCGGCGCGCTTGAACAGCTCCGGCCGGCGCAGCCCTTCCATGTAGACGGCGATGACGTCGGTCGCGGGATCCTCGACGAGATGCGCGATCATCTCGCTGCTGTCGATGTCGGCCTCGTTGCCGGTCGAGACCAGCTTGGCGAAACCGATGCCGCGATCGGCCGCGCGAGACAGCAGCGAACCCAGAATGCCCCCGCTCTGCGACACCACCGAGATGCGCCCGGCCGGCAGATCGCCGACTTCCAGCGCGCCGGTCGCGGACAGCATCATCCGGTCGGTCAGGTTCACCAGCCCGATGGTGTTGGGGCCGAGCAGGCGCATCGCGCCCGCCGCCTCCGTCAGGCCGCGCTGACGACGCGCGCCTTCCTCATTGGCTTCGCCATAGCCGCTCGCCAGCACGATCGCGGCCTGGCAGCCCTTCGCCGCCAAGTCGCGTACCGCCGCCTCGGCGCGGTCCGGGCCCAGCAGGACGATGGCCGCGTCCGGCGCGGCGGGCAGCGATGCCACATCGGGAAAGCAACGCAGGCCGGCAATGGTCTCCGCGCGCGGATTGACCGGCCAGATCTCGCCGGCGAAGCCGTACTTCTGCAGATAGCCGACCGGACGGCCCGTCATCTTCGTCGCATCGGCCGAAGCGCCGATGACGGCGACGCTGCGCGGGTTCAGCAGCGCGCCGATCGCGCTCACGACTGCTTCTCCTTCGCCGCGCGGCGCTGCGCCACGCCTTCGAGGAAAGCGGCGACCGATTCCTGATGCTCGCGGGAGCTGTAGCAGATCGCCTGCGCCTGGCTGCCCTGGGCGAAGACCTGCTCGACCGTCAGCTCGAAGGTCTGGTCGATGATGTTCTTGCTCAGCGCCAGCGCCGCCGGCGAGCCCTTGCTCAGTTCCGCCGCCCAGGCGCAGGCATCGGCGACCAGCGTATCCGCCCCCGTGACGCGGTCGATCATGCCGAGGCGCAGCGCCTCCTCCGGCTCCACGGTGCGGCCGGAGAAAATCAGCTCCTTCGCGCGCGACAGCCCGACGCGGCGGGGCAGGAAGTACATCCCGCCGCCATCCGGGATCAGCCCGCGCAGGATGTAGGTCATGGCGAAGCGCGCGGCGTCGGAGGCGATGATGAAGTCGCAGCACAGCGCGACGTCACAGCCGAGCCCGGTCGCCGCGCCGTTCACCGCCGCGATGGTGGGCTTGGGCAAGGCATGCAGCATCGAGATCGCGTGATGCGTGCGCTGCTGGCGCCGCCAGCCATTCAGCGCGACCTCGCCGGGCGGCACGGCGAGCCGTGCCTGCATCGACTTCACATCGCCACCCGCGCAGAAGCCCTTGCCGGCGCCGGTGATCACCAGCGCGCGGATGGAATCGGTGCGCGCCACGCGGTCGAGCGCGGCCATCAGATCGGCGCGCATGTCGTCGTCGATGGCATTGCGCGCCTGCGGGCGGTTCAGCGTGAGAACCGCGACGGGCCCATCGGCCTGCAGCAGGATGGCATCGGATGCGGGGGTGGTCGGGGTCATGCGCGTCCTCAGATGGTCCGGGCGATGTCGTTGAGCGGTCGGGGCAGCGGCTCGCCGGCCTGCCAGGCCCGCAGGCAGGCCACCGCGCCCTGGCAGTACAGGCCGAAATTCTGCTGCGTCACGTAACCGAGATGCGGCGTCAGGATCGTGTTGGGAGCACCACGCAACGGATCGTCAGGCATCATGGGCTCCGGCTCATGCGTATCCACCGCCGCGCCGCCGAGATGCCCGCTTTCAAGCGCCGCGATCAGCGCCACCTGGTCCACGAGGGGCCCGCGAGCCGTGTTCACCAGCAGTGCACCGCGCCGCATCGCGCCGAGTTCCGCCGCGCCGACGATGCCGCGCGTCGCCGGGCCGAGCCCGAGATGCAGCGTGACGATGTCCGCCTCACGGAACAGGCCTTCCTTCGTCGTCAACGTGGCGCCCGCGGCCTCGGCGGTCGCCGCGGTCATGTTCGGGCTCCAGGCCAGCAGACGCATGCCGAAGGCGCGCCCGATCGCCGCGACGCCTGACCCGATGCGCCCGAGCCCGGCGATGCCGAGCGTCGCCCCTTCCATGCCAAGCCCCGCGCCGCGCTGCCAGCCACCGTCCCGCAGCCGCTGCTCCTGTTCCGGGATGCGACGCGCGAGGGCCAGGATCAACCCCCAGGTCAGTTCGACGGTCGGCGAGGCGCGCGAATCGGTCCCGCACACGGCGATGCCGCGCGCCGCACAGGCCTCGATATCGAGCACGCGATTGCGCATCCCGGCCGTGACGACCAGGCGCAGCGCCGGCAGACGGTCGATCAGGCCCGCCGGCATGGCGCTGCGCTCACGGATGAGCATGACGGCATCGGCATCCCGCAGCCGATCCGCCAGCGCGTCGGCCGCGAAGGGTTCGCGCCAGGTCTCGACCGGCAGGCCGGACCAGTCGGCGGCGCCGGCGGTCGCATCGCCGTAATCGTCCAGCACGACGATCCGGCGCAATGCCTCGCGGCGGCTCATTGGGCGCGGATGTTCGTGCGGGCGACGACCTCTGCCCAGCGTTGCCGGTCCTGCTCGATGAAGCGGCCGAAATCCTGCGGCGTCGCGCTGGGCTCGACCTCGACGCCTTCCTCGTCGAGGCGCTGGCGCACGGCGGGGTCCGCCAGGGTCGCGTTCAGCGCCGCGTGCAGCTTGGCGATGGCCTCGGCCGGCGTACCGGCGGGCGCGAGCAGCCCGTACCAGGTGGCGGAGAGGATCTCCGGGAAGCCGGCCTCGGCCGTGGTCGGGACATCGGGCAGAATGCCGATGCGCTGTGGCGCAGCCACCGCCAGGGCACGCAGATTGCCCGCGGCGATGTGCGGGCGCAGCGGCGCCGCGGCATTGGTGATCATGGGCACGCGGCCGGCCAGCACATCGGTCAGCGCCGGCCCGGTGCCGCGATAGGGGACATGCTCCATCTCCGCCCCGAAGACGAGGGAGATCAGCGCGCAGAGCAGATGCCCCGTCGTGCCCACCCCCGGGCTGGCATAGGAGATCGGCGTCTGCGCGCTGCGCGCGAGTTCCTTCAGCTCCGCCATCGTCCGCGCCGGCACGTTCGGATTGACGGTGATGACGTTCGGCGCAGCACCGATGAAGCCGATCGGCGCAAAGTCGCGGATGATGTCGTAGGGCACGCGGGGCTGGACCAGGCTGCTGATCAGGAAGCTGCCGCTGCCGCCGAGCAGGAAGGTGTAGCCATCCTTCGGCGCGCGGGCGACGATCTCATTGCCGAGGATGCCGCCGGCCCCGCCGCGATTCTCGACGACGACAGTCTGACCAAGGCGCGCGCCCATGCCTTCCGCGATGACGCGCCCGACGATGTCGTTGCTGCCCCCGGCGGCAAAGGGGATGATCATGCGAAGCGGCCGGTCGGGGAAGGCGGCCGTCTGCGCGTCCGCGGGGCGCTGGGCGATGGCCGCCAGGGCTGATGCGAGCAGCAGGGCGGTACGGCGGTTCATGAACATTATCCTCCGTCGGCAATTGCGCGTCGCCGGCGGACCGGTCTGCGATCACGGCTGCTTGCGCCGCCGCGAAGCATCGGAAAAGCCACAGAGTTTCGCGCCCCTCCCCAACCCTGTGTTATGCTGAACGCCATGCAGAGGACCTTGCCGCCCCTCGAAAGCCTCTGGGCCTTCCATCTGATCGCGGAGACCGGCAGCCTGACCGCGGCGGCGGCGGCGCTCGGCGTGACGCAACCCGCCGTCAGCCGGCGCCTGCGCGACCTCGAGACCCTGCTGGGCTGTGCCCTCGTCCGGCGCAGCGCGAATGCGCTACGGCTGACCGAGCCGGGGCAGCGCTTCGCACAGGAGATCCGGCGCGGCTTCCAGCACCTCGAATCGGCGACGCGGAACCTCGCGGCGCAGAACGCCCCGCTGCGCATCCGCGCCTACACGACCTGGGCGCTGCGCTGGATGATCCCGCGCCTCGGGCGCTTCAAGGCGCAGAATCCGGGGATCGATGTGGAGGTCACGACCTCCGTCGCCGATGTGGACCTGGCGCGGGACGGGGTGGATGCGGCGATCCGCACCGCGCCGATCGGCCGCCCCCCGGCGGCGGGCGCGCGGCCCTTGCAGGCCGTCACGATCGCACCCTTCGCCGCACCGGTGTTGATCGCCGCGCATGCGGCAGAACGCCTGCCGGGCCGGCTGCTCGGCAGCAAGGTCAGGGCGGAGGACTGGTCACGCTGGCTGAACCGGAGCGGCCTGGCCGGCACCGGCGCCCCGCTGCTGTTCGAAAGCACCACCCTGGCGATCCAGGCGGCGCTGGAAGGCCTCGGCACGGTGATCTGCTCGCCGTCCTTCGTGGAGGAGGAAGTGCGCGCGGGCAGGCTTCAGGCCCTGCCCCCCGGCGATGCGATGGCCGGGGACTGCTATTGGCTGATCCTGCCGCAGGGGCACATCAGCCCTGCTCTTCGGACCTTCGCCGAATGGCTGGAACAGGAAGCAGGGGCGACCCGGCCCGCGGCGTGACCGAAGGCCCCGGTGGCCACCGTCACTTCGACAGCGCGGGAACCCGCCAGGAATCGGCGTCCTGAGGCTGTTCGGCCGATGGCGCGCCGCGCGCGGTGCCCTGCCATCCGGCCGACGCCCGCGACACCGGGGCCGGGACCGACCAGGCCCCACCGACCGCGCCTTCAACGGGCACCAGCGCGGCCAGGGCGGCGGCCTGCACCGTGACGCCGCCATCCACCACCAGCGCATCGCCATCGGGCCGGATCCGCGCCTGCAGAAACCGCAGCAACAGGTCCGCGAGGAAGGACAGCCGGCGCGCTTCCTCCGCCGCCAACGTCAGCGTGCCACGCGCGCGCGCCATCTGCGCCGCGCGCAGGGCGCGCAGCAGCAGCGCCAATTCCTCCGTTCCCGCCGCCGGGGCATCCGGCAGCGTGACGGTGTCGATCGGGCCGGGCAGCGTGATCAGTGCCAGCGCCGCGATGCCACGCCGCAGCGCGGCTCCCGCTTCCGCATCCTCGCAACGCGCCAGCGCGAGCAGCGCCACTGCATGTTCGGCCACTGTGGGCCGGCCACCCGGCTCGATGAAGATCCCTGCCTCCGACTGCGTCGCCGACAGGCGCGCGGCCAGCGCGGACGCCAGTTCCGGCTCCTCGCCATCCACGCGATGCAGGGCATCGGCCGCCAGCAGCGCCGCGGCGAGCTCGCCCGGCGCCGTCTCCGCCGAGGGCAGGCCCGCGAGCAGCCGGCGCCCCGCCGCCAGCGCCTTGGCCGAACGCCCCAGCAGCGCCTGCGCCGCCAATGCCGCGGCAATGCGCTGCGTCGGGCCCGCGCAGGCGGCGTCGGCGCCGCGTGCGGTGGCGATCGGCGCCTCGGTCCCCCGCAGTAGGAGACGGCTCTCACGCACCGACAGCGTCGCCCCCGCGTCGAGGCGCTCGGCCGCATAGCGCGTCAGCAACCAATGCAGCCGGCCCTCGACCGGACCGCTCGCCTTCACGCTCAAGAGCGGGGCGGCTTCCTCGGGGGTGATGGTCAAGGCCAGGGCGCGGGAGGGCGTCCGGTCCTGCCGCGCGCCGAAACGCACGATCGGGCCCTGATGCACCGTCACATTCTCCCCGGCCGGACTCGGCAAGTCACGGTCACCGAGCATCAGACCGCTGTAGGAGACACCATCGCCCGGGCTCATCGCGTCGCAGGCGGTGGTGATCCGCGCGCGCTTGAAGGCAACGCCAGGCAGCGGCGTCAGCGTGACCTCGAGGGTGATGGCCGGCGTATCGGGCCGCAGCAGATAGGCGTAGCGCAGCCGCGCCACCTCCCGTGGGCCGCCGGGCGCGAAACGTCCCCCACGGCCCGAGAGCACGCTTTCATGGAACAGGCGGACGCCGCCTTCGGCGTTCTCGATGCCGGCGGCGACGATCGCATCCTCGACGTCCAGGCAGTGCCACCGACCGCGATAGGAGAATTCGACCAGGTTGCCGCCATGGATCAGCGCGGGGGGGCCATCCTCGCCATGGAGGTGTTGGCGGATCTCCCCGCGGAACAGGTTGCCGGTGAACACATGGTGCGGCGTCGCGATGCGGAAGTTCCGCGGCGTCTCGTCCTCCACCACGATGCGCGCGGGGCCGATGGCGCGCGGCACCGGGCCGGGGCCGGCCGCCAGCGCCATCAGCAGCGCGACGGCTCCCTCCCCGCCGCCCAGCATCGGCTGGGCCAGCGCTTCGGCGGCGGCGGCATTGGCGGCGAGGTCGAACACCGCGCCTTCCGGCCGCTGGGCGAAGGCGGGCGCATAGCCATCCGGCAAACGCACCGGCGCGAGGAAGCGCGCGAGGCCCCGCGCCAAGCCATCCCGCACCGCATCCATTCCATGGCTGCTCATCGGCCCTGTTCTAGCCGCGGCATGCTGCAGCGCGATAGTGCGCAGCATGACAATGACGCTAGATGCCCGCATCGTGATCACCTCAGCGGCGATGCCGGCAGCGGTCAGGGTCGAAGATGAGGGGCCTTCCGGGGATACGCCGCTGTGGAGTTGGAGGGGCGCTGCCCCTTGTAAGTCTCGCGAGCGGTGCCTGTTGCCCG
>JAYSDS010000212.1:0-7984 GCA_041914265.1 Roseomonas sp.
GGCCTTTGCTGGGGTGGCTTGGAGGGGCAAAGCCCCTCCAATCTCAACAGCCGACGCACCTGCGCAACCGGCAGGGCCTTACAGCCCGTGGCCGCCGGCACTACGCCCGGAGCCGCAATCCCTCGGCCCGCGCCGCGAGCCGGCGGCGGATGGCGTCGAGCGCCGGACCCTGGCGCAGCGGCCGGAAGCAGGCGGCGGCATCGTATTCGGCCACGCCGCGCGCCGTCAGCGCGTCCTTGAACAGCGTGATCAGCCCAGGATTGGCGTAGCGGCCACGGTTGCCGTCATCGAGATAGGATTCCGACAGGGCGCCCTCGGCCACCAGCAGCCCATGGCTGGGGAGTTCGACATGCCAGTAGGTCACTTCGTCGTGGTGGAATTCCTGGACGATGGTGACCCCGTTCACCAGCAATCCGGCCGGCACCAGCCTGCCGTCGATGAACATCGCATGGTCGGGCGAGACGCGGAGGTCGCGATGCGGCGTGCCGTCCCCGAGCGCCCCGGCCGAAATGCGCACTGGCGCCAGGGTGCCCGCGTTGAGGCGCCGGCGAAGCCGCAAGACCCGCCGGTGACCGATCCAGACCACCGGCTGCAACTGCTCGCCGTCCTGGGCGGTGACGACCATCTCTCCGACCCGCAGGTTTTCCACGGGCACCTCGCCCCGCGCGGTGGCGATGTGGGTGCCGCCGGCATAGCAGGGCGCCTGCGTCAGGAACCCGCCCGCCTCGAGCCAGGTCAGATCCACGAAGGTCGGCTTCGGCCGGTTCGCGGCGCCCGGGGGTGGCGCCTCGGCGCCGTGAAGGTCATCGGGGGTCGACATCGGGGACAATCTATGGAGGTCGAGACCGGCCTGGAAAGGGATCCGTTCTCGATCATGCAACCTCTCACTGAATTGTGCAATTGCACAAAACTGGATAGTTGCATTTCCGGGACGTCATGCAGTCTATTTCATGAATACTGCAGCGCGGGGCGGGAACGCGGCCGCGGACGGCCCGTCGCCCCCGGCGCGCGCGGACCGGCCCGCCGGATCACATGCCGAGCACGTCGCGCATGCCATAAAGCCCCGGTGCCTTGCCTTGCACCCAGAGCGCCGCGCGCACCGCGCCGCTCGCATAGACGCGCCGGTCGAAGTTGCGGTGGGTCAGGCTGAGCTGCTCGGAGGCCGCGGCGAAGATCAGCGTGTGCTCCCCCACCACCTGGCCGCCGCGCAGCGCGGCGAAGCCGATCGTCCCGGTGCGGCGCGCGCCGCAATGCCCGTCGCGCCCACTTTCCTTCCCCGCTTCCTCGAGCGTCGTGCCACGGCCCGCCGCCACCGCCCGGCCCAGCGCAATGGCAGTGCCGGAAGGGGCGTCGACCTTCTGGCGGTGATGCATCTCGACGATCTCGGCATCGTACTGCTCGGGCGGCAGGGCGGCGGCCATGCGCTCGGCGACGGCGAGGAACAGCGTGACGCCCGGCGCGAAGCTCGCCGCATAGACGATGGGCACGCGCCTGGCGGCCTCGGCCACCGCCTCCTCATCGCTCGCCGAAAGGCCCGAGGTGCCAAGCACGAGCGGCGTGCCGGTCTCCGCCGCCGCCAGCGCATGGGCACGCGCCGAATGGGCATGGGTGAAGTCCACCACCACGTCCGAGCCAGCGCAGAGGGCGACGATATCCGGCAGCACCGGCAAGCCCGGCGGCAGGGCGGCGAGCGGCGCCCCGGGGCGGACGGTGCCGCCGGCGAGCGCCGCGCCCGCCGCTTCCGTCTCCTCGGCCAGCAGGCGGCCCATGCGGCCGGCGATGCCGGCAATGCCGATGCGAGTGGTCACGGCGTCATCCTTTCCGGTCCGGGCGCCGGGCGCCCGACTCTGTTCCCATGGTCGGGATCATCACGCCACGCCCGGGGAGGGCAAGGGGGAAGGCTCGCGGCCTTGTCATCGGCGGGAGCCAACCCCCGGCGTGCCACGGCGTTTCCCCGGCAGGACCAAGCAAGGAGGATCCGCATGACCGCGATCAATCCGCGTCACGATGCCCGCCCGACCACCAAGGACATGACGGCACCGACCACCGGTCACCTGATCGCCGGCGGCAAGGTGGCGGGCACCGATGTCTATTCGCTGGAGGCCGATCATATCGGCAGCATCGAGGATGTGATGCTCGACAAGTCGACCGGTCGCGTCGCCTATGCCGTGCTGTCCTTCGGCGGCTTCCTGGGGCTCGGGTCGAAACACTACCCGCTGCCGTGGGAGATGCTCCGCTACGACACCAACCTCGGCGGCTATGTCGTGAAGCTCGACAAGCTGCGGCTGGAAAAGGCGCCGGTCGCCGAGGAAGGCTGGAGCGACCGCCGGCGGCTGATCGACGAGTATTGGGCAACGCCCATCTGATGGCGGCGGGGAGGGGCCTTGCCTCTCCCCGGACCCCACCCCACCAAAGGCCCGAGGCCTTTGGAAACCGTCACTTGGCGCTGGGCAGGCCGGTGGGTTCGACTGTGCGGGGTGGCCGCGATGTGCGCGCCGTTTTGCCCGGAACGCTGGCAGCGAGAGGGTTGGAGGAGGGGCGGGGCCCCTCCCATCATCGTCCTGCGGACGGCGACGTCAGCGCCCCAGCCCTTCCCAGAATTCCTTCACCTTGGCGAAGAAGCCCTCGCTTTCGGGGCTGGTCTTGCCCTGTTCCGCCGCGTCTTCCTCGAACTGCTCCAGCAACTCGCGCTGGCGCGTCGTCAGGTTCTGCGGCGTCTCGACGCTCACCTGCACATACATGTCCCCGCGCGCGGCGGAACGCAGCACGGAAAAGCCCTTGCTGCGCAGGCGGAACTGGTCCCCGGTCTGGGTGCCGGCCGGGATGGTCACGCGCGCACGGCCGCCATCGATGCTCGGCACCTCGACATGGCCGCCAAGGGCCGCCTGGGTCATGCGCAGCGGCACGCGGATGAAGATGTTCGCCCCGTCGCGCTGGAAGATCGGGTGCGGCTTCACCGCGATATCCACGTAGAGATCGCCCGCCGGCGCCCCCCGCAGCCCGGCCTCGCCCTCGCCGGCCAGGCGGATGCGCGTGCCGTCCTCCACGCCGGGCGGGATGGTCACGTTCAGGTTGCGGTCGCGCTGCACGCGGCCCGCACCATGGCAGATCTTGCAGGGATTCTTGATGATGCGCCCCGACCCGCCGCAGGTCGGGCAGGTGCGTTCGATCAGGAAGAAGCCCTGCTGCGCGCGAACCTTGCCCTGGCCGTTGCAGGTGCCGCAGGTCTGCACGCCCGTCGACGATCCACCCTCCGCGCCGGTGCCCTTGCAGGCCTCGCAGGACACGGAACTCGGGATGCGGATGTTGGACTTGGTGCCGGAGAAGGCTTCCTCCAGCGTGATCTCGACCTGGGTGCGCAGATCGGCGCCGCGCCCGGTCGCGCCACCCCGGTTGCCGCCGCGCCCGCCGCCGAAGCGGCCGAACATCTCCTCGAAGATGTCCTCGAACGCGCCGCCGAAGGGGCCGCCGCCGCCAAAGCCGCCGCCCCCGGCCCCGCCCTGTTCGAAGGCGGCGTGGCCATAGCGGTCATAGGCGGCGCGCTTCTCGCCGTCCTTCAGGATCTCATACGCCTCGGAGACTTCCTTGAAGCGGATCTCGGCCTCGGCATCACCCTGGTTGCGGTCGGGGTGGTACTTCATCGCGAGCTTGCGATAGGCCTTCTTCAGCGTGTCCTCGTTCGCGTCGCGGCCGACGCCGAGGACTTCGTAATAATCGCGCTTTGACATGCGTTATGCCCTCAGACGGCCTTCGCCGGCCCGGTGGACCGGCGCGCCGTGCGTTCCCCACCCGCGGCGCGCCGCGAGGCGAAGAGAGGCGTGCCTTCCCCTCAAATGTGCGCCGCCCGGTCCTTGGCGGAACCGGGCGGCGGGATTCATCGTGACGCGACCCGCCCGATCAGGACGGCTTGCGCTTGTTCGGGTCGACTTCCTCGAACTCGGCGTCCACGACCTTGTCGTTGCCGCCGGCACCCGAGGATCCGCCCGGCGCCGCACCGCCGCCCGGGGGCGGGCTCGCGGCTTCGGCCTGCTGGGCCTTGTAGAGCGACTCGCCCATCTTCATGGACGCTTGGCCGAGCCGTTCGGTCGCCTTGGTCACCGCCTCGGCGTCCTGCTTCTCGATCGCGGCCTTCGCCTCGGTCAGCGCGGCTTCCACATCGGCCTTCTCGGCCGGCGGGACCTTGTCGCCGTTCTCCTTCAGCGTGCGCTCGGTCTGGTGCACCAGCGCGTCGAGCTGGTTGCGGGCCTCGACCGCCTCGCGGCGCTTCTTGTCTTCCTCGGCGTGGGATTCGGCGTCCTTGACCATCCGTTCGATGTCGGTGTCCGACAGGCCCGACTTCGCCTGGATCTTGATCTGCTGCTCCTTGCCGGTGGCCTTGTCCTTCGCGCTGACGGACACGATGCCGTTGGCGTCGATGTCGAAGGTCACTTCCACCTGCGGCACGCCGCGCGGGGCCGGCGGGATGCCGGTCAGGTCGAAGGTGCCGAGCTGCTTGTTGTCGGCCGCCATCTCGCGCTCACCCTGGAACACCTTGATGGTGACCGCGGTCTGGTTGTCGTCCGCCGTGCTGAACACCTGCGACTTCTTGGTCGGGATGGTCGTGTTGCGGTCGATCAGGCGGGTGAAGACACCGCCCAGCGTCTCGATGCCCAGCGAGAGCGGGGTCACGTCGAGCAGCAGGACGTCCTTCACGTCGCCCTTCAGCACGCCGCCCTGGATGGCGGCGCCGATGGCGACCACTTCGTCCGGGTTGACGTTGCGGGCGGGTTCCTTGCCGAAGAAGGACTTCACCACCTCGATGACCTTGGGCATGCGGGTCATGCCGCCGACCAGGATCACCTCGTCGATCTCGCCAGCCGTCAGCCCGGCATCCTTCAGCGCCTGCTTGCAGGGCTCGAGCGTCCGCTGGATCAGGTCATCCACCAGGGCTTCGAGCTTCGCGCGCGTCAGCTTCATCACCAGGTGCTTCGGCCCGGAGGCGTCGGCGGTGATGAAGGGCAGGTTGATCTCGGTCTCCTTCGCGGAGGACAGCTCGATCTTCGCCTTCTCGGCCGCTTCCTTCAGGCGCTGCAGGGCGAGCTTGTCGCCGCGCAGGTCGATGCCCTGCTCCTTGCGGAACTCGTCGGCCAGGTAGTCGATGACGCGCTGGTCGAAATCCTCGCCGCCGAGGAAGGTGTCGCCGTTGGTGGACTTCACCTCGAAGACGCCGTCGCCGATCTCGAGCACCGACACGTCGAAGGTGCCGCCGCCGAGGTCATAGACCGCGATGGTGCCGCCCTTCTTCTGGTCCATGCCATAGGCGAGCGCGGCCGCGGTCGGCTCGTTGATGATGCGCAGCACCTCGAGGCCCGCGACCGTGCCGGCTTCCTTGGTCGCCTGGCGCTGGGCGTCGTTGAAGTAGGCGGGGACGGTGATGACGGCCTGGGAGACGGTCTCGCCGAGATAGGCCTCGGCGGTCTCCTTCATCTTGGTCAGCACCATCGCGCTGATCTGCTGCGGCGCGTAATCCTTGCCGTCCACTTCGACCCAGGCATCGCCGTTGGACGCCTTGGTGATCTTGAAGGGGGCGAGGCCGATGTCCTTCTGCACCATCGGGTCGTCGAAGCGGCGGCCGATCAGGCGCTTCACCGCATACAGCGTGCCCAAGGGATTGGTGACGGCCTGGCGCTTCGCGGACTGGCCGACGAGGCGCTCGCCATTCTTGGCGAAGGCGACCATGGAGGGGGTGGTGCGGGCACCCTCGGCGTTCTCGATGACCCGGACGTCCTTGCCTTCCATGATGGCGACGCACGAGTTGGTGGTGCCGAGGTCGATGCCGATGACCTTGCTCATCCGATACTCTCCTCTGCGGCAGGCGGGATCGGCCCGGAGTTGGCGCCGTGCCCGCCCCCTGTGCTGAACCGGCGGCGCATGCCGCCGCGGATGGGGTGGTTGGGGTTCCCCGCGCGGGGCGGGGTGTCGTGACGGATCGGATGTATTGATTGGCGAGGCGGCGGACAAGTCCCGCCGCACTGCCGCGCGCAATTGTCCTTGCCGCCCCTGTGACGCCCCCGGGACGCCGGCAGGGCGGTCCGGAAGGTCGCGCCCGGCATCGCTGCCTTCAACGGCCTCTTCAGCCGCGCGGATGACGATGCCTCCCGGCATGCCGGCCAGGGTCGCCCCGGTCTGACGGCCCCGGTTCCGGAGGCCCTTGGGCGTTGTACCGGCACCATCCCGCGGCGACCCGCTCATCCGCTCCGCCCGCCGGACGCCGCGGGCAGGGCCATGAGGCGCGTCCCGGCGGGCGAGCCCGCCCGGCCGGATACTGCGCCAGCGCACAGACGGCGCGGGCCTTGGCTCGCAGGCTTCGGTCTGATCCGGTATCGTTCCGGACCAGACCGGGACTTCATCCATGACCTTCCAGCCGACACTCGGCCGTCGCGGCCTTCTGGCCCTGCTCGCCTCCGCGCCGACCGTGCCGGGCATCGCCCAGGCACAGCCGCCGGTGCGGCCCCTCAATGTCATCGTCATCGGCGCCGGGCTTTCGGGCCTCGGTTGCGCGCGGGCGCTGGCCGATGCCGGGCATCGGGTCACGGTGCTCGAAGCCCGCCCGCGCACGGGCGGGCGCCTGCACACCGTCACCTTCCGTGGCCAACGCCTCGACCTCGGCGGCGCCTGGATCCATGGGCCGGAGGGCAATCCTCTTACCCCGCTGGCCGACCAGGCGGGGGTCCGGCGCATGCCGACCTACGATGCGCGCAGCATCATGTTCGACGCCGATGGGCGCCGCCTGACCGAGGCGGAGACCGGCGCGATCTTCGACACGGTCGGCAAGCTCATCGCCCATGACAGCCCCTTCGCCTATCGCGGCGCGCGGGACGTGTCGCTGGCCGAGGCGGTGCCGGTCCTCGACCCCACCACCCGGGCCACGCCCTATGACCAGCGCGTCGCCGCCTGGCTGTCCGCCTATGTCGCCGGCTATGCCGGGGGCGATGCGGCGGAGGTCTCGGCCCAGGGCTGGTTCGGCGGGGAGGGCGAGATCCCGGAGGAGAACCACCTCCTCGCCCAGGGCTACAATGCCGTCACCGACCTTCTGGCGCGCGGCCTCGACGTCAAGCTGCGACAGGTGGTGCGGGAGGTGCGGCTGACCGGCTCCGGCGTCGTCGTCGCCACCGGGGAGGAGGCGTATTTCGCCGACCGCGTGGTGGTGACCCTGCCGCTCGGCGTGCTGAAGCGGGGCGACGTCGCCTTCGACCCGCCCCTGCCGGCCGGGCATCAGGGAGCCATCGCGCGCATCGGCAACGGGCTGCTGAACAAGATCATCCTCGCCTTCAACCGCCCCTTCTGGCCGGCCGAGGCGCACTACCTGCGCAGCCTGTCCGCCGCGCGGGACAATGCGGCGCCGGAGATCGTCTCCCTCCAGCCGCACCTGAACGTTCCCGTCCTGGTGGCGCTGGTCGGCGGATCGGCGGCGCAGCGGATCGAGATGCTGCCGGACGCTGCGCAGGTGGACCTGGTGATGCAGGCGCTGCGCCGGATGTACGGCAGCGCCGTGCCCAACCCGGTCGAGACCCGCGTCACCCGCTGGTCGCGCGACATCTACGCGCGCGGGTCATACTCCTTCCTGCCGGTCGGCGCGTCGCTGGACGACCACACCGCCCTGTCGCGGCCCGTCGCGGGACGGATCTTCTTCGCCGGCGAGGCGGCAACCACCGAGGCGCCATCCTACGCCCATGGGGCATTGCTGGGCGGCCGGCGCGCGGCGCGGGAGGTGATGGCCAGCGCGGTGGCGTGACAGCGGAGAGGGGCTTTGGTGCTCTCTGGCAAAGGCTGATTGCCCCGATGGGTTCGAGACGGCGGCAATTGGAGGGGCGCTGCCCCTCCGAGCCTCCCCGCCAGGCCATTGCATGGCCTGGACCGCCGGCACCTGGCGCCGGGCGGTGGGGTCACGCCAACCCCCCTTGCGGCGCGTTTCCGGCGCAAGAGCGGGTTTCGGGGCTGTTCT
>JAYSDS010000213.1:0-7933 GCA_041914265.1 Roseomonas sp.
GGGGAATCCAAATTCGATCAATGCCGGTAACTTTCTGCCAAAGTAGTGCTAGAGCCGGTGGACCGCGAACGGCTTCGGCGGCTTCAGCGTGAAGTCGCTACCCTGGATCACCTGTGCACGATGTTGCCCGCGCCGCCCCGGCCCGTTCTTCCGGCACCGGCCGAGCCTGACCGCGATCAGGTGGTGCCGGCGCCGCCCCGGAATGGCGGGCCTACGATGGCCGAATTTACAGCGGCGCGGGCGGCATACGAGCGCGAGAAGGAAGCCGCCCGAGAGAAGGCGGCGCGGGAACTAGCAGAGGAATGCGCAGGCAGGGCCGCCTTGCTGCCCAAGCCGCAGGTGTCCCGCATCCCCGCCTTTGAAGACCTCGACGCGCCCTTCCCCGACGACCCGTTCGGCTTCGCTGCGCTGGAGGGCGACCCCGACCTGACCCGATCGACGCGGCCAGCGGCCTCGCCGGACGCCGAGGAAGACGATCCCGACGACTGAGCCGCCGGCTAGCCCGGCCGCCCAGTCCACCCACTACCCCACCGACAAAAAGAGCCCCGCCCGGACACCGGACGGGGCCAAGTTGTGTGATGCTCCGAAATCACCAACGGAGACCGCCCTTTTGCCATCCAGGTCGCGATTTTTCAAGTCTGCACCACCCACTGATCTGGCCATACGATAACTCGATACATGCGCGATCCTTCGTCAATGCTTTGGCTTAACTAATTATTCGTTGCAACCGTGTTCATTTGCTTGACCTCTATAAATTGTTACTATATTCTTCCGGCGCGATTGAAATTGGAGGCGGACATGACTTCTGCGGCGACCATTGTGGGCCTGAATTGCAGCGCGGAAGTTCGGCAGATCATCAACGACGCCGCGAAGGCGCGGCGCATCAGCACTTCCGATCTGCTGCGCCAGGGCCTTCAGGCCATCGGCGTTGCGCTGCCGCCGGTTCGCTCGCCGGGCCGGCCCCGCCGGCCGCCCGTGAACGTGCGCCGTCCGGCTCCTGCGCCCCTCCCGAGCCAAGGTCAGGCGGCGACCCTGGTCGAACCGCGCCACCGCGTTCGCGCCACCTCGAACGCGCCCGCTGCGGCAGCGGCTTGACCCAGGAGGACGCGGCCATGTCCGACAACGCCGTCGTGAACCTCACGCTCCCGGTCAGCACCGAGACGCGGGACGCCATCGCCCGGATCGCCGCTGCCCGGACCCGCGAGACGGGTCAGAAGGTCAGCGTCGCCGGCCTGCTGCGCGAGGCGCTGGTCTCGCACCTCGGCATCGACGTGCCTGCGGCCACCCATCATCGCCGCCCGGTGCGGCACCGAGCCTGAAGGAACCCCCCGCCATGGCCACCACCTCGACTGTCGGCATCTCGTTCGGGGCCGACGCCCTCGCCCCGATCCCCCGGACCCGCCGCCAGAAGGCGGAGGAGATGACCCGCTTGGAAGAACAGCGCCTCGCGGCGCTCGACGTGAAGGTGCAGGGCTGGTCGGACCGGCTCGACCTCGCAGACCTGGAGGCGATGGACCAGATCGTCCGCGCCTATCGCGGCGAGGGCTACACCCCGGTTCGCGTCTCGACGCCCGAACTCGCCCGCAAGCTGAAGATCGACGCCGCAGATGCCGAGGCCCGCGTCGAACGATTGGTCCGGGCCGGTGCGCTGGAGCGCATCCGGCGTATCCAGAACGTGCCCGTCTTCCGCCCGAACACCCGCAGCGCCGTCGCCGAGAAGGCCGACCCGCTGGCCGATCTGCACAACTCGGTGAAGGACACCGTCGCCCGCATCAAGGGCGAGGCCGTGCCGCAGCGTGCGGCGAAGCGGGAGTCCTCGTTCCCCGCCGGCAGCATCCTGCGCGGCCTCCAGGGCCGGGCCTAACGACAATGAGATGCGCGGGTGGTCGGGAAAGCCACCCGCGACAGGGCGCCCCAGAGGCCAAGGATTCCTCCTGACCTGAACGCTTCTGGGGCGCCCGTCCATCACCGGCAGCACATGAAGGGCAGCCAAGATGACGATCCACGATGATCTACTCGACGAAGACCACGACGAAGGCGATCCGACCGCGCTGATCGAACTGTGGCAGGGCCGCCGTGAAGGCCTCGGCTACGCTGATCTCGCCCGGCTCACGCATTCGTCGGACCTCGAAATCGCGGCGATGCTCGCGGTCCTCGCCGACATGATCGACGCCGGGATGGACGCCCCCGGTATCACCGCCGACGCCGTCCGCGATGACCTGCGCGCGCACGGCTTCCCGGTCACCGGCCTGGAGGCGCTTCAAGCCGCCTTCGACGCTGCCCACGGCATCCCCGAACCGGCCCCGACCATGAACTAGGAGTCCACCGCCATGACCACCCCGACCATCGCGCCTGTGCTCATCAACCTTGTCGTCGCCCGGTTCGAGGGTGCGCCCGACGACGTCATTGGACGGGCCGTAGGCGTGGCCGCGCCCGTCGTCCGGCAGACGTTCGAGGGGTTCGCCACCGCCCTGGCGCTCTATCTCGAACTGCATGGCCTCCCCGTCGATCCGGCGGCGGGGCGCGAGATGACCATCCACCCCACCGTCGCCAGCCACGTCGTGCGCCACGCGCTGGCCGGTGACCCGATCGCCGCACTCGACGTGGAACTCGGCGAGGCGGGCAGCGCGGCGCGCACGATCTCGGCCATCGTCCACCAGCTTCGCGCCGAGCCGCCGGCACCGCCTGTTCCGGCACCCGCCGAGACGATGACCACGCTCGGCTCGAACGAAGAACTCGCCGACCTCGGTCCCGCTCCCTGGACGCCCGGCAATGGGGTCATGGCCGAGGACGTGATCCGCTACCTCCTGCCGATCTTGAACGACCGTGCGCGTGGTCAGTCCTACTCGACGATCGCGGCGACATGGGACGTGTCTGCACCCTGGGTCGCGGCCCTCATGGTCCGCACGGCTCGGGCGATCATCCACGACGTTGAGGCCCAGGGCTTCGTCACCGACGAAGTCGCGCTCGACGCGCAGGCGCGTGAAGACGCCTACCGGCGGTCGGACGCCTGACGGTGAACCACCATGCCCCGCCGATGCGCCATCTGCGATCGTCCCGACCGCGCCGAGGTTGACCACGCGATCACCTCGGGTGCGGAGTCGTATCGACGGATAGCGTCGCGGTGCGGCGTTTCAGAAGCCGCCGTGCGTCGGCATGCGGCGAACCACATCTCGGAAGCCATCGCGGCGGCGGTGGAACAGCAGCAGGCACAGATCGTCGCGCACGGTGGCAGCCTGCTCGGTCAGGTCCACGACCTTCACGCCCGCGCCTTGGCGCTGCTGACGGTGGCGGAGGGCGCGGACGATCGGAAGTCGATCATCGGCGGCATCCGCGAGGCCCGGGCCTGCATCGAACTCCTGGCCAAGTTGGAGGGGCAGTTGCAGGAGCGCGCGGCCGTGCAGGTGAACGTGCTTGCCGGCGGTGACTGGCAGCGTCTTCGCGCCACCATCATCCAGGCACTTGCCCAGCACCCCGAGGCCCGCCTTGCGGTCGCCGCTGCCCTGGAAGGCGCCGCACGGTGAAGCACCATGGACGGCGGCTCCAGCTTCCCCGCACTGCGGCCCGCGCGCCGGGCGCTCCAGATCGACCCTGCACCCGTGCCGGTTGCACGGCTGGAGCACTTCGCCGACCTAGCTGGTGATCTCGCGTGCGCGCTCGACCCGGCGGCGTTCGCCCTCGCGGCCGGGGTCAGGCCCGACCCGTGGCAGGCATCGGTCCTGCGGTCGCCTGCCCGGCAACTGCTGCTCAATTGCTCCCGCCAGTCCGGCAAGAGCACCACCGTTGCGGCCCTGGCCGTTCACGCTGCGGTCTATGTGCCGGGCAGCCTGATCCTGGTCTTCGCCCCTGGCCTGCGGCAGTCCATCGAACTGTTCCGCAAGATCATGGCATTCTACCGGATGGCGGGCACGGTGGACCCCGATCAGGAGTCATCGCAGCGGATCGAACTGCCGAACGGCTCGCGCATCCTCGCCCTGCCCGGCACGCCTGACCACGTTCGCGGCTTCAGCGCGCCGGCCATGGTCATCGTGGACGAATGCGCCTTCGTTGATGACGAACTGATCTACAGCGTCATGCCGATGTTGGCGGTCTCGGGCGGGCGCTTCATCGGCCTGAGCACGCCGAACGGCAAACAGGGCTGGTTCCACACGACGTGGACCAATGACGATCCCGGCTGGTCGCGGGTGCTGGTGCCGGCCTCCATGTGCAGCCGCATCCCGGCGACCTTCCTGGAAGAACAGCGGCGTTCGATGCCGGCGCACAAGTTCCGTGCCGAGTTCGAGTGCGAGTTCACCGACCTGGAGGACAGCGTCTTCGCGTCCGACCTGCTGCGCGCGGCGGTGACGCCCGACGTGCAGCCCATCATGCCCGGCTTTAGCTGGTAGGAGGCCCCCATGCCCGCCCGCATCCTCGCCGCATATGAAGACCTCCAGCGGACCCGCAAGGTGATCTACACGCCTGACCACGGCGGCGGCGCCTACGCCGCGATGCAGGCCGATCCCCGACGCCCCTCGGGCATCATCCGTCCTGGTGGTGCCGGCAGCCGTGCCCGGCTGCTCCATGATCCCCGCTACGTCTTGGCGGTGGACCTGGGGCAGGCGCACGACCACACGGCCGTCATCGGCCTGGAACGGCTCCCTGGCCGCGCCTACCATGTCCCCTTCGTCACCCGCGCACCCTTGGGCATCGAATACCCCACCTTGGCCCAGCGCATCCTCGGCATCGCCACGTCGCCGCCCTTCGCGGGCAACTGCCATCTCCTGGTCGATCAGACAGGGTGCGGCAGGGCCGTGGTGGACATGCTGCGCGCTGGCCCCATCCCCGTCATCGGCTGCACCGTGACCGGCGGGCAGCACGTCGCGGGCGGGGGCCTCAATTTCCGCATCCCGAAGCGCGACATGATCGCGGCGGCGCAGATCGCGTTCCAGGACCGGCGCCTACAGATCGCGGCCGGCGCCGACCACGCTGCGGTGCTGCTGAAGGAACTCGCCGACTTCAAGGTGAAGATCAGCGCGGCCGGCCACGACTCCTACGGGGTGTGGCGCGAGGGCGGGAACGATGACCTGGCCTTCGCGCTGGCCTTGGCGGTGTGGTGGGCGGACTTGCTCCAGGCCCGGCAGGATCGGGTGGCCCCGCCCCATTAGAATACGCAGTTTCATATAAACCATTAGTAATATCATCTCGTCATTATTTGTGGTTTCATTTCTGCGAGCACTTCAATCCCACGATGGGAGGCAGCAATGCGTGCTTCGGCCGCAATATTTGCTCTTTGTGTCAGTGCGGTGGTCCTGCCCGCGCACGACGCAGTCGCTCAACGCGCGTCACAGACACCACCTTTAGGTATGTTGGTTCCCCAAACGGGAGACGCCAGCCGCGCTGATCCACTTGATCCGTTACGGTTGCCCGCCGGGGACTGGCAATCCCCAGTAATCTTCATTCCTACTGCTTCGTGCCATCCCGAGTGCAGCGCCAATCCGGCCGATGGCGTAAAGTATGGGACAATATATATCATCAAGATTGAGCCGAACGAGCAGGCACCAGGGCCCGGCACTGGAGCCCCAAATGGTTTCATATATGAGTATGCGAACCCTCGATTTGCACCCGGAACCCCTTATGGTCCAGGGTGCGCGTTTGATCCTTCACGCTTTGTCGATACAACCCCAACGGGGACGTCTCTTATTATTTGGTCACGATCAGAGGAGTGCTTTCTCGCCATTCAGCTTACGCGAACCATTCGCCCCCGCTGAATCAAAGGCCATGACGGCTTTAGGAGTATGTCATCAACTGCAAACGAACGATTTCTGTTGTTGACATACACGGTATCCTTTCCTACACCGTCTGCATGTCCAACGACACGACCGCCGCCACCGCCTCCACCCCCTGCGACTTCATCGCCTATGTGCGGGTGAGCACCGCGAAGCAGGGGGCCTCGGGTCTCGGCCTGGAGGCGCAGCGCGCGGCTATCCAAGCGTTCATGAAGCCGGGTGACAGGCTGCTCTCCCCCGAGTTCATCGAAGTAGAGTCCGCAAAGAAGACGAAGCGGGGGAAGGCCGTGCATCGGCCGGAACTGGAGAAGGCCCTTGCCCGATGCCGCGCGACGGGGGCGACCCTGCTGATCGCGAAGTTGGACAGGTTGGGCCGCAGCGTTCACTTCATCTCGGGTTTGATGGAGAGCGGGGTTCCGTTCGTCGCGGCGGATGCGCCCGACAAGGACCGCTTCATGTTGCACGTCCGCGCGGCCTTCGCCGAGGAGGAGGGGCGGAAGATCAGCGAGCGCACCAAGGCCGCCCTGGCGGTCGCGAAGGCCCGGGGCAAGAAGATCGGCCGCAGCAAGGGCGACCCCATCGTGACCAAGCACCTGGACCGCAGTGCCGCCGGCAAGGCTTCCGGCGCCGAGCGCGGCGCCAAGGCGGACATGGCCGCACACCGCGTCTCGTATGCCATCCAGGAAGCCCGTCAGGCTGGCGCCACGTCCCTGCACCAGATCGCCGCCGCCCTGACCGCCCGTGGCGTCATTACGCGCACCGGCAAGGGCGCATGGACCGCGACGGCCGTGCGGCGCGTCCTGGTCCGGTTGGACAAGATCGCGGCCTAGGCCTCTACAGAGTCCCCAGCGTCCATCACCGTGATCTCGGCCGGCGCGTCCACCGGCTGCTGCACGGTGCGAGCCCGGTAGCGCGGATTGGTCAGCGTCGAAGCCTGGGCCTGCTCCTGGCCTGCATCGACCTCCTGGGTCTTCTCAGGCTGCCCCAGGGCGGGCACCGGCGAGGTGATGCGCTCCAGGTCTTTCAGCACCTCATCGGGCATGCCCCTGAAGCCCTTGCCGTAGCCCGCTCCCGCGTTCCTGGGGTTGTGCCTGCCGGTGATCGCGTCCTGCACCTCGGGTAGCGCCCGGACCTTCCGCAGTTCATCCTCCATGCGGTGACGCCAGGAGTGTGCAGGGGCTTTCTTAGAGTCCTTGATGCCGACCACGTCGCGCATCCAGCGTCCGTGCATCGCCTGCGCATTCGTTGTGCGCGTGCCGTCCTTCCGCGCGACGATGGACGGGAACAACGGCGCCTGCGGATCGGCGGGCAGCGCCTCGACGTAGCCCAGGAACCCCTCCGCGATCACCGCCGGGTGCAGGGGCAGCATCCGCTGGAAGGTCTCGTTCTTCCCCTCGCGCTGCGCGGTGGGGCGCACGTCCAGAATCCAGACGCCAGCCTCCCGCCGCACGTCACGGCGCCGCAACTCGGCGATCTCGCCGACCCGGGCACCCGTGAAGGCCAGGAGCCACGGCCCCCACCGCAACCACCCGGTCTCATGCCGTGCGGCGGTCAGGATGCGCTTGGTGTCTTCGTCATCGTATGGATCGCGGGCGGGTTCCCCTCGTCGGTTCACCTTCGGCGCCATGCCGGCGAACGGGTTCACGTCCAGGAGGCGATTGGTCACGGCCCATCGGCACACTGCCCCGCCGGCCAGCACGTCATCGGCGATGGTCTTGGGGTCTCGACCGGCCTTCAACCGCACTTGCTTGAACTTCGCCACGTCCTCGGGAGTCCAGCGCCGCACGTCCTGCTGCTTGATGGCTGCGGTCACGCGCTTGAAGGCGCCAGCATACTTCTCCTGGGTCGCGCGGGATGGCCTTCGTTCTGCTGCCCACGCATCAAGCAGCGTCGCGGCCTTCAGCGCCTCCCTGGCCGGTGCTGGCCGTGGTGGCGCGGCGTCCAGGCCGGTGGCGCCCTGTAAGGCCGGGGATACGGCGGCGACCCCGCCATCGCCCTTCATGCGAGCGCGCTGGAGCGCGATGCCTTCGAGCATGGCCGTCCGCATCAACTCCATGCCGAGGGCCTGGAGGGCTGGCGGAGGCGCCTCAAACCCGAAGGTCTTCAGGACGCGGCCTAGGCTCAGGACTCATTGCCTGAGCCAGAAGGTGAAGGTAGCGGCGAGGGTG
>JAYSDS010000214.1:0-7929 GCA_041914265.1 Roseomonas sp.
GCCTGGTGGAGGTTGGCAACGGCCTTGGGGCGTTGGGTGGGGTGGGGGGGGTGGGGCAACGCCCCTCTGACATCCACCGCAAAGTATAGCCGGGCAATCAGGCAAGGTCTTATCAAGACACCGCCCACGAACCGCCGCCTACGGCTCGACGCACGTCGCCGACGTCAGGGCTGCGCTTCCGCGCAACCGCACCACCCCGTCCGGCGGCAGGGCGACCCGCAGCCTTCCATCCGGGAGAGACACGCCCGGCGGCTCGGTATCGAGGTGCTGCACGCGCCAGACGGCAACCTCTCCCACGCGGCAACCGGCGCCGAAATCGAGCAGCGCCGCGCCGTCCACCAGAAGGCCGTCGCGACCGCCGCTGATCAGCCCTGGCCCCGCCGCCTCGCACAGCCGCCTGACGGGGCCGGCATGGCGCAGCGGCGGCGGGGTGGTGGCGCTGCCGGCCGGCACGACGGGGCAGACCAGCGGCCCCGCGTCGAAACGGGCCCAGTTGGTGCAGATGCGCCGGCACCCTTCCATCGCCGGGGCCAGGCCATGTGTGGCCAGCATGTCCAGCCCCTCCCCGGCGCCCGGCGCCACGGCATAGAGCGGCACGCCGGTGCCGCCCAGCGCATCGAGGGCGGCGCGCTGGTCTAGCCGCCCGACCTCGGCAATGCCGGTGAGGCTCCATAGCCCGACCTCCGCCGGCAGACCCACGGCGAGGAAGGCGGTCGGCTTGACACTGCCCAGCACGATGGCCCCGGGGGCCAGCGCCGGCCAATCCACCGCCAGGTAGCGGCCCTGCAGGGGGGCGCGCAGCGCCGGGATGGGCCTGGTCCAGGGAAAGGCGGCCAGGAGCGCGACGGCGGAGGCCGCGATCGTCGAGCGCCCCGGCAGCGCCGTGAGCGCCGCGATCAGCAACGCGGGGGACAGCGCCTCGATGACGAAGGCGTAGCGATAGATCGAGAAGACCGGCAACCAGAGGACATAGGCGGCCAGGAGGAAGACCGCGACCGGCAGCGCCCGTTCCTGCGCCGGCGCACCACGCAGGAACGGCAGGGCGATCGCCGCCAGCAGCCCGGCCGCGACCCGCGGATCGCGCATGCGTTCCTCGCTGACGCGCGGCAGGTCCGACGTGGCCCACAGCAAGGGCCGAAGCAGCGCGTCCCCGAGGCTGGCAGGCATGAAGCGCAGATCCCGCCCCACCTGGGGCGCATCGGTCGCGGCGTCGAACAGCCCATGAAAGTAAGGGTAGATCGGATTGCCCGTGGCCACGGCCTGTTCCATGGCCCACCAGCCGCCGCCGACGACGAACCCGATGGCTCCACCGGCCATGCAGACGAGCAAGGCCGTGGGCAGCCGCCGGTCGCGGCCAAGCCGGGCGACGACCATCGCCGCCAGTGCCGGCGCGAAGGGGGCATTGGTCAGCTTCAGCCCGATCGCCGCACCGACCGCCAGGCCGGCGAGGAAGGCGACCCGGCCCGGATGGCCGCCGGCGGGGCGCAGCAGCGCGAGCACCGCGGCCAGGACCAGCCCACCGGTGGCGACATCGCCCCAGTTGGTGCCGATCTGGCTGCGGAACACCGCGCCGCCCGCGGTGCCGAGGGCAGCGAGCAAGCCGAGGAGCTCGGCCTGCGGGGCCGCTGCCAGCATCTGGCGCGCACAGCGCCAGGCGAACCACAGCGCGGCGCCCGCCGGCATGCCCATGACGAAGGCAACGAGGCGCGGCCAGTCGTTCAGCCAGCGCAGCATCAGGGCGAAAGGCAGGTCCGGCAGCGGGTTGTGGAAGCCCTGCATCCCGGCCGGCAGCACGTCGTTGGGCCGCGGCACCAGCAGGCGCCAGGGGGCGTAGACGTGGTAGTTCTGGGTATCCCAGCCGCGATCGGCCCCGAGCATGACCGAGGCGGCACCGCAGCCCAGCATCAGCGCCGCCAGCATCGCCCAGGGTGCTCCGTCGATCCGGCGCGGGATCGACGTCACGCTCAACCCCTGCGGAAAACGAGGGTGAGGTTGTTGGCCGGCATCGGCACCACCAGCGGCGCGCCGAAGCCTTGCGCGGCGGCGAGGTCGGCCACGGCCTCGAGGTCCCGCACGCCCCAGGCGGGATTGCGGGCGCGCAAATCGGCGTCGAAGGCGGCGTTGGACGGCGCGGTATGGGCGCCGTCCCGGCGATAGGGGCCGTAGAGGATCAACGGCGCCCCCGGCGACAGGATGGCCGCGGCGCCGCGCATGAGCCCCTCGGTGGCAGCCCAGGGGGCGATATGGACCATGTTGATGCAGAGAACCGCATCCGCCGCCGCGATCGGCCAGTCCGTCCCCGCGGCGTCGAGCGTGACGGCAGGGCGGATTGTCCCGAGGCCGGCTTCGGCAACCCAGGCGTCGATGCTGGCACGCGCGCCGGGATCGGGGTCGCTCGGCTGGAATGTCAGGCCGGGCAGGGCGGAGGCGAAATGGATCACGTGCTCGCCGGAGCCGCTGGCGACCTCCAGAACCAGGCCGGTTGCCGGCAGGGCATCGCGCAGCACGGCGAGGATGGGGTCGCGGTTGCGCGCGGTGGCGGGGGCGACGCGGCGGAGATTCGTGGGAAACATGCCCACGACATCTCAAAGCACGAGCCGCTTTGCAAGAAGGAAGATGCGTGAATGGCCGGCGCGGTGGCGTTGGAGAGGGGCAAAGCCTCTCCGGTCCCAATCCTGCCGGCCCATCGTCGGTGCGCGGAGCATGGCCCTCCGCGGCAGGCTCAGGAACCGACGGCCTGATGACCCCGAAACCCGCCCGGTGGCGCGACGCGGCGGACCGCCCTTGCCGGCGGGAGGGCGCCTGTCTTTCGGCTTCGGACTTTCCCATGGCTTTTCCCCCCGTTTCGCGCCATATGGGCGCCCGGAGGGACCCGGCCGGCATGCGCCAGGCCCGCCAACCGCCGCGAGCGCGGCGGGCTGACAGCGATTGCCGCGGGCCTTTCGGACCACACTTGCCGCGGCGTTTCCGGCCACATGGGCGGCCTTCCCGTCGCGTGACCCGCGATGGGCCCACCCCATGCCGCCCGAGACGCCGATCAACCGGCCCCGTGTCCGGACCCCACGGTCTCGACCTGTTCTGCCCTCCGCGTCGCAATCCCGGGGCGTGATCCGCCCCATTCCGCCGTGACTGGCGCCCCAGGAACCGGGCGTTCGCGGCTCGCACCGGACCCTGGGGGGTCCGGCGCCCAAGAGGACGACAGATGTTCGAAAGCTACTTCCGCAAGGAAATCAACTGGGGCGGCAAGACGCTGGTGCTCGAGACGGGCAAGATCGCCCGCCAGGCCGATGGCGCCGTGATGGCGCGCCTGGGCGACACCATCGTGCTGTGCACCGCCGTCGGCGCGCGCTCGGTGAAGCCGGGCCAGGACTTCTTCCCGCTGACCGTGAACTACCAGGAAAAAGCCTTCGCCACCGGCAAGATCCCCGGCGGCTTCTTCAAGCGCGAAGGCCGTCCGTCGGAGCACGAGACCCTGGTCTCCCGCCTGATCGACCGTCCGATCCGCCCGCTGTTCCCGGAAGGGTTCCGCAACGAGGTCCAGGTCGTCGCGACCGTGCTGTCGCATGACCTGGAGAACGAGGCGGACATCGTCGCGATGGTCGGCTGCTCGGCCGCGCTGACGCTGTCGGGCATCCCCTTCTTCGGCCCCGTGGCCGCCGCCCGCGTCGGCTACATCAACGGCCAGTACGTGCTGAACCCGACCAAGGACGAACGCCCGACGAGCGCGCTCGACCTCGTCCTCGCCGGCACCGCCGAAGGCGTGCTGATGGTGGAATCCGAGGCGCAGGAACTGACCGAGGAGGTCATGCTCGGCGCCGTGGAATTCGGCCACAAGGCGTTCCAGCCGGTGATCGAGGCGATCATCGCGCTGGCCGAGGTCGCCGCGAAGGAGCCCTGGGCCGTCCCCGAGGAATCCGACGCGACCAAGGCGCTGAAGGCCCGCATCGCCGAGCTCGGCCGCGCCGACATGGCCGTCGCCTACACCGAGACGCAGAAGCTGCTCCGCCAGGAGAAGGTCGGCGCGGTGAAGAAGGCCGTGGCCGCGGCGCTGGAAGCGGAAGGGGCTGATGTCGCCGCCGCCAAGGGCCTGCTGAAGGAGCTGGAGGCGGACGTGGTCCGCAACAACATCCTCGACACCGGCAAGCGCATCGACGGCCGCGACACGCGCACCGTGCGCCCGATCGTCGCGGAAGTGGGCGTGCTCCCGCGCGCGCATGGTTCGGCGCTGTTCACCCGTGGCGAGACGCAGGCGCTCTGCGTCGCGACGCTCGGCACCGGCCAGGATGAGCAGATCATCGACGCCCTCACGGGCGAGTACCGTGAGGACTTCATGCTGCACTACAATTTCCCCCCGTATTCGGTGAACGAGACGGGCCGCATGGGCTCCCCGGGCCGCCGCGAAGTCGGCCACGGCAAGCTGGCGTGGCGCGCGATCCATCCGCTGCTGCCGGAGAAGGAGAAGTTCCCGTACACGATCCGCGTGGTCTCCGAGATCACGGAGTCGAACGGCTCCTCCTCGATGGCCACCGTCTGCGGCACCTCGCTGTCGCTGATGGATGCGGGCGTGCCGCTGAAGCGCCCCTGCGCCGGCATCGCCATGGGCCTGATCAAGGAAGACCGCGGCTTCGCCGTGCTGTCCGACATCCTGGGCGACGAGGATCACCTCGGCGACATGGACTTCAAGGTGGCCGGTACCGAGACGGGCGTGACCTCGCTCCAGATGGACATCAAGATCACGTCCATCACCTTCGAGATCATGAAGATCGCGCTGGAACAGGCCAAGGACGGCCGCCTGCACATCCTGGGCGAGATGGCGAAGGGCCTGTCGGGCAATCGCTCCGACGTCGCGGCGACCGCGCCGCGCATCACCGTGATCAACGTGCCGAAGGACAAGATCCGCGACGTGATCGGGTCGGGCGGCAAGGTGATCCGCGAGATCACCGAGCAGACCGGCACCAAGATCGACATCGAGGATGACGGCACGATCAAGGTCGCCGCGACCTCGATCGAGGCCGCGCAGAAGGCGATCGACTGGATCCGCGGCATCGTGGCCGAGCCCGAGATCGGCGTGATCTACAACGGCAAGGTCGTGAAGACCGCCGATTTCGGCGCCTTCGTGAACTTCCTCGGCGCCAAGGACGGCCTCGTCCACATCTCCGAGCTCTCCCAGGATCGCGTGAACAAGACCACCGACGTCGTCAAGGAAGGCGACCAGGTGAAGGTCAAGGTCATCGGCTTTGATGAGCGCGGCAAGGTGAAGCTGTCCATGCGCGTGGTGGACCAGGCCACGGGTGCCGACATCACCGAGCAGGTCGGTGCGAAGCGCCCCCGCCCCGAGGGCGAGGACGGCGACCGCGGCCCGCGTCGCGACCGTGGCGACCGCGGCCCGCGCCGTGACCGCGGCGGCGAAGCCGCGAACTGATCCGTAACGGCCCGGCCGGGGTCCCTGTCAGGGACCCCGGCTGGTGCCATATAGTCGTCACGTTCTTTCCGGGAGCGCCCGTCTCTTGAAGGCCATCAACGCGATCCGCATGGGCGGCGTCGAGGTCCTGCCCGTGGTCGAAGGCGGCAAGGGGGTCTCCGTGTCGAACGGGGAATCCTGCGGCGCCTGGGCGGCCTCGGGCGGGGTCGGCACCTTCTCTGCGGTCAACGCAGACAGCTACGATGCCGACGGCAAGCCCATTCCCCAGCTCTATCACGGCAAGACGCGCCGTGACCGGCATGAGGAACTCGTCCGCTACGCCATCGACGGCGCCATCACCCAGGCGAAGAAGGCGTGGGAGATGGCCGGCGGCAAGGGCCGCATCCAC
Organism: Roseomonas sp.; assembly: GCA_041914265.1. Lineage (GTDB taxonomy): Bacteria > Pseudomonadota > Alphaproteobacteria > Acetobacterales > Acetobacteraceae > Neoroseomonas. The sequence goes on from JAYSDS010000214.1 coordinate 5,811, forward strand.
GCCAATATCCTGTGGGAGATGGGTGGGGCCGAGCGCGTCGCGCGCGGCATGCTGGAAGGGGCCAAGGGCCTGATCCACGGCATCACCTGCGGCGCGGGCATGCCCTATCGCCTGTCCGACATCGCGCGCGAGTACGGCGTGCACTACTACCCGATCGTCTCCTCCGCCCGCGCCTTCAACGCGCTGTGGAAGCGCGCCTATTCCAAGACGCGCGAATGGCTGGGCGGCGTGGTGTACGAGGATCCCTGGCTCGCCGGCGGCCACAATGGCCTGTCGAACAGCGAGGACCCGAAGAAGCCTGAAGCTCCCTATGCCCGCGTGCTGAAGCTGCGCCAGCAGATGCGCGAATTCGGCCTGGACGACACGCCCATCATCATGGCCGGTGGCGTCTGGTGGCTGGAGGAATGGGAGGACTGGATCGACAATCCGGAACTCGGTCCCGTGGCCTTCCAGTTCGGCACCCGCCCGCTGCTGACGCGCGAAAGCCCGATCCCGGACGCCTGGAAGCAGCGCCTGTTGACCCTGAAGAAGGGCGACATCCTGCTGCAGCCCTTCTCGCCGACCGGCTTCTACTCCTCCGCCGTGCGCAACGAGTTCCTCCAGGAGCTCGAGGAGCGCAACGAGCGCCAGGTCGCCTTCACCGGCGAACCGATCGGCGAGCACCTGGCCGAATACGGCGTCGGTCCGCGCAAGCGCATCGTGTATGTCACGCCGCACGACCTTGCCCGCATCAACCACTGGGAAGCCGAGGGTTTCGTCGAGGCGATGCGCACGCCCGACAACACGCTGATCTTCGTGACGCCCGAAAAGTCGCGGGAGATCGTGAAGGACCAGGTGGACTGCATGGGCTGCCTGTCCCAGTGCCGTTTCAGCAACTGGTCGCAGCACGAACCGGAATACTCGAACGGCAAGAAGGCCGACCCGCGCAGCTTCTGCATCCAGAAGACGCTGCAGGACGTCGCGCATGACGGTGCGACGGAACACAACCTGATGTTCGCCGGGCACAACGCCTACCGCTTCGGCCAGGATCCCTTCTACTCGAACGGGTTCGTGCCGACGGTGAAGCAGCTCGTCGAACGGATCATGACCGGGCGCTGATGTCTCTCACGCTCTATCCCGCCATCGACCTGAAGGGCGGGCAGGTGGTGCGCCTCAAGCGCGGGGAGATGGACCAGGCGACGGTCTATGCCGAGGACCCGGCCGCACAGGCCCGGGCCTTCGTGCGGGCCGGCTTCGGCTGGGTGCATGTGGTCGACCTCGACGGCGCCTTCGCGGGCAAGCCGGCGAATGCGGAAGCCGTGCGCGGCATCCTCGCCGCCGTACCCGGCGCGCGGGTGCAACTTGGTGGCGGCATCCGAACCATGGCGGTGGCCGAGGCGTGGCTCTCGGCTGGCGTGACGCGCATCATCCTCGGCAGCGCGGCGGTGAAGGATCCGGACTTCGCACGGGAAGCCTGCCGCGCCTTCGCCGGCCGCGTCGCGCTCGGCATCGATGCACGGGACGGGATGGTCGCGACGGAGGGCTGGGCCGAGACCAGCGACATCACCGCCACCGATCTCGCGAAGCGCTTCGAGGATTCCGGCGCGGCGGCGGTGATCTACACCGACATCGCCCGGGACGGGATGCTCGGGGGGGTGAACGTGGCCTCCACCGCGGCATTGGCGCGCGCCGTGGCACTGCCGGTGATCGCTTCGGGCGGCGTGGCAGGGGTCGAGGATCTGACGGCGCTGCGCGAGGCGAAGGCCGGGATCGAAGGCGCGATCATCGGCCGCGCGCTGTATGACGGGCGGATCGAGCCGAAAGCGGCCCTGGCCGCGGCGGCGTGAAAGGCGGAACCGGAGGGGCGCTGCCGCCTCCGGACCTCCCGGTTCCATCGACGTTGCAAGGCTGCGCCGATGGGTGCCCCCCGGTGCTTGGAGGACCTGGTACCGCAGGCACTTGGTTCCTGGCGCACGCCCATTCCAAGCCTGCACAACGCGCTTCGGGCGCCAGAGCAGCCTTCGGGCACCTGTCTGCCTGCGGCGCCAAGCCGAGGTTTGCAGGAGCCTTCCTGATTGCCCGGCGGCTTGCGCTGTGGATGTCAGAGGGGCTTTGCCCCTCCGACACCTCCCCAGCAAAG
>JAYSDS010000215.1:0-7776 GCA_041914265.1 Roseomonas sp.
GCCCTCCTCCGAACCTCCTCCCGCCAGGATGCTGGGCATCCTGGACCGCAGGCACCTGGTGCTGGGCGCTACGGCCGCTCCTCCTCCCCACTCAACGCGCTTCGGGCGTAGAGGTGGGTTTCGGTACCAAGCCCAGCAGTAGCGCCCGGCGCCAAGTCGAGGTTTGCAAAGGCCCTTCGGCCGTTGCTGGGGAGGTGTCGGAGGGGCAAAGCCCCTCTGACGTCCGCAGCGAAAGCATTGAGGTCATCAGGACAGCCAAGCCGTCGTGTGGCCGGCTTTCGGCTTACGGGTGTCAGCGCAGCAGCGGCGCGTAGCGATCGCGATAGCCGAACATCAGCAGCGCGGTCAGCGCCGCCAGGATGATCGCGATCGGCACCCCGCCCGGGTTGAGCACCAGGTGGAACAGCACGATCACGGTGATGATCGGCAGCAGCGCCAGCACGGCCAGCGCCGGTGCCCGGTTGAACAGCAGGGCGAGGCCGGCGACGAGGTCGATGGCCTTCATCAGCGGCCAGATGAAGCCGCTCTCCTTCAGCGCGGCCTCGAAGCGCAGCCCGATGTCGGAGGTCGGCGGATGGATCAGGTTCTGGCCCGTGAAGATCCACAGGAACCCGTCCACCGCGCTGAACACGAAAAGCAGGCCGAGCAGGATGCGCGGCACATCGACCGTGAGACGGCGGATCATGTCAGGATGCTCCGGAAGCGCAAGGATGTTGGCCGCTTCCTGCGCCTCCCGGGACCGGCGGGCAAGGGCCGGCCCCGATCTCCTGTGATCTGCCTCTCAGGCGCCGGCTCAGCCGCGCAGGGGCGGCAGCGGGCCTGCCGGGGAAGCGCGGAAGGCCATGCTGCCCGCCGCCTGCCCGTTCAGCGTCACCACGCAGTCGAATTGCCGGTCAGCGTGGCCGACCTCGCGCGACTGGCAGTTGGCGGCGACCGGCATGGAGCCGGCATGGCCCTGGAGCGCGGTCGCGCCATAGGTGACGAGCGTGCCCTGGATCGCCGGCTGGCCATTGACCCGCACGGAGAGATCGTGGCGCGGCTCGGTGCCCGAGCCCACGGGGATGCGGCTGGTCACCATCTCACCCGACAGGACCACCTGCTGGCCGGTGACCGGGGCCACGACCACCTGGTCCGGCGCGCGGGAGACGCCAGGTGCCGTCTGGCTGCAGGCGGCCGCCAGGAGGGGCAACAGGCCGGCGAGGACGATGCGTCGCATGGGGTTTCCTCCGTGTCTTGCTTGACGCGATTGTCAACGACGCCCCCGCAATGAAGTTTCCCGCATGGCCGAATCCGCTTCCGGCCGCCCCGCGCCTGCCCTAGCGTTTCCCGACAGGGAGACTGATCGATTGGGGGGCACGTGGCCTATGCGCTGCAGCAGCTGATCAACGGGATCAGCCTCGGGATGATCTATGGGCTGATCGCCGTGGGCTACACGATGGTCTACGGCATCATCGGCATGATCAACTTCGCCCATGGCGACATCTTCATGATCAGCGCCTTCATCGCGCTGATCTCGGTGGTGATGCTGGTGGGCGGCGGCATCATGGAAGGGCCGGCCGCGATCCTCGTGGTGCTCGCCATATCGATGTGCATCACCGCGCTCTATGGCTGGACGGTCGAACGCGTCGCCTATCGGCCGCTGCGCGGTTCCTTTCGCCTCGCACCGCTGATCTCGGCCATCGGCATGTCCATCGTGCTGCAGAACTACGTGCAGGTCGCGCAGGGCGCGCGGGTGAAACCGATCGAGTCATTGCTGCCGGGCGGCGTGACCGTGATGCGGACCGATGCCTTCGTCGTGCAGTTCTCCTTCATGCAGATGCTCATCATCGCGGTGACGCTCGGCGTGCTCGCGGTCTTCACCTGGCTGGTGACGCGCACGCCGCTCGGGCGCGCCATGCGCGCCTGCGAGCAGGACCGCCGGATGGCCTCGCTGCTCGGCATCGACACCGACCGCACCATCAGCCTCACCTTCGTGATCGGCGCGGCGCTCGCCGCCGTGGCCGGGACGATGTTCCTGCTGCGCTATGGCGTCATCGACTTCTACATCGGCTTCCTCGCCGGGGTGAAAGCCTTCACCGCGGCCGTGCTGGGCGGCATCGGGTCCCTGCCCGGCGCGGTGCTCGGCGGCCTGCTGATCGGGCTGATCGAGACCTTCTGGTCCGCCTATTTCTCCGTGGAATACAAGGACGTCGCGGCCTTCTCGATCCTCGCCATCACGCTGATCTTCATGCCGACCGGGCTGCTCGGCCGCACGGAGGTCGAGAAGGTATGAACCCCGCCGCGTTCAAGGACGCCGCGATCACGGCCCTGATCGCCGCCGGGCTGTTCATCCCGATGGTCGGCCTGCGCACCGATGTCGGGCCGGGCGGTGGGCTGATCCTGCGCCAGCGCTGGGGCGATGTCGCGATCCTGGTCGGCCTCGCCTTCGTGCTGCGGCTCGCCCTGCTGGCCTGGCGCGGGCTGCGCGGTGAACCGAAGCCTCCCTCCACCGCGCGCGCCGAGACGATCCGCCGCGCCGGCAGGCTGGTGGCGCCGGTGCTGCTCGCCTTCGCCGTGGTGCTGCCGCTGATCCCCGGCACCGGGCGCTATGAGCTCGACCTCGGCATCCTCGTGCTGACCTACGTGATGCTCGGCTGGGGGCTGAACATCGTGGTCGGGCTCGCGGGGCTGCTCGACCTCGGCTACGTCGCCTTCTATGCGGTCGGCGCCTATTCCTACGCGCTGCTCGCCACGACCTTCGGCCTGTCCTTCTGGGTCTGCCTGCCGCTCGCGGGCATCCTCGCGGCCTTCTGGGGTATCCTGCTCGGCTTTCCGGTGCTGCGGCTGCGCGGGGACTACCTGGCGATCGTCACCCTGGCCTTCGGCGAGATCATCCGCATCGTGCTGATCAACTGGGTCAGCCTGACGGGCGGGCCGAACGGCGTCTCCGGCATCCCGCGGCCGTCCTTCTTCGGCCTGTCCTTCGCGATGTCGGGCGAGCCCGACACCTTCGCCGGTTTCTTCGGGCTCGAGCCCTCGCCCTCGCACCGGGTGATCTTCCTCTACTACCTCATCCTCGCCCTCGCGCTGCTGACGAACTGGATCAGCATCCGCCTGCGGCGCCAGCCGCTCGGCCGCGCCTGGGAAGCGCTGCGCGAGGACGAGATCGCGTGCCGCGCACTTGGCATCAACATCACCGCGACGAAGCTGACGGCCTTCGCGCTGGGGGCGATGTTCGCCGGCTTCGCGGGGTCCTTCTTCGCCACGCGGCAGGGCTTCATCAGCCCGGAATCCTTCACCTTCATCGAAAGTGCGATCATCCTCGCCATCGTGGTGCTGGGGGGAATGGGCAGCCAGATCGGCATCGCCATCGCCGCCCTGGTGATGATCGGCGGCTTCGAGCTGTTCCGCGACCTCGACGAATGGCGGATGCTCGTCTTCGGCGGCGCGATGGTGCTGATCATGGTGGTGCGGCCGCGCGGGCTGGTGGGACACCGCACGCCATCCGTGGCACTCGGCGAAAGACGCCTCATCGGGGCCGAGCATGTCGCCGAGGGACATGGCTGATGGCGGCCCCGATCCTCGAAGCCGAAGCCCTCACCATGCGTTTCGGCGGTCTCGTCGCCGTCGATGCCGTGACCTTCGCGGCCACGCGCGGCGACATCACCGCCATCATCGGACCGAACGGCGCTGGCAAGACGACGCTGTTCAACTGCATCACGGGCTTCTACCGCCCTTCCGCCGGCACGTTGCGGCTGCATCGCGACGGCACGGCGGTGGAACTGCAGCGCCTGGCCGGGCATCGCATCGCGCGCGTCGGCGTGGCGCGCACCTTCCAGAACATCCGGCTGTTCCCGGGCATGACGGCGCTCGAGAACCTGCTCGTCGCGCAGCACAACACGCTGATGGCCTCGACCGGCTTCGGCGTGGGGGCGCTGCTCGGTTCCCCGCGCTATCGCCGCGCGGAGAAGGCGGCGATCGCCAAGGCCGTGCATTGGCTGGAGGAGACCGCCCTGATCGGGCGTGCGGATGACCCCGCCGGCGCCCTGCCCTATGGCCAGCAGCGCCGGCTCGAGATCGCGCGGGCCATGTGCACGGATCCCGCGCTGCTCTGCCTCGATGAACCGGCCGCCGGGCTGAACCCGCGGGAGTCGGAGGATCTCTCCGCCCTGCTGCGCCGCATCCGCGATGGCGGCTGCTCCATCCTGCTGATCGAGCACGACATGGGCGTGGTGATGGGCATCTCCGATCGTGTCGTGGTGCTCGACCACGGCCGCAAGATCGCCGACGGCACGCCGGCCGAGGTGCGCGCCGATCCCCGCGTCATCGCCGCCTATCTCGGGGAGGGCGACGAGGAATGCTGACGGTCGAAGCCGTTTCCACCGCCTATGGCGCCGTGCAGGCGCTGCGGGACGTCTCCATCACCGTCGGCCAGGGCGAGATCGTCACCCTGGTCGGCGCCAATGGCGCCGGCAAGTCCACCCTGCTGATGACGATCTGTGGCGATCCGCGCGCGCGATCGGGCCAGGTGGTCTTCGAAGGACGCGACATCACCGCCTTGCCGACGCATGAGATCATGCGCCTCGGCCTTGCCCAGGTGCCGGAGGGGCGGCGCGTCTTCCCGCGCATGTCGGTGATGGAGAACCTGTTGATGGGCGCGCAGGTCGCAGGGCATGAACCCGCGCCTCTGTTGCGCCAGGTCTTCGCGCTGTTCCCCAGGCTGGAGGAACGCCAGACGCAGCGCGGCGGCACGCTGTCGGGCGGGGAGCAACAGATGCTCGCCATCGGCCGCGCGCTGATGTCGAAGCCCCGGCTACTGTTGCTGGACGAGCCGTCGCTCGGCCTCGCACCGCTGATCGTGCGGCAGATATTCGCCGCCATCCGGGACCTGAACGAGAAGGAAGGGCTGACCGTCCTGCTGGTGGAGCAGAACGCGAACCAGGCGCTACGCCTCGCGCATCGGGGCTATGTGCTGGTGAACGGGCGGATCACCCTGGCCGGCAGCGGGCGGGAGCTGCTGGCGATGCCCGCGGTGCGGGATGCGTATCTCGGCGGAGGGCATTGAGGGCCATTGGCGCAGAGCGCCGTCCCCTTTTCCGTGTCACGCGGCGCCACGTCGCCTGGGCCTTGTTGGGTGACGCGACGGCGGCGGACGATCTCCGCGCGGTCGGCGCCTTTGTGGACTGGCCCGGCATGCGTGACGCAGCGGGGCGCCACCTCACGCCAAGGAGCCGCCTCGGCGGGTTCCGGAGCGGGCCAGCCTGCTCAGCGCAGGCCGGGGTCGTCCAGAATGGCGAGAACGGCGTGCAGGATTCGCACGGCGCGCTGGTGCCCGGCTTCGTGCGCGCTGGCCAGGGCGCTTTCGAGCGCTGGCGTCACCGCGGCCAAGTAACCGACAGGCAGCATCGCCTCGCCTCGCGGCGGAAAGATGGCGGCCCGGCCAAGGACGGGCACATCGGAAGGCGGGTAGGTTGTGGAAGCTTCGCCCATAGCAAGCATCCTGTTCGCTGCTGAATTGACCTTCGCCGCTAGCGTTAGTTTTTCGTCCTCGCGTGTTGCAACGCCTATGCACTCGCCCATTGGTTGTGAATCCCTAACGTGATTCGTAATCGACTGATGTTGCAGGATTTTTGTTGACCACCTCCGATCCACTTGACGTACAATTCACGGGCTCTGCGATCGCTTGACGATCGGCAACGCGCTTTTCGCGGGGTTTTTTGGTCGCTCTGATGGCCGAGAGAGTATGTGCCGCAGCCTCAGCGCCGACCCTCTTGAGCTGAGTATCGAGGCCGATGCGGGCCGGGAGGAGTCTGATGCAGGGACGCGCTGTTGCTCACGCCATCGAGCAAGCCATTCGTGATCAGCTGGCCGCGACCGATCAGCCACGCGCGGCTCTCCAGACGATCGCGGACGAGCTTTTCGCGGCGTTGGACAACGTCTCGGCGATAGCGGCGAGCCCCCAAGAGGACGAAGCGCTGGACATGGTGCGCCGCCAATTCCGCGAGGCCATCGCGAAAGTGTGGGAGGAGTATGGGGGAGGCAACGCGCCACCCCAGCCCCGCGCGACCGAACGGCCGATGCGACACCTGACCGCGGGGAATATGGGGGATCCGGCGGAACTGCGCTTGGACCGGAGTTGCTAAGTCACGCAGTTTGGGCTCTGTTTTGGTGTTCCAGCGCGGTCTCTAGGGCCACCCTGTTGAAAAGGTTGGCGTCCCCCGGCGGAGGGGTTGAATATCAGGGATATGCTAGGGTTTTGACACCATCATGGGCGGAGTTCACGTGACTGCATTGGAACACAGCCAATCGCCGCGCGCCGTTTTGAACATCATTCAGGGATCGGGCCCACTTCGTAGCCTCCAAGCTCCCAGATTTGAGGCGGCACCCCTTCCTTAAGGGCAAGGTGCAATCGGACCGGGCGCCCAGTCTGTGGCACGTCGATATCGGGAAAATGGACCTCCCGAAAAACTTTGCCCGGAAGGCCCGGACTATCCGGCATCTTCAAATCCACCGGCCCGCACTCAAACGCGAACGATGAGACAAGCAGATTCTTCCCGGACGGAAGGCGCTTAATCCATCGCAGGATTTGGAAGCCTCCTATTGAAAACTGCGAAATGACATCCTGCTCCTCTTCGTTGGCAAGCAAAATATCTACAGCCAGTGCTTCGCCTATCGGAGCCGGATCCAACCAAGTAACATTCACCATTTTCTCCCGCAATGGCCCTGCCGAGAGCTGATTTGTTGGAAATACGATAGAGGTAAGGCGCGAGGCCCCCATCGCGCCAACTGGGGGCACATCGTCATGAAACCACTTCTGCATGAAGCGATCTGGAACAGGGCGATCAAAGGCGTAATGGCATTTCCCGGTCTTGTGGAAGCTGAACTTCGCCTCGATGGCCGGCGTGCTCCCGACACGTCAGGCAGGCCTCCCAGCGCCAGCCCGAGGGCCAACTCGCTGCACCCGAAGGAACGTCGCGCGAGACTTCCGATGAGGCTGCGAAATTCGTTCGCCATTCACGTTTCCCGGCCGGTATGGGTGGAAACATGCCGAAGCGGGCCCCCGAACACATCCAACCTGCCTTCACGCCAACGCAATGCCGCGCCGGACGTGAGGCTCTTGGCATGTCCGTGGAGCACGCAGCGCGCCGAACCGGGTTGCCTGCAGGCGCCATCGAACGCTTCGAGGCGGGAGATAGCGAACTCTCGCAGGAGCAGATTGCGATCCTGTGCCGGGTCTTCGGTACACCTGTTACGATGGTTGCGAAGCAGAAGCCCTGGCCCATGCTTGATCTCGGCCTCGTCGGCTCGTTGGTGTTTCTGCTCGGCGGCGCCATCCCCGCCGTTGCCGCCCTTGTAGCCGGCGTGAACACGTTGCGCTTCATTGACTCGGACGTCGCAGTGGCGCGTGTCGTGGGCTTCGAGCACCGCACCCGAAGTGTCGAACCCGAAAGAGGGGAACGCTACAACGTCGAGACCGTGGCGCCGCTGCTGCGCTTCGTCCGACCGGATGGCGGCGGTGAAGTGACGATTGCATGGCGTGAGACGCTGCCGGACGAAAACCCGTTCGCTGAGGGAGGCCGCGTTCGGCTCATCGTGCCGAAGGGTGCACCAGAGCGGGCGGAAACCTCCATCGCGGAAATTCTGGTCAGGCCATTTATCTTCGCGGCGTTTGCTGCGCCGTTGCTGATCGTCGGCAGCGTGTCTCTGCGCCACTGGCGGCGCAAGCGGGAAGCAGCGCGAGGTTAGGTGTTTGGTCCCAGGCTTTGATGGTGCAGTCTTCTCCGCGGCATGGAGGGA
>JAYSDS010000216.1:0-7775 GCA_041914265.1 Roseomonas sp.
GCGCCCCTCTCCGGTCTTCCCGTCGCGCTTATGGCGCACGGCCCCTCCGCCTCCGAGCCAGCGCGCCCCGCCCGATCACGTCACGACGATGTTGAACTGCCGTGCCACGGCGGTCCATTCGCCAATCTGCTGGTTGATGATGGTGGTGAAGTCAGCCCCCATTGGCGGCGGGTTGCGCGGCAGGGTCTGCAGTTCCTCGAAGCGCGTCATCAGGTCGGGCCTGGCGACGAGTTGCGGGATCAGCCCGCTCAGCCGTTCGACGACCGGCTGCGGCAGGTTCTTCGGCCCCGACAGGCCGAGCCACTGCGCCGATGTCAGCTTGGGGAAGCCGAGCTCGGCAAAGGTCGGCACGTTGGGGAAGGCCGGCAGGCGCTGCGGCGTGGAAACGGCCAGCGCGCGCAGTACCCCGTCCTTCATGAGCTGAACATTGGTGGTGATCGGGTCGATCATCGACTCGATCTGGTTCGCCATGAGGTCCTGCATGGCGGGCGCCGAACCGCGATAGGGCACGTGGTCGAGATTGGCCGCGCCCGTCTCCCCGGTCAGCATCGCACCCAGCAGATGCGGCGCCGAGCCGATGCCCGACGACCCGTAGCGTACAGGCCGCGTGCGCGCCGCGGCGATGTACTGCTCGAGCGTCTGGAACGGCGAATCCGCCTTCACCAGCAGCACGTTCGACGCCTCGACCAGCATGCCCATATGGGTGAAGTCGGTCACCGGATTGAAGGGCAGGCTTGGCATGGTCGCGGCAGAGAAGACATGCACGGAGGCATGGCTGACCAGGAGCGTGTAGCCATCGGCCGGCTGCTTCGCGACCCAGTCGGTGCCGATGACGCCACCCGCGCCGGCGCGATTTTCCACCACCACGGTCTGGCCCAGGGATTGGGAAAGGATCGGCGCCATCAGCCGCGCGATGGTGTCCACCAGCCCGCCCGGGGGGAATTGGGCGACCAGGCGGACCGAGCCGCGGGTCGGCCAGGCGCCGGATTGCGCGGCAGCGAGGCGCGGCGCAGCGAGCGCGCCGGCGGCCAGAAGGATAGTACGACGATTCATGACGATGCTCCCTGATGAAGCACGTCGGCATCGTCACGCCCAAGCCGGAGGCAGGTCTTCCCGACAAAGGCCTGCAAATGCCACGTGGCTGGGCACGAACGGCAAGGTTCGTGCCAGCCCCGTGACGATTATTGCGCCAGGGCGGCGCTCCAGGGGCTCATCGCGTCGCTGATCCCCTCCCGTGAGCCGTCGGGCAGGATGCGGATCAGGTTCGGGCAGGCGAAGTTCACCGGCAGCACGGCGTGCTCCACCTCGGTCACCGTGTCCTCGGCGGCCAGGGCGGCGAGGGTCTCGGCCCCCAGCCGCACATCGGCGGTCACCCCCTCGGGGCCCGAGACGTCGAGGCGCGGGTGATGCGCGGCGACCGTGGGCGACATGCCGAAATCGGCCACGTAGGACAGGGTCTGGAACACCGAGGCGAGGATGCGCCGCCCGCCGGAGGCGCCGAGCGCCATCGTGGGTGCCGCGCCTTCCGCCGCGATCACGGGGCACATGTTGGTCAGCGGGCGCTTGCCGGGGGCGATGGCGTTCTTGGCCTCGGGGCGCGGGTCGAACCACATCACGCCGTTGTTCATCAGCACGCCGGTGCGCGGCAGCACCACGCGGCTGCCCATGGAGGAAAGCAGCGTCGTGGTCATCGCCACCATCATCCCGTCCTTGTCGCAGACGGTCAGGTGGGTGGTGCAGGATTCCGCGGCCTTGGGCTCCGCATCGCCGAGGCCAGCGAGGCGTTCGGCATAGGCCGCGCGCATCACGCGGGCGAGTTGCGCATACCAGGCCGGCGACGGCGCGGCGCCGGAGAAATCGGCATCGCGCATGCCCTCCAGCACGCGCAGCAGGGTCGGCGCCGCGGTCAGGCCATTCGCGAGGAACAGCTTCTTCCCGCGCCAGCTCGCTTCCAGCGCCGGCTTGACCACCGCCTTGCAGCCGGCGAGGTCTGCGGCGTTGAGGGGCGAGCCCATCTCCTTGAAATCGGCGAGCAGCTCGCTCGCGATCCCGCCGTCATAGAAGTCGCGCAGCCCGGCCGAGGCGAGGCGTTCCAGCGTCTCGGCGAGCTTGCCCTGGCGGAAGAAGCCCGGCGCGCCCTGATAGGGCGGCACGGGCGGCAGCCCGTTCGGCAGGTAGATGCGCGCGCTTTCCGCATACAGCCGCAGCACGGCGGCGCTGTTCGCGATCTTCAGCGTGGTGAACCAGTCCTGCGCCAGGCCGCGCCTCGCCAGCGCGATGGCCGGTTCCATCACCACCGAGAGCGGCAGCCGCCCATGGCGGGCATGCAGCTCGGCATAGCCCGCGACCGAGGAGGGAATGGCGAAGGACAGCGGACCATGGACGTTGCGGTCCTCCAGCACCTCGGGCCAGGTGAAGAGGTCGGCCTTGACCTTGCCGGTCAGCGGAAAGGCCGAGGGGTCCAGCGCATGCGGGGAGACCGGACCGAAATCGAAGGTCTGCGGCGCGATGCCGGGCCCGGCGACCTGGGTGAAGCCGATACCGCCGATGCCCGAATTCCAGGGCTCGACCACGCAGAGCGCGAATGCCGTGGCGACCGCGGCATCAGCCGCCGTGCCACCGGCCTCCAGGATGGCGATGCCGGCCTCGGCCGCGTCGCGCGCCTGGGAGGCGACCATGCCCCGCTTGCCGCTCGCCCCCGGCTTGGTGACCTGCCAGTGCTGGCTGACATGCGGGGGCGGGGTCCAGGCCATGATGGCGTTCCTTGTCTGCGAGTAGCGGGCGCAGCCTCGCGCCGCAGGGGATGCGGGGCAAGCCCCGACGCCGATTGACGCGACGCGCGGGGCGCAGGAATGATGAACCGCGCCCGCCTCGGGCCTGGAGCGAGCCTCGCGTGGAACCCGCCGTGCTGTCCGCCATCTCGGCCCTGGCCGGTTCGGTGATCGGCGGCCTGGCATCGCTCACTACCGCCTGGGTCAGCCAGCGCGGCACGCACCGGCAGCAGCGGCTGACCGCCGAGATCGCGAAGCGCGAGGCGCTGTACGTCGAGTTCATGCAGGAATCCGCGCGGCTGCTGATGGATGCGCTGGGGCATACGGCGGGCGATCCTGGGACCTTCGCCTCGGCCTATGCGCTGCTCGGGCGGATCAGGCTGTTCGCCACGCCCGGGGTGGCGCGCGAGGCGGAGCTGGCCCTCGAACACATCATCGCCGTCTACGCCGCCCCGAACCTGTCCTTCGAGGACCTGGCCGCCCACGCCCATGAGCAGGTCGAACGCGACCCGCTGAAGACATTCAGCGATGCCTGCCGGCGGGAGCTGGACAGCCTCCGGCTGGCCTGACGGGCTCGCGGCCTGCCGCCGCGGCGGAAAAGACTGTAGACAGCACCTTCCGAAATACGCCCCATGCGGGCGGCACATGATCGAACCAAGGGGGAGAGTGCGGATATGGCGGAAAGCAAGGGGCTTGTCGTTGAACCGGTGCTGCGCAGCTTCATCGAGACCGAGGCGCTGCCCGGCACCGGCATCGCGCCGGCGGCCTTCTGGGCGGCGATGGAGTCGATCCTGCGTGAGCTGGCCCCGGCCAATGCCGCCCTGCTTGCCAAACGCGACCGCCTGCAGGTGGAAATCGACGCCTGGCACCGCGCCAATCCCACCCGCCCCGTGGACCTGCCCACCTATGCCGGCTTCCTGAAGGAGATCGGCTATCTGCTCGACGCCCCGGCCGAGCTGAGCGTCGGCACCACCGACGTGGATGCGGAAATCGCGACCATCGCCGGGCCGCAGCTCGTCGTGCCGGTGTCCAATGCCCGCTACGCGCTGAATGCGGCGAATGCGCGCTGGGGGTCGCTGTACGACGCGCTCTACGGCACCGACGCCATTCCGCAGGACGGCCCGAAGGTGAAGGGCTACGACCCCGCGCGCGGGGCGAAGGTGATCGCCAAGGCGCGCGCGGTGCTGGACCAGGCCGTGCCGCTCGCATCGGGCAGCCATGCGGATGCGACGGGCTATCGGATCGACGGTGGCGCGCTCGTGGTGACGCTGGCCGGCGGCGCGACCACGGGGCTCGCCGCGCCGGCGCAGCTCGCGGGCTATCTGGGCGATGCGGGCGCGCCCGCCGCGCTGCTCTTCGTCCATAACGGCCTGCATATCGAGGTGATCTTCGATCGCGCGCATCCGATCGGCAGCACCGATGCGGCGGGCATCGCCGATGTCGTGCTGGAATCCGCGCTGACGACGATCCAGGATTGCGAGGATTCCGTCGCCGCGGTGGATGCCGAGGACAAGGTCGAGGTCTATCGCAACTGGCTCGGCCTGATGAAGGGCGACCTGACCGCGGAATTCGAGAAGGGCGGCAAGGTGGTGGTCCGCCGGCTGAACCCGGACCGTGTCTTCACGACGCCCGGCGGCGGCACGCTGACGCTGCATGGCCGCTCGGTGATGCTGGTGCGCAATGTCGGCCACCACATGATGACCGATGCCGTCACGCTCGATGGTGCCGAGGTGCCGGAGACGATCCTCGATGCGCTGTGCACCGTCGCGATCGCGCTGCACGACATCAAGGGCAAGCGGCTGAACTCGCGCGCCGGCAATGTCTACATCGTGAAGCCCAAGATGCATGGGCCCGAGGAAGTGGCCTGGGCCGATACGCTCTTCGCCCGCGTCGAGGATGCGTTCGGCCTGGCGCGCAATACGCTCAAGATGGGCATCATGGACGAGGAGCGGCGGACCACCATCAACCTCAAGGCCTGCATCGGGGCGGCGAAGGATCGCGTGGTGTTCATCAACACCGGCTTCCTCGATCGCACCGGGGACGAGATCCACACCTCGATGGAAGCGGGGCCCATGGTGCGCAAGAACGACATGCGTGCCCAGCCCTGGATCAAGGCGTATGAGGATTGGAACGTCGATACCGGCCTCGCCTGCGGGCTGCGCGGGCGCGCGCAGATCGGCAAGGGCATGTGGGCCATGCCCGACATGATGGCCGCGATGCTGGAACAGAAGGTCGGTCATCCGAAGGCGGGGGCGAACACGGCCTGGGTCCCCTCCCCCACCGCGGCGACGCTGCATGCGCTGCATTATCACGAGATCGACGTCGCCGCGCGGCAGGATGAGCTGCAGCATGGCGGGCCGCGCGCGAAGCTGACCGATATCCTCACGGTGCCGCTGGCCCACGACACCAACTGGTCACCCACCGATGTGCAGGCGGAACTCGACAACAACGCGCAGGGCATCCTGGGCTATGTCGTGCGCTGGGTGGACCAGGGCGTGGGCTGTTCCAAGGTGCCGGACATCAACGATGTCGGGCTGATGGAAGACCGCGCGACGCTGCGCATCTCCTCCCAGCACATCGCCAACTGGCTGCGCCATGGCGTCGTCACCTCGCAGCAGGTGATGGACACGATGAAGCGCATGGCCGCGGTGGTGGACCGGCAGAATGCGGGCGACCCGGCTTATCGGGCCATGGCGACGGGGTTCGACGGGCCGGCGTTCAAGGCCGCCTGCGACCTGGTGTTCGAAGGGGCGAAGCAGGCGAACGGGTATACCGAATTCGTGCTGACGAAGCGGCGCCGGGAAGCGAAGGCGGGATAAGGAGATTGGAGGGGCCTTGCCCCTCCGATTCCTCGTCGGACACGGCCGGGCCAGCAGGCAGGGGCTTGATCGCCGCGCCCATCGCGGGCCGGATGGGCGCCAAGATCAGGAGGACGCCCATGGACCCGCTCGACACCGCCCCGCTGCCGGCCGGCATCCGCACCCGGATGGTACCCGGGGTGAACGGGCTGACGATGCATCTGCTCGAGGCCGGGGAGGCCGAGCGGCCCGTCCTGCTGCTGCTGCACGGCTTTCCCGAACTGGCTTTCTCCTGGCGGCGGGTGATGCTGCCGCTGGCCGAGGCCGGCTTCCACGTCATCGCGCCGGACCAGCGCGGCTATGGCCGCACCACGGGCTGGGAGGCGGCCTATGACGCCAACCTACGTCCCTTCGCGCTGCTGAACCTGATCCGCGACCAGCTCGCGCTGCTTGGCACGCTCGGGATCGCGCAGGTGCATGCCGTGATCGGACATGATTTCGGATCGCCCGTCGCGGCGCATTGCGCGCTGGTGCGGCCCGACGTGTTCCGCCGCGTCGCGCTGATGAGCGCGCCCTTCGCCGGGCCGCCGGCGATCGGTACCGCGCTGCGGGCACCGGCGCGGGACATCGCGGCGGACCTCGCCACCCTGTCTCGGCCGCGCAAGCATTACCACTGGTACTATGCGACGCGCCCCGCGAATGGCGACCTGATCGCCGCGCCGCAGGGCCTGCACGCCTTCTTCCGCGCCTACTACCACCACAAATCGGGCGACTGGGCCGGTAACGACGTCGTCCCGCTGAGCGGCTGGACGGCAGGAGAACTCGCGAAGCTGCCGACCTACTACGTGATGGACCTGGCCGAGACCATGCCGCAGACCGTCGCGCATGAGATGCCGTCGCCGGGCCAGATCGCCGCCTGCAGCTGGATGACCGAGGCGGAGATGGCGGTCTACGCCCAGGAATACGCCCGCAGCGGCTTCCAGGGCGGGCTGAACTGGTATCGCACGCGCTTCACCGGCACGAACATGGAAATGGAAGCCTTCGCCGGCGCCCGCATCGCGGTGCCGGCCACCTTCATCGGCGGCACGCGGGACTGGGGCGTGCAGCAGGCCCCGGGCGCGCTGCGCGCCATGGAGACCGCGGCCTGTGCCGATTGGCGGGGCACGCATCTGGTGCCCGGCGCGGGGCATTGGGTGCAGCAGGAACGACCCGCGGAAACCGTCGCGCTGCTGCTCGATTTCCTGCGGTAGGGCGGCCGCCGCCCGGCGTCACTCGCGCCGCAGGACGCCATCCACCAGCCGGTCGGCCCAGGGGGTGCTGCGGAACTCGGCGCGGAGTGCGTCCTCGGAATAGTCGTCGCGTACCCAGTCGAGGAAAGGCTTCGGCCCATGCGCCTTGCAGTGGGCCGCATAGGCCTGGAAGAAGGCATCCAGGATGCCGGTCCGCGCCGCGGCGACATGGCCGAAGCGCAGGGAAAGCTGGCGCAGCGCCTCCTCCACCGGGCGGCCCCGCACCAGCAGCCAGATCCCCGCCGCAAGGCCCGTGCGGTCCGCGCCCGACTTGCAATGGATCAGCGCCGGTTCCTGCATCCGCGCGTAGATCCCCGCCAGGCGCAACACACGGTCCTTGTGCGGCGCGCCCCGGCTCTCGAGCGGCGCGTCGATGTGCTCGAGGCCGAGTTCCCTCGCGGCGGCCCGCCCCAGCACGTCCGATCCGCAGCTCTCGCGATGGCCGCGCAGGTTGATCACCGTGCGGATGCCATGGCGGCGTACCGCTCGTTCGAGCTGCCAGGGCGTCGGATGGTTGGAACGATACAGCCGCCCGCTCTCCACCACGCCCCAATTGCGCCAGCCCAGGCGCAACAGGGCATGATCCACGAAGAGCGAATTCAGCCAGGCGGCCCGACGGGCGCCCGGCACGGTGAGGTCGGGGGCGGACATGCGCCGCGCCTTATGCCCGCTCGGCCGCCAGGGAGAAAGGGAGCGGCCGCTTTAGGCATTTAAACTTTTACGGCTTTATCGGGATGGCCGCGACAGGGGGTGGGCCATTGTCGATGAGAACTTATCACGAACATTGGCGGGTGTCCAGCCGGCCGGCGGGGCAAGCACCGAGGCCGCGCGAAGGGTGGAGGCGGCTCTCGCAGGGCAGTGCAGAGGGGGGGGGGGGGGGGGGGGGGGGGGGGGGGGGGGGGGGGGGGGGGGGGGGG
>JAYSDS010000217.1:0-7747 GCA_041914265.1 Roseomonas sp.
TTGCCGGCGCCCCCGGCAAACATGTCGTGGTTTGCAAGGCCCTTGGGCCCTTTGCTGGGGTGGTGCGGGGGGGCAAAAGCCACTATCACATCGACAGCGGAAGTAACCGGGTCATCAGGATTCGGTATTGCTCGCCGCTGGCGGAACAGCGCCGAGGCCCGCTCGCTGCGAGGGCTCGGAATGCGCATGGCGCCCGACGCCAAAAGCCGGCGATCCGGGCCACACTGTGGCTTGGCGGGATGGCCCGGAAGGACAGAGTCCGTCCGTGCCCTTCTCAGATGACCCAGCCCGGCAATCTGCCGGCCTTTTCGGATCACGCCTCGCCGAACACCCGGCGGAACACCGTGTCCACCTGCGCGAAGTCGCGCCGCGGATCCATGGCGGCCTCCAGCGCCGCCGAGCTCAGCAGCGCCGAGACGGCCGGGTCGGCCTCCAGGTTCTCGCGGAAGCTGCGGGCTTCCGGCGTGCCGAGCGCGGTCCAGGTCGCCATCGCCGCGCGCTGCACGGCGGCGTAGGACTCCTCGCGGCTCATGCCGGCCTGGGTCAGCGCCAGCAGCACCTTCTGGCTGTGCACCACGCCGCCCAGCGATTCGAGATTCGCGGTCATGCGCTGCGGATAGACGGTCAGCTTCTCCATCATCCCGGTCAGGCGGGCGAGGGCGAAGTCGAGCGCGATGGTCGCATCCGGGGCGATGACGCGCTCCACCGAGGAATGGCTGATGTCGCGCTCATGCCACAGTGCGACGTTCTCCAGCGCCGGGGTCACGTAGCCGCGCACCAGGCGCGCGAGGCCGGTGAGGTTCTCGCTCAGCACCGGGTTCCGCTTGTGCGGCATGGCCGAGGAGCCCTTCTGGCCCGGGTGGAAATACTCCTCCGCCTCCCGCACTTCGGAACGCTGCAGGTGCCGCACCTCCGTCGCCAGGCGCTCGATGCCCGAGGCAACGACGGCCAGCGCGCAGAAGAAGGCGGCGTGGCGGTCGCGCGGGATAACCTGGGTGGATACGGGCTCGACCGCGAGGCCGAGCTTGCCGGCGACGAATTCCTCCACCCGCGGATCGACCGAGGCGAAGGTG
This sequence comes from Roseomonas sp., assembly GCA_041914265.1. Classification (GTDB taxonomy): domain Bacteria; phylum Pseudomonadota; class Alphaproteobacteria; order Acetobacterales; family Acetobacteraceae; genus Neoroseomonas. Next base: position 1,074 of record JAYSDS010000217.1, read on the forward strand.
CCGACAGGCCCCGAGATGGCGCAGGTCGCGATCTCGGCCCGCGCGGCGACGAGGCGCGCCCGGCCGCGGGCGAATTCCGCATAGTGGCCGGCGAGCTTCAGCCCGAAGGTGGATGGCTCGGCATGGATGCCGTGGCTGCGCCCGATGGTCGGCGTCATCTTGTATTCGATCGCACGCGTCTTCAGCGCGGCGAGCAGCCCGTCCAGATCCGCGATCAGCAGGTCCGCCGCCCGGGTGAGCTGGACCGCGAGGCAGGTGTCCAGCACGTCGGAGGAGGTCATCCCCTGGTGCATGAAGCGCGCCTCGGGCCCGATTCCCTCCGCCATGAAGGTAAGGAAGGCGATGACGTCGTGGCGGGTGACGCGCTCGATCTCGTCGATGCGGGCGACCTCGGCCTCCCCGATCGCGGCGGCGCGCGGGCCGCCCTTCTCGCGGATCACGCGGGCCGCTTCGGCGGGGATGGTGCCGAGCGCCGCCATGGCCTCGGCGGCCAGCGCCTCGATCTCGAACCAGATCCGGTAACGCTCGGCGGGCGACCAGATGGCTTCCATCTGCGGACGGGAATAGCGCGGGACCATGACGGGCGGCTCCGGATCAAATGCGGGCGGGGTTTGGCCCGTGCGGCGGCGCAGCGCAAGCCGGACTGCGGCAAGCGGGCTTGCAGCCGCGCCTGCCCCCCGGTATTGCGCTTCGCATTAATTTCTTGCAACGCGCTCTGGGGCGACAGAAATGTTGGAAATGCTGCCGGTGTGGCTTCAGCCACTCGCCATGGTGCTCTTCATTGACATCGTCCTAGCGGGCGACAATGCCATCGTCGTCGGCATGGCCGCGGCGGGCCTTCCGGCCGATCAGCGCAAGAAGGCGATCTTCTGGGGCATCATTGCCGCGACGGTGATGCGCATCGCCTTCGCCTCGATCACGGTGCAGCTGATGTCCATCGTCGGCATCGTGCTGGCCGGCGGCGTCCTGCTGCTGTGGGTCTGCTGGAAGATGTACCGCGAGCTGCGCGACGGCGGCGGGCATGACCACCCCGAGGTGACCGAGCAGCACGAAGGCGTGGCTGCGATCGAGGGCGAGGAGACGCCGGGTGCGCCGCGCAAGACGATGCGGCAGGCGATCACCCAGATCCTCGTGGCCGACATCTCGATGAGCCTCGACAACGTGCTGGCGGTGGCCGGCGCGGCGCAGGACCATCCTTACGTCCTCGTCATCGGCCTCGCCTTCTCGGTCGTGCTGATGGGCGTGGCGGCGACGCTGATCGCGAACCTGCTCAACAAGCATCGCTGGATCGCCTGGGTCGGCCTGCTCGTCATCCTCTACGTCGCCTTCAACATGATCTACGAAGGCACGCATCAGGTGACCGAAGCGGTGCCTGAGGCCTACGCCTACCTGTTCCTGCCGCTCGGCTTCCTGGTCCCGGCCATCTCGGGTGTCTTCCCGATCTGGCTGTGGGTGGGCGCCACGGTGATGCAGATGATCATCTACTCGACCGTCATCACCCTCGTGGCCGGCGTCGTGCGCGACGCCACCCGCCGCCGCGTCGAGACCTGATCCGGGCCATGGCGGGGCGCTGCCGGCAATGCGGCCGGCGGTGTCTTGCTTTGGCCGGAATTGCCTGCGCTTCTTCGTCCCGCCCGGCGCGCCCCTGCGCGCCGGATACTGGCGGGGACAGGCCATGATGAGTTGGGGGGAGATGGTGGTTCGGGGTGGTTGGCGGCATGGCAGACACTTCGCCGGCGCGGTCCTGGTGACCGCCTTGGCCGGCTGCGCCGCGCTCAACCAGGCGCAAGCGCCCAGCCTCGACACCATCGCCGAATCGATGCCGGCGCAGTTGGCCGGCTTCACCCTGGGCGAGACCGCGCGGCGGCCGGGCCCGTCCCTTGCCTTCGACTATGCGACGCCGAATCGCAGCGCCGTCGGCTCGGTGCTGGTGTTCGATGGCGCTGCGCGCGTGCCGAACGATCCAGCCGATCCCGCGATCGATCGCGAATTGACCACCGCCGTCATGGAATTGTCCGAGGCACCGCAAGGCCGCACCGGGCGGCGGCTCGCCGAGCGCGATCGCGCCACCCTCGCCGAGTTAGGCTTGCGCTGCGCGGTGCTGACGGGCGCCTTCGGCCGCGCCGCGGTGATCCGCCATGTCTGCATCGGCGGCGCGGATGGACGCTTCGTGAAGGTCCAGGTCACGATGGCGGATAGCCGCCCGCCGCCCGCGGACGCCAGGGCCTTCGCTGCGGCGGCACTGCAAGGGGTGCGGAACGCGGGCGCGGCGCGTCCATAGCGGACTGCTCGCCGCCAAGGCTTCTCCTGTGGGATCGAGAGGGGCCTTGCCCCTCTCGAGCTCTCCCCAGCAAAGGCCGAAGGGCCTTTGCAAACCTCCCTTTGGCGCGGTGCGCCGCTGCCAGAATGGCGCCGGAAGACGCTCTTGTGCGCGAAGGGCGTTTCGCGGGGACAGCAAAGCCGCTGCGCCCGACACCAATAGACTGCGTTCCAAGTGCTCCAAGCACTTGGCGGGGTGGTTTGGAGGGGCAGCGCCCCTCCAACTCCAACAGCGCAAGCTAGCAACCACCGGGACGCTTCATTGGCCGCGATGGCAGCGGGAACTTGGAAGGGGGCAGGGAGCCCCCAACCCATCGCGCCTCAGCGCAGGCAGCGCAGGAACACCGTGGAGGCGTGTGCCAGCTCGCCGATCTCCGCCGCCGTGCGCAGCGGGCCGGTGGGGTCCTCGAGCTGCGGCTGCACGCCGTGTTCGCGCATGAAGTCCACCGCTTCGGTGTGCTTCACCGCGAAATTGACGTTCTGCGGAATGTCGCCGGTCGCCTGGGCGATGCGCTGCGCGTTCAACTTGGACACGATGACGCCGACCACCTGGCCGCGCAGGTCCAGCAACGGCCCGCCCGAATTGCCCTGCTGCACCGGCGCGCTGATCTGAATTTGGCGCGGATTGTCCCCGAGCCCCGCCAGGGCCGAGACATCGCCCGTCGTCAGCGTCGGCCCCGATGACAGCAGCCCGGCGAGCGGGAAGCCGTAGGTGACGACGTTCTCGCCGCGGCGAACCCCCGCGGCACGACGGAAGGACAGGACGGGCCCGGCATCCGCGTCGGTGCGCAACAAGGCCAGGTCCCGTTCGGCATCGACCGCGATCACGGTCGCCGGCACTTCCTGCCCGGAGCCGGTGCGCGCGATCATCGCGGTGCAGCCCTCGGCGACGTGGTGGTTGGTCATCACCTGGCGCGGGGCGACGACGAAACCGGTGCCGGACGAGACATCCCGCGGCGGCTCGCGACGGCCGGCCTGGGGCCCCGGGGTCGGGCCGGGTGGCCGCGGCACCGCCGCGACGGATGAGCCGAGCGGTGGCGGCTTGTCGGTGGGCAGCGAAGCCGTGGGGCCCGGCGGCCGCGCGCCGGGCTGTTGGGGCCGCGCCTGCTGGAAGCCGGGCTGCGCGCCGAGCGGCGGCGGCTTGTCGCGCGGCAGGGCCATCTGGGGGCGACCCTGCGGGCGTTGCTGCTGCTGCTGGGGATTGAATTGCGGTGCCTGCTGGTTGGGCGGCGGCAGGTTGCCGAGCGACCCGCCACTGCCCCAGCCGGGGCCCGGCTTCTGGGCGAGGGCCGGAAGCGTGGCGCAGGCGGCGGCGAACGCGACGAGCGGCAGGATGGGGCGCATGTGCAGAACGTGCCGGGTCCCACCCATTCCGGTCAACGGCTCGCGCGTGACGAGACGCACGCCGCGCGAAACGCTTCAGAGAAGGCCTTCGCGCCGGAAGGAGAGGTGACGGCCGTTGCCCACGATCAGGTGGTCGTGCAGCACGATGCCGAGGCTCGCGGCGGCGGCCTTCACCTCCTGCGTCATCTCGATATCCGCGCGGGAGGGGGAAGGGTCGCCCGAGGGGTGGTTGTGCACCAGGATCAGCGCCGTCGCCTGCAGTTCCAGCGCGCGCCGGACCACCTCGCGCGGATAGACGGGTGTGTGGTTGACCGTGCCGCGCGCCTGCGCCTCGTCCGTGATCAGGCGATTGCGCGTGTCGAGGAAAAGGACGCGGAACTGCTCCACCCTCTCGCGCGACAGCGCGGCGGTGAGGTAGGCGAGCAGCCGGTCCCAGTTGTTCAGCACCGGGTGGTCCATCACCTCCGCCCGCGCGAGGCGAAGGGCGGCGGCCTGCACGGTGCGCAGCGCCGCGGCGCCGGCCTCGCCGAGGCCCTCGATCTCGCGCAGGTCTGACAACGGGGCGGTCAGCGCATTGGCGAAGGATCCAAAGCGCGCGAGCAGCGCGCGCGCGATCGGCTTGGTGTCCCGCCGCGGCAGGGCGAGGAACAAAACCATCTCCAGCAATTCATGGTCGAGCAGCGCATCCGGGCCGGCGGTCAGCAGCTTGCCGCGCATGCGGGCGCGATGGCCGGTATGGCCGGGCGGTTCGGCCTCGCTCGCGGCCTCGGGCGCGAGGGCGGCGAGAAGACCGGGGCTCGCTTCGGCGAAGTGCTTGGGTCGCGCCATGCCGGCTCCGAAGCATCCGCCGGACCGTCCGGCGGATGCGCAACCCAGGGTAGATGATCGTGCCTTAAAATCAAACCACCGAAGCGGTCAGCGCGGCTGGTGCGGCTTGTCCAGCCCGGCGGGGGAGAGGGTGAAGATCTCCACACCCGTCTCGGTCACGCCGATCATGTGCTCGTACTGGGCGGAAAGCGAACGGTCGCGCGTCACCGCCGTCCAGCCATCGTCGAGGATCTTCACTTCGGGCCGCCCGGCATTCACCATCGGCTCGATGGTGAAGAACATGCCCGGGCGCAGCTTCGGGCCTTCGCCGGGCCGGCCGAAATGCAGCACGTTGGGGGGCGCGTGGAAGTGACGCCCGATGCCATGGCCGCAGAAGTCGCGCACCACGGAAAAGCGCTGCTTCTCGACATAAACCTGGATGGCATGGCCGACATCGCCGAGCGTCGCCCCCGGCTTCACCGCCGCGATGCCGCGCATCATCGATTCATAGGTCACGTCCATCAGCAGCCGCGCCTTGGTGGACGGCGTGCCGGCCACGTACATGCGGCTGCTGTCGCCATACCAGCCATCGAGGATGACCGTGACGTCGATGTTGACGATGTCCCCATCCGCCAGCACGCGCTCGCCCGGGATGCCGTGGCAGACGACGTGGTTGACCGAGGTGCAGGTCGACTTGGTGTAGCCGCGATAGCCGAGCGTGGCCGGGACGGCGCCGTTCGCGATCATGAAATCATGGCACAGGGTATCGATCTCGCCCGTCGTGATGCCCGGGCGGATATGGGCCGTGATCATGTCCAGCGTCTCGGCGGCGAGGCGGCCGGCCTTGCGCATGCCCACGAAATCCTCGGGGCGGTGGATGGTGATGCGACGTGGCTCGCCGCCGTGCTGCTCCATGAAAAGCGTCCGGAAACCTTGCGTGAATTCGGTTCGGAAGATGCGCCCGAGCCCCCCTGGTTGCAAGGCGCGCGTCAGTGGCGGGTCTTCTCCCCCGCGCCGTGTTCCACCGTGCCCAGCGCCTCGGCGAGCCGCGTCGAGGCGCTGCCGGGCCGCGCCGGCTGCGGCTGGCCCGCGCCCGGAGACCAGCCGGTAAGGGTGATCAGTCGCAGCGTGGCGGGGATTCCCTCGCCCTCGGGCTGCATCCGCGCGGCGGTGAGAGGAAACAAAGCGCGTGGCGGTATGCGCCCGTCGCGGGCCAGCACCGCGTTGGTCTCCCCGGCCGCGCGCAGGTCGGCGAAGAGGGCGAAGGGGTCGCGGTAGAGCAGCGGCAGATCCTCGGCATCCGCGACCGGCATGGTGAAGCCGGCGCGCTGGAGCAGGCCGGCACCATCGCGCAGTTCCGGAAAGGGCGAGACCCGCGGCGCGAGGCCGCCGCGCAGTTCCGCCTCGGCCGAGATCACGGCCATGCGCAGTTCCTGCAGCGTCGGCAGGCCAGGCAGCAGGGCGATGAACAGCCCATCCGGCGCCATGGCGCGGCGGATCTGCAGCAGCGCGCCGGGCAGGTCGTTGACCCAGTGCAGGCACAGGAAGGCGACCACCAGGTCGAAGCTGCCGGGGGCGAATGGCAGCCATTCCTCATCCATCGCGACCGGCGCGCCGCCGGCCCGAGCGGCCAGCACGGGCGAAAGGTCGGCCGAGACCACATGCCCCACCCCGCGCGCCGTGAGCCGTGGCGCGATGAGCCCCCGCCCACCGATCTCGAGCGCGCGGGAAAAGCGGTGCGTCGTATCGTCCAGCCGGTCCAGCAGCCGGTCGGCCGCCTCCTCGAGGATCGGCGCGACACGGTTCTGGGTGGCGGCGGAACGCTCGCGGCGGAGCCGTACCAAGCGGCGGTCGAAGACGGCGGTGGGATCGGCCATGGACGGACAGATGCGCCCGGCACGCCGTGGCGGCAAGCGGGGGCTTGGCGGTCGAACCGGAGGGGCGCCCGCCACGCCAGGGTGTGGCCTGGATCGCCAGGACTTGATGCCGTGCGCGACGTTCGTGCCGAACTCTCGCAGCGCGTTTCGTACGCAGCAATGGGTCTCGGCGCCGTTCGGTCCGTGGTGCGACAAGTTGAGGTTTGCGGAGGCCTTCCTGAGGGCCCGACTGCTTGCACTGTGGATGTCAGAGGGGCTTTGCCCCTCCGACACCTCCCCAGCAAAGGCCGAAAGGCCTTTGCAAACCTCCACTTGGCGTCGGGCGCC
>JAYSDS010000218.1:0-7606 GCA_041914265.1 Roseomonas sp.
GCCGGGCCGCGGCCGCCGGCCGCGGCGCGCCCCCCCCCGCCCCCCCCCCGCCCCCCCCCCCCCGCGGGCCGCGGGCCGGGCCGGCGGCCGGCGGGCCGCCCGCCCCCCCCCCCCCCCCCCCCCTTCCGTCCCACGACATGCGTCCTGACTGCCCGTGATTCCTCAGGATCTTCCTGTCGTCGAGGCGCTCCCCGCCTTGTGCGATGCGCTGCGCGCCGGCTCCAACGCCGTCCTCATCGCCCCGCCTGGCGCCGGCAAGACGACGCTCGTGCCCCTGGTCCTGAAGGACGAGCCCTGGGCGCAGGATGCCCGCATCCTCGTCCTGGAGCCCCGCCGTGTCGCCGCCCGTGCTGCTGCCCGGCGCATGGCGGAACTTCTCGGCGAGCCGGCGCCGGGCGGGACCGTCGGGCTCGCCACGCGCCTCGACCGCGCCTTTTCCGACCGCACGCGGGTCGAGGTCGTCACCGAGGGCCTGCTCGTCCGTCGCCTGCAATCCGACCCCGGACTGGAAGGCGTCGCGGCCGTGCTGTTCGACGAGGCGCATGAGCGCAACATCGACACCGACCTCGCGCTGGCCCTCTGCCTGGACCTGCAGCGCGCCCTGCGGCCGGAACTGCGGCTGCTGGCGATGTCCGCAACGCTGGACGGCGGGGCCTTCGCCGGATTGCTGGGCGATGCGCCGGTCATCGAAAGCCTCGGCCGCGCCTGGCCTGTCACGATGAAGTACCGCGCGCGGGACCTCACCGATGCGCGCGACCTCCCCGAGGCCATGGCCGGCGCCATCCGCGACGCGCTGCGCGAGAATCCCGGCGACCTGCTGGCCTTCCTGCCCGGCTGGGGAGAGATCCGGCGCACCCAGGAGCGGCTTTCGGGCCTCGATGCGCTGGTGGTGCCGCTGCATGGGGAATTGCCGCCGGCGGAACAGGACATCGCGCTGAACCCCGCGCCGGACGGGCGGCGGAAGGTGGTGCTGGCGACCTCCATCGCCGAGACCTCCCTGACCGTCCCCGGCGTGCGCATCGTGGTGGATGGCGGGTTCCGGCGCGCGCCGAGGCTCGATCCGGCATCGGGCCTGTCGCGGCTGGTGACGGTGCGGATCAGCCGCGCCGCGGCCGAACAGCGCGCCGGTCGCGCCGGCCGCACCGCGCCGGGCGTCGCCATCCGGCTCTGGACCGAAGCCCTGCATCGCGGCCTGGCGCTCGCGGATCGGCCGGAGATGCTGGAGGCCGAGCTGTCCTCCCTGGTGCTCGACATCGCGGGCTGGGGGGCGTCGTTGGGCGATCTCGCCTTCCTCGATCCGCCGCCTGCCGGGGCGGTGAAGGCGGCGCAGGCGCTGCTGCGGGACCTCGATGCGCTCGATGCCGACCGGCGCATCACCGCGACGGGCCGGCGCATGGCCCGGCTCGGCACGCATCCGCGCCTCGCCCGCATGCTGGTCGCCGCGTCGGATGAGGGGGAACGCGCCCTCGCGGCCGACCTCGCCGCGCTGCTGGAAGAACGCGACCCGATCCGCGGCCGGGAGGCGCCGTCGGACGTGCATCTGCGCCTCGACCTGCTGCACGGTGCCGACCGGGCGGATGCGGATCGCGCGACGATCCACCGTATCCGGCGGGCAGCGACATTGCATCGCCGGCGGCTCGGCGTGCATGGACAGGTGCATCCGGACGGGGATGCGGGGGCGCTGCTCGCCGCCGGCTTCCCGGACCGCATCGCGGCGAAGCGCGGGGCGATGGACGGGGCGTTCCGGCTGGCCTCGGGGCAGGGGGCGCGGCTGCCGGCGACCGACCCGCTGGCGAAGTCCGCGCTGCTGGCCGTCGCCGACCTCGCGCTGCAGGGCACCGAGGCCCGCATCCGCATGGCCGCCCCGCTCGACAGGGCCGTGCTGGAGGCCCGCTTCCCGGAACGGCTGCGGCGGGAGGAGGGCGCCGCCTTCGACGCCCGCACCGGCGGGGTCGTGGCCCGCCGCCGCCTGATGTTCGGTCCGCTGGTGCTCGAGGAAGCGCCGCTCGCCCATGCAGATCCCGAAGCCGTGGCCGCCGCCCTGGCGCAGGCCGCGGCCGAACGCGGCCTGCGCGACCTCAACTGGACCGACGCCGCGCGCCAGACCCAGGCCCGCATCCGGTGGATGCGCGAGGTGGAGGGCGAGGCCTGGCCGGATGTCTCCGACGCCGCGCTGGCCGCCAGCGCGCAGGATTGGCTCGCGCCCCATCTGCACGGGCGGACGCGGCTGTCGGAACTCGGCGCGCTGGACGTGACGGCACTGCTGCGGGAGGCCCTGCCCTGGGACCGCCAGCGCACGCTCGATGCCGCCGTGCCGCCGCGCCTGGCGCTGCCCGGCGGCCGGTCCGCGGCCATCGACTATGCGCGGGACGTTCCGACCCTCGAGGCGCGGGCACAGCACTTCTTCGGCCTCGCCACCCTGCCGCCCCTCGCGGGCGGGCGGGTGCCGCTCCAGGCCGCGTTGCTCTCCCCGGCCGGGCGGCCGATCGCGCTGACCGGCGACCTCGCCGGCTTCTGGAAAGGGACCTGGACGGAGGTCCGCAAGGAGATGCGCGGCCGCTACCCCAGGCACCCCTGGCCGGAGGACCCCAGTGCCGCCGGTTGAACGCCCCGGAGCGGCAGCGCAGATTGTGGCTGTGACAATGCCCGCCCCCCTGCCCGAGTCGCCCAAGCTGCCCCGCCGCCTGGCGCTGCTGCTGCCCCTCGCCGCCCTGCCCGGATGTGGCGGCCCTGCGCGCGCGCAGCGCGGCCTGCCCGATTTCGCCGACCTCGCCGAAAGCGTGCTGCCGGCCGTGGTCAGCATCCAGGTCACCAGCCGGGAGGGTGGGGAAACGCGCCGCAGCCCGGCGGAACGCCGCCGCGGCGGCGGCGGCAGCCACCTGGTCCAGGGCGCCGGATCGGGCTTCATCATCGAGCCGACCGGGGTCATCGTCACCAACGGCCATGTCGTGGGCAACGCGACGCGCGTCGTCGTCACCACGCAGGACGGCACCGAGTATCCGGCGCGCGTGATCGGCGTGGATGAGCTGACCGACCTGGCCCTGGTGAAGATCACGCCGCGCGCACCGCTCGCGGCCGTCTCGCTCGGCCATTCGGCGCAGATGCGCGTCGGACAGTGGGTGATGGCGGCGGGCAACCCCTTCGGGCTGGGCGGCTCGGTCACCGCGGGCATCGTCTCGGCGCGCGGGCGCGATATCGGCGCCGGGCCCTTCGACGACTTCATCCAGACCGACGCGCCGATCAATCCCGGCAATTCCGGCGGCCCGCTGTTCAACATGCAGGGCGAGGTGATCGGCATCAACACGGCGATCTACTCGCCCTCCGGCGCTTCGGCCGGTATCGGTTTCGCGGTGCCCTCCGACCTCGCGCGGCCGGTGGTCGAGGCCCTGATCCGCGGCGGACGGGTCGAACGCGGCTGGCTTGGCGTGTCGGTCGCGGTTGCCGTGGAACTGGGCCGCGGCCGGCGCGGTGCCGTCATCATGGGGGTGGAACGCAACAGCCCCGCCGCCCGGGCCGGGCTGCGCCAGGGCGACCTGGTGACGGCACTGAACGGCGAGGCCGTGGCGACCTCCCGCGCTCTGGTGCGCGGCGTCGCGGTGCTGCCGCCGGGTGAAACGGTGCGCCTGACGCTGCAACGCGCCGGGCGGCAACAGGAAATCGCCGTGCAGATCGGACGGCGGCCGAACGAAGGGTAGGAAGAGGCCATGCGCATCCTGCTGGTCGAGGACGATGCCGAGGTCGCGCGCTTCGTGCGCAAGGGCCTCCAGGAAGCCGGCCATGTGGTCGAGCATGCCGCCAATGGCCGCGATGGGCTGTTCCTCGCGGCGTCGGAGCAGTTCGACATATTGGTGCTGGACCGCATGCTGCCTGGCGGCGTGGACGGGGTGCGCCTGGTCGAGACCCTGCGCGGCCAGGGCAACCGAACGCCGGTGCTGTTCCTCTCCGCGCTGTCCGCGGTGGATGAACGGGTGAAGGGCCTCAAGGCAGGCGGCGACGACTATCTGGTCAAGCCTTTCGCCTTCGCCGAGCTGCTGGCCCGGGTCGAGGCGCTGGGGCGCCGGCCCACGGTCGAAGCGCCGGCGACGCGGCTCAAGATCGCGGATCTCGAGATGGACCTGCTGTCCCGCACGGTCACGCGCGGGGGCAAGCGGATCGAGATCCAGCCGCGCGAGTTCCGCCTGCTCGAACACCTGCTGCGCCACGCCGGGCAGGTGGTGACGCGGACCATGCTGCTCGAGAAGGTGTGGGACTACCATTTCGACCCGCAGACCAACGTCATCGACGTGCATGTCAGCCGGCTGCGCCAGAAGGTGGACAAGGGCTTCGACAAGCCGCTGATCCATACGGTGCGCAACGCCGGCTACATGATCCGCGCGGAAGCGTGACGCGGGCGGAAGACCGGAAGGGCGCCGCGGCGCCGGGCCGCCCCGCCGAGGGGCTGCCTGGTGGTCGCTGTCGGCCGGAAGGTCTCCCTGCCGCGCGTCCCGCGGCGGTGCGCCGTGTCTGACGCGCCCGGCGCCCGGTTGCGGTTTCCGAGGGCGCTTCGGCCCGCGGGGGCGGGCGGCACGGATGGGGGCAGGGGTGCTCCCCGGCCCGAGCCCGCCAGCGCCTGGGATGCCCTGTTCCGCTTCGTCCGCAGTGCCTCCTTCCGCTTCGCGCTGCTCTTCGCCGGCGTCTACAGCGCCGCGACGATCCTCTTCGCCTTCATCCTCTGGTTCGCCACCGCCGGCTCGCTCGACCGCCAGACCGATGCCGCCCTGCGCACCGATGCCTTCGGCCTCGCGGAGCGCTGGCGCGAGGCCGGGCCTGGCGCCGTGGCCGAGGCTCTCGCCGAACGCCTCGCCGCCGATGTCGAGAATCACGCCATCTACCTGATGACCGATGCGACCGGCCGGCGCATCGCGGGCAATCTCGACCGCTGGCCGCCGGAGGCCCCGGCCGATGGCGGCTGGTCCGCGACGGCGGTCGTGCGGGAGGGCGTGCGGGTCGAGGCCCGGCTCTACACCATCGGCCTCGACGGCTATCGGGTGCTGATCGGCCGCGACGTGGATGAGAAGCAGCGCCTGCGGGACATGCTGGCCGAGGGCATCGCCTGGTCGGCCGCCGCCGCGGCGATCATCGCGCTGCTCGGGGCCGCGGTGCTGCGGCGCGCGCTGGAACACCGCCTGCGCCCGGCCTCCCAGACCGCGCGGGCGATCGCGGCGGGCGACCTGTCGCGGCGCGTGCCCGGTTCCGGCCGGGACGACGAGTTCGACCGGCTCGGCGAGAGCATGAATGCCATGCTCGACCGCATCGACCGGCTGATGCAGGGCATCCGCGGCGTGTCGGATTCCATCGCGCATGACCTGCGCACGCCGATCGCCCGCGCCCGCGCGAAGCTCGAGGAGGCGCTGGCCGACACCGACGATGCCGAGGCGCTGCGCGCGGCGATGGAGCAGGGCATCACCGACCTCGACAACATCTCCCGCGTGTTCGAGGCGCTGTTGCGCATCGCGGAAGCCGAGGCGGGGGCACGGCGGGCGGCCTTCGCGCCGCTCGACCTCGTGCCGGTGCTGCGCGACGTGGCGGAATTCTATGGCGTGGTGGCGGAGAGCCGGGACCAGACCATCGCCCTCGACCTGCCGGAGCGGCTGGAGCTGGTGGGCGATCGGGACCTGCTCGCGCAGGCGGTGGGCAACCTCCTCGACAATGCGCTGAAGTTCACGCCGCCTGGCGGGACCGTGCGGTTGTCGGCCGAGGCCCATCCGCGCGATGGGGTCGAGGTGATGGTTGCCGACAGCGGCCCCGGCCTGCCGCCGGAGGATCGCGTGCGGGCCGGGGAGCGCTTCTTCCGGGCCGATGCATCGCGCGCGACCCCGGGATCGGGGCTTGGGCTGTCGCTGGTGCTCGCGGTGGCCCATCTGCATGGCGGGGAGCTGGTGCTGGACGACGCCCGGCCCGGTGCCATGCAGCCCGGACTGAGGGCGACGATCCGGCTGGGCGGGCCATGACCGCTCGCCATCCGATGAACGCGGCTTCATCCGAAGGCCACCGCGATGCGAGGCGGGGTCCGGCATGGTGCGGCCAATGCGTGCCGTCCTGTCTCTTGCCTTCCTGTTCGCCCCGGATCTCGTCGCCGGAGGTGAGCCGATGCCGCGCGTCACGTCGGACAGCCGGGAATATTGCATCGAGCTGGTGGATCGGCTCGGCCTGCTGCCCGGGGCGCGGCAGGATTCCGTGCGCCGCCTTGCCGAGGACGGGATGCGGCTGTGCGAGAACGGGCATCCGCGGACCGGCGTCGCGAAGCTTCGCCGGGCAATCCGCGCGGCGCAGACCGTCGAGCCGCGCTAGGGCATTCTCCCATCGACCGATGCCAACACCCCGGCAAGGGTGGCTGCGCCGAGGCGGGTCGGGATGCCCCAGAAACCGCCTGCCGGCCGATTTGGTAGCGGCATGACGCGGGCGCTCTTCGCCCCGGCCTTCGCCGGCGCGGCGGCAACCTGTTCGGGCATCGGGCTGGCGCGCTTCGCCTATGTGCCGCTCTTTCCCGCCATGGTCGCGGCAGGCTGGGTCGACGGCGCAGGCGCGGGGCTGCTGGGGGCGATCAACCTCACCGGATATCTGGTCGGCGTGCTCGCCGCGCCGGGGGTGGGGCGCAGGTTCGGCATTCCGCGCGCGCTCGATGCGGGCATGGCGCTGGCGGTGCTCGCGGCGCTGTGCTGCGCCTGGCAGGGTGGGCTTGCCTGGCTTGGGCTGTGGCGAGCTTTGGCGGGCGTGGCCGGCGGCACGCTGATGGGCCTCGCCGGGCCATCGGTCCAGGCCGTGGTGCCGCCGCAACGGCGGGGGGTCGCGGGCGGGGTGGTGCTGCTGGGCGTGGGGTCCGGCATCACGCTCGGCGCCCTGCTGGTGCCAGCGCTGGTGGGCCATTCGGTCAGCGCCGCATGGCTGGGCCTGGCCGGCGTGACGCTGGCCCTGTGGGCCGCGGCGCGGCGCTTCTGGCCGGCACCGCCGCCCCTGCCGCCGCGCCAGGCCAGCGGGACCGTGCCGGCTGCCTGGCTGCTGGTCGTCGCTTATGGGGTTTCGGGGGCGGGGCTGGTGCCGCCGATGGTCTACCTGGCCGATCTGGCGGCGCGCGGCCATGGGCTCGGCGTGCGCGCGGGCGGGCTGATGTGGGTGGTCTTCGGCATTGGCGCGGTGACGGGAAGCCTGGCGGGGGGTGCGCTGGCGGACCGTATCGGCGGGCGCAGGGCCCTGCCGGTGACGCTGGCCGTGCAGGTCGCGGCGCTCGGCACATCGCTGCTGCCGGGTGTGCCGTGGCTGGTGGTCTCGGGACTGCTGTCGGGGATCGCGGCGGTCAGCGTGACGGCGGTGACGCTGGCGGCGGCGCGCGAACGGGCCGGGGCGTTGGCCGGGCGGCTCTGGGTGCGCACCACGGCGGCCTTCGCGGTGGCACAGGCGGCGACGGGCTTCGCCATGGCGGCGCTGTTCGGCCTGACGGGGGAAAGCCACGCGGCGATCTTCGGACTGGGGCTGGGGCTGTCGGTGGTGTCGCTCGTCGTGGCGACGGCGGATCGGGGGTAGGGACGTGTGGGGGGGGGGGGGGGGGGGGGGGGGGGGGGGGGGGCGC
>JAYSDS010000219.1:0-7347 GCA_041914265.1 Roseomonas sp.
CCATCACGCCTGACCCGCTCAACACCGCAAAGACGGTTGCTTTGGAAACCTCGACTTGGCACCATGCGCCGCTGCCGGAATGACGCCGAAGGACGCCCTTGGGCACGGAGGGCGCCGTGCCCCCAAACCGCGAAAGCGGCTCGTTGGCCGGGAAGGGCGTCCGGCCATCGCGGGAATGGGGCCGGGAGAAGGGCGAAGCCCCTCTCCGTGACGGCGCACCAGTGAGTGCCTCCCTGCCGTCGACAGTCAGCCGCGCCGCACGTTGAGCGGCAGGGCGAGCCCCTTCTGCACGCCGGTGATGTCGCGGCGCCAGGCGCTGTCGATGAAGTACTGCCCGAGCGGGATGAAGGGCAGGTCCTGCCAGAACTGTGCCTGGATCCGGCGCGCCACGGCCTTCTGCCCGTCGAGTGGTCCGGTCGCCAGCCATTCCTCCCGCAGGGCTTCGAGCTCGGGGCTGGTCGGCCAGCCGAACCAGGCATTCAGCCCATTCGCCCGCAGCAGCGGATGCTGCCCCGGATTGGCGAGGTCGATGCCGCCGAACAGTACCACCAGCGCGTTCCACCCGCCCTGATCCGGCGGATTGCGGTTGGCCCGGCGCTGCAGCACCGTGCCCCAGTCGGACGTAGCACTTTCCGCGTTCAGCCCCGACCGCTTCATCGCATCGGTCAACACCGTGGTCAGCGCGTTGTTGTTGGGCACGTCGGTCGGGTGCAGGACCGTGACCTTCTGGTTGGCATAGCCTGCCGCGCGCAGCGCCGCCCGCGCGGCATCGGTGCTGCGGGGGCTGGTTACGGCGCCGATGCCCTCATCATTCGCGAGCGGCGAGGAGCGCGGGAAGACGCCCATCCCATCCGCCCAGAGCGAACGGTCGTCGCCCATGATGGAGGTCATGAAATCCGCCTGATTCACGCTGTGCAGCAGCGCGCGGCGGATGGCCGGGTCGTTGAAGGGCGGGTGCAGGTGGTTGAAGCGCAGCATGGCCATCAGCCCGCCGAAATCCACGCGCTCGAGCACGATGTCGCGCGAGCGGCGCAGCACCGGGCGAAGGTCGGGGACGACCTGTTGCCACCAGTCGATCTCGCCAGCCTGCATCGCCGCGGCGGCCGTGCCGGAATCGGGCATGATGCGCCATTCCATCCGCTCGAAATGCGCGATCTTCGCGCCCCCGAGCAGCGAAGGCGCGGCCGGGGCCGGCTTGTATCCGTCGAAGCGGCGATAGACGACGCGCGCGCCCGACAGCCGTTCCTCCGCGACGAAGCGATAGGGGCCGGAGCCGACGACCTCGGTGAAGGGACGCGCCGGGTCGACCTCGGCGAAGCGCTGCGGATACACGAAGCAGGGATAGGAGGATGGCTTCGCCAGCGCATCCAGCATCGGGCCGAAGGGCGTGCGCAGGCGGATCTCGAAGCGGCGGTCGTCGATCGCGCGCATCTCTTCCACGCGTTCCATCAGCGACTGGCCGAGCGAATCGCGCAGCGCCCAGCGACGGATGGAGGCGATGGCATCCGCGCTGCGGATCGGTTCGTTGTCGTGGAAGCGGATGCCCTCGCGCAGTGTGAAGACCCAGCGCTTCCCGTCATCCTCGACGACATGGCCTTCGCAGAGCTGCGGCTTCGGCGCGAAGTCGGTGTCGAGCCCGTACAGCGTGTCCCAGCACATGTGCCCGTGGTCGCGCACGGCATAGGAGGTGGTGGACATCGGGTCCACCGCCGTGACGTCCGCCTGCGGAATGAAGCGCAGCGTGTGGGCGGCATTGCCCTGCGCGAAGGCAGGGCGGGCGAGGGCCAGGCCCGCCCCGCCGAGAAGCATCGTCCGGCGTTGCATCGTCTTGTCCTCCTGGGTTGGTGCGACAGTTTCGCATTCCGCGCGGCGCTCCGCCACGGTGCCGCGGCTGGCACGCCGATTGCGTGAGCCGGCGCCGAATGCATGCATTGCACCGGCGTTGCGGCACCGCTCCAAGACTGATCTTATGCCGCGATCCGGAGGCTCAGGAGGCTGGGAATGACCCTTCTCATCAGTCGGCGCAACATCGCGCGCGGCACCCTTGGCGTGGCCCTTGCCACGCCTTTCATCCGCACCGCTGCGGCGCAGACCACCCTCGAATGGGTGGCCGGTTCAGTCGGCGGCGGCTGGTACACCATGGCCGCCGGCCTGTCCTCCCTGATCCGGGAGGAGAATCCCGACATCCAGATCCGGGTCGTGCCAGGCGGCGGGCTCGCCAACCCGACGCGTATCAACAATGGCCAGTCGCAGATGGGCTGGGGCATCGACACCTTCGCGGCGTCGGCCGTGAAGGGCACCGAGCCCTACAGCGCCAAGCATGAGAAGATCCGCTGCCTCGGCACCGGGTATTCGCCGACCGAACACCTGCTGCTGCGCCACACCGGCGACGGGCCGTCGGATATGCGCGCCATCCTCACGCAGCGCGGCCTCAAGATCGGTGCGCCGCAGCGCTCCTCGACAGATGAGATGACGCTGCAGCGCATCCTGCGCTTCCTCGGCTCGAGCCCGGAGAAGATCCGCTCGGAAGGCGGGCGCTACCTCAACGGCTCCTATGCCGATATCGGCGCGGCCTACAATGACGGCCAGGTCGACTACCTCTATGTCGCGCTCGCCAAGCCGGCCTCGCTGATGACCGAGATCGCGCAGGGCCGTCGCAGCGGCCGGCTGACCGCCTTCCCCGACGACATCCGCAAGCACATGATCGACGAATACGCCTATGCCGAGGGCACGCTGGAGAAGTCCGACTATCCGGCGCTGCTCGACGGCGCCATCCCGGTGACGATGATGGACAGCGTGATCGTGGTCCATGAATCGATCCCCGCCGAGGTCGTGCAGAAGATCACCGCGACGCTGATCAAGAATCAGGGCCAGCGCCTCGCGACGATCCATCCCTCCATGGGTGGCTGGACCCCGGCCAAGGCGGTCAATTACCTCGGCGTGCCGTTCCATCCGGGTGCCGCCGCGGCCTTCCGCGCCGCCGGCGTGAACCCCCCGGCGGCGTGATTCCCGCGCACCGCGACTGATTAGCTAAGGAGAGCGCGGTGCGCGACCTTCCCGCTTGGCTTCGTCATACCATCTTCGGCTGGCTCGCCTTCTGGGCGGCGGTGCATCTGTATTGGGGCGGCTTCGGCTTTCCGGAGCCGATCACCATCCGCAGCCTGCACCTGCTGGTCTTCACGCCGCCGCTCTTCCTGCTCTATCCGGCGTTTCCGGGACGCTCGCCGGCCAACCGGCCGAGCGTGGTCGACTGGCTCTGGGCGGCGGCCTCCGCCGCCCCGCATCTGTGGGCCTTCATCAATGCGGACGCGATTAACGACCGCATGGAGTACGTCGATCCGTTCACCCCGCTGATGATGACGCTCGCCATCGTCTGCATGGTGACGATGCTGGAGGCGATCCGCCGGGCGGTGGAACCGGGCCTCGCCTGGATGACGATCGGCTGCCTTGCCTACATGCAGTTCGGGCATCTGCTGCCGGGCGTGCTCAACACGCGCGTCTTCTCGCCCTCCGAGATCATGGAATCCGCGTGGCTCGTGCCGACGGCGGGCGGCGTGTACGGGCCGCTCACCGGCATCGTCGCGACCACCATCGCGGTCTTCATCCTGTTCGGTGCCTTCATGCAGGGCAGCGGGACGGGACGGCTCTTCGCCAATTTCGGCGGCGCCGTGGCCGGCCGTTACACCGGCGGGCCGGCCAAGGTCGCCGTCGTCTCCTCGGGCCTGTTCGGCACGATGAGCGGCTCCTCCGTCGCCAACGTCATCACCACCGGCGCGATGACCATCCCGCTGATGGTGCGCATCGGCTACAAGCCCGCCGTCGCGGCGGGCATCGAGAGCGCGGCGTCGGTCGGCGGCGCGCTGATGCCGCCGGTGATGGGCGCGGCCGCCTTCGTGATGGCCGAGATCACCAACATCCCCTATGGCGACATCATCGTCGCCGCGGCGGTCGGCGCGGTGCTCTACTACTTCGCCATCCTCGCGGCGGTGCATTTCGAGGCGAAGAAGATCGGCATCCAGCCGATGGCGCTCAAGGACATCCCCGCCTGGCGGGAAGTGCTGCAGGACGTCCATCTGGTGCTGCCCATCGCCGCGCTGGTCTATCTGATGACCGAGCGCTGGAGCGGCAATTTCGCGGCCTTCTGCTCGACGCTCGCCATGGTCGCGGTGTCGATGCTGCGGGCGCGCACGCGCATGGGCTGGCGAGCCATCCTGGAAAGCCTGACCAATGCGGGGCTGACCATGGCGCCGCTCGCGGTGTCCATCGCGGCCTCGGGCGTCATCGTCTCGGTGCTGACGGCGACCGGCATGGTCGTGGCCTTCGGCGGCATCATCAAGGAGATGTCGGGCGGCAATCTCGGCATGCTGTTGATCCTGCTCTGCATCACCGTGCTGGTGCTCGGCCTCGGCATTCCGACCACGCCGTCCTACATCATCGCCGCGGCGATCGGCGTGCCGCAGTTGCTCGAACTGGGCCGGCCGCTCGGCATCGACATGATGCAGGCGCATCTGTTCATCTTCTACTTCGCGGTGATCGCCGATGCGACGCCGCCCGTCGCGGCGGCTGCCTTCGCTGCCGCAGCCATCGCCAAGGCGAGTCCAACCATCGCCTCGATCCATGCCTCGCGCTTCGGCATCGCCGGCTTCACCGTGGGCTTCGCCTTCATCTACGATCCGGGGATCATGTTGCGCGGGTCGCTGTTCGACATCGTCAGCGCCACCGCGATCCAGGTCTTCGCCCTGACGATGATCACCGCGGCCTATGCGGGGTATCTGCTGCGGCCGATGAACCTGCCGCTGCGGCTGCTGGTCGGTTGCGCGGGCCTCTTCGCGGCCTTCGGCCATGTCGCGAGCGGTCCCGTGCGCCTCGCCGTGGCGGTGGCGGTTCTCGGCGCGGTGGCCGCGTTCCAGTTCATGTCCACCCGGAAGGATACGATGATCCGCACCACGGCCCTGCTGCTCGGCCTGGCGTTGGCGGCGCCGGCGGTTGCCCAGACCGTTGCCCCGCAGCAGGCGGGCACCACCCTTTCCGCCGTGCGTGCACGCGGCGTGGTGAATTGCGGCGTGTCCACCGGCGACCCTGCCTGGAGCCAGCCGGACAGCCAGGGCGTCTGGCAGGGCCTCGACGCCGATCTCTGCCGCGCCGTGGCCGCGGCGGTGCTTGGCGACCCGAACAAGGTCGCCTGGCATCCGCTGACCGGGCAGACGCGCTTCGCGGCCCTCGCCGGCGGGCAGATCGAGGTGCTCGCGCGTACCACCACCTGGACCTTCCTGCGTGACGCGGTGAACGGGCTAAACTTCACCGCGCCCTATTTCATGGACGGGCAGGGCTTCCTGGTGAAGGTCGCATCCGGCGTCGAGCATGCGACGCAACTCGATGGCGCGGCGATCTGCATCGTCAGCGCCAGCACGCATGAGCTGAACCTGCAGGACTGGGCGCGGGCCAACAACATCCGCTTCCAGCCCGTCGTCTTCGCCGACAAGAACGAGGCGCGCATTGCCTATGAAAGCGGCCGCTGCGATGCCTATACGGCGGATTCCAGCCAGATCGCCGCGCTGCGCGCCGCTTTCCCCGATCCGTCGGCGCATCGCGTGCTGGCCGACCGCATCAGCAAGGAACCCTATGCCGTCGCGGTTCGCCAGGGCGACGACCAGTGGTTCGACATCGTGCGCTTCGTCGTCTTCGGGCTGCTCGAGGCCGAGGAACTTGGCGTGACGCGCGCGAATGCGGCGGAACTCGCCGCCAGCAGCGACCGGCCGGCGGTTCAGCGTCTGCTCGGCCGAAGCGGCAATCTCGGTGCCGCGGTGGGGCTCGACAATGCCTGGCTGCTGAACGCGATCAAGGCCGTGGGGAACTACGGCGAGATCTACGACCGCCACCTCGGCGCGGGCAGCCCGGTCGGTCTGCCGCGCGGGCCGAATGCGCTGTGGAATGCGGGTGGGCTGCTCTGGAGTCCGCCCATCCGCTAGTGTCCTGCCCGCGTCCTTCGCCGGATCTCCGGCGAAGGACGCGGATAGGTAGATCACTCGACGAAACTGGCGGGGCGGGGAGGAACACGGTTCCCCGGCCCGGACTACGACAAGAAGATATCGGGAGAAACGCCATGAAGTTGTTGTCGCTCGCCGCCCTCGGCGTGCTTGCGGCTGGTGCGGCCGTCGCACAGACCGCCACGCCGGGGCCGACCCTGGCCACCATTCGCGAGCGCGGCGCCGTCGTCTGCGGCGCGCATCCTGGGGCGCCGGGCTTCTCGGTGCTCGACAGCCAGGCTGTCACGCGCGGCCTCGATGCCGATACCTGCCGGGCCATCGCCGCCGCGGCGCTCGGCGATGCGTCCAAGGCCCGCTTCACCATCGTCTCATCCCAGGCGCGGCTGCCGGCGCTGCAATCGGGCCAGATCGACGTGCTGCCGCGCACCACGACCTGGACGCAGACGCGCGACACGGCGAACGGGCTGAACTTCACCGCCGTGAACTTCTATGACGGGCAGGGCTTCATGGTACGGCGCTCCACCGGCGTGCAGCGCGCGAAGGATCTCGAAGGGGCGACGATCTGCGTCACCTCCGGCACCACCAATGAGCTCAACCTCGCCGACTGGGCGCGGGCCAACAACGTGCGCGTGCAGCCCCTGGTGTTCGACCAGAATGAGGAAACCCGCAACGCCTACAATTCCGGCCGTTGCGACGCCTTCACCACCGATGCCTCGCAGCTCGCCGGCATCCGTACCGCGCTGCGCGATCCGAACGAGCACATCATCCTGCCCGACGTGATCTCGAAGGAACCGCTCGCCGTCGCGGTGCGCCACGGCGACGACCAGTGGTTCGACATCGTGCGCTGGACGATCTTCGCACTGATTGAGGCCGAGGAACTCGGCGTTACCCAGGCCAATGTGGACGAGATGCTGAACAGCCAGAACCCGTCCATCCGCCGGCTGCTCGGCCAGGCGGGCGACCATGGGCCGTTGATGGGGCTCGACCGGCGCTGGGCCTACAACGCCATCAAGGCCGTGGGGAACTACGGGGAGATGTTCGAGCGGAACCTCGGGACCGGATCACCGATCGGGCTGCCGCGGGGGGTGAACGACCTGTGGACGCGCGGTGGGCTGATGTACGCGATGCCGATCCGGTGAGGTTGCTGCTGGAGGGGCGCTGCCCCTCCAGACCTCTCCGCCAGGCCACAGTGTGGCCTGGACCCCCGGCATTTGGTGCCGGGCGCGACCCCAATGCCGAACGTTCGTAGCGCGTTTCGTGCGCAAGGGCGGCTTTTGGCACCGATCCGGTCAGTGATGCCCGGCGCCAAGTGGAGGTTTCCAAAGGCCTTTCGGCCTTTGGTGGGGTGGCTTGGAGGGGC
>JAYSDS010000220.1:0-7326 GCA_041914265.1 Roseomonas sp.
GGTCCCATCGACGTTGCTGCGCAACGCCGATGGGTGCCCCTCGTGCTTGGAGCACCTGGACCGCAGGAACCGGGTGCCGGGCGCAGCGCCTTTGCTGCCCCCTCCAAGCGCCGTTCGTGCGCAAGGGTGTCTTTCCGCACCATTCTGTCAGTGGCGCACGGCACCAAGTGGAGGTTTGCAAAGGCCCTTCGGCCTTTGCTGGGGAGAGCTCGAGAGGGGCAAAGCCCCTCTCGGTCCCACAGCACCGATCAGTCGATCCTTGGCGCCGCCCGCAGCCCGTGGCCAGCGAAGGCGGCGGGTGCGAAGGCGGGGCTGCCGACCCCGTCCCAGGGCAGCGGGAGCATGTCGGAAGGCATGATCGCGCGGGCCATGCAAGCCACCGTGTCGTCGATATCCCCGAAGGCCATGTCCACGAAGAAGGGCAGGCCCAGCACATGCGAGGCCAGCATCTGCGTGACCGGGAGCGCATCGCGCGGAAACGCCGTATAGGCGGGCAGCGTGTGCACGCCCTCGCCCCACCAGGAGCGGCTCTCAATGCCCTCCCGCGCCAGCGCCGCGCGGATCGCCTCCGCCGGGGCCGGCAGGCGCACATTGTAGGTGGTCGAAACGACATCGCCCGGCTGCGGGCCGTCGCCGATCCCGATGCCGCCGAGGCGCCGCGCATAATGCGCCTGCCGCGCCGCGAGAAGCTGGCGTGTCGCGCCCCAGTTTTCGAGCGCCGCCAGGCCGATCGCGGCATTGTACTCGCTGAGCTTGAAGTTGGCGCCGAGCGTCGTGCCGATCTGCCGGTCGATGTCGTAGCCGAAATTGCCGTCCTTCAGCACGTCGAGCAGCAATCGCTGATCCTGCGAGATCAGCCAGCCGCCTTCGCCCGTGCTCACGGGCTTGGTCGCATGGAGGCTGACGACGACCGGCGGATGCGCCTTCGGCCTCCGCAACTCCCGGGAGACGGAATCGAAGGCCGCGGCGGCATCGATGAAGACCGGCACGCCGGTGTCCTCGGCGAAGCGGGCCCAGTCCGCATAGGGCAGGCTGCGGCCGAAGGGCGCCACCGGCACCACCGCGGCGGTATCCTGCAGCCGCGGATGCCGTGCCAGCCGCGCGGGGTCGAGCGCCCAGCTCTCCGGATCCACATCGCAGAACCACGGCGTGAAGCCCGCGCGCGCCACCGCCGCGGCGGTCGCGACGAAGGTCCAGGACGGCAGGAGGCAGAACCGCTTCCCACGCCGCGCGCCGACGGACAGCACCGAGGCCAACGCGGCCGTCGCGCTCGACACCACCACGCTGCCCTGTGACGGCAGGCCGCAGGTGCCTTCGAGCGTGGTGAGGAGCCGGCGATAGAGCGGGCCGAGATTGGCGTAGACGCGGTTGCCGTCGATGATCCGGAGATAGGGGAGGAGCTGCTCCGCATTCGGGAAGCGGGGCCTCGCCAGCGGGATCCTCGGCGCCATCGCGTTCATGCCCGGCTCATCGCCAGGCGCTGGCGCGCCATCTCGCGGATCGGGATGGCGGGGTTGCCGATCATGCGCGATGCCCGCGGGACCGATTTCAGCACGACCGCGCCGGTGCCGATCACGCTGCCCTCGCCGATGACGATCGGCCGGTCGGGCGTGCCGTTGGTGATGGCCGCGCCGGCGCCGATGAAGCAGTCATCCTCGATGACCACGTAGCCGGAGATGGTCACGCCCGGGCAGATCGTGACGTGGTCGCCGATGGTGACGTCATGGCCCAGGCTGACCAGCGCCATGCAGCTCACATGGCGCCCGATGGTCACGTTGTGGCCGGCATTGGCGAAGTGGCTGACATAGGTGCCGTCCCCGCAGGAGATGGCGGCGACCGGCATCATCATCCGCGGCGGCAGGAAGCGCGCCCAGGGCAGGCCATCCCGGTCCACCTTCTCGGCGACCGCGCGCTTGGCCCTGGGATCGCCCATGCTCAGCAGGATCGGTGCCGGGTCGTGCTTCCAGGCCGCGTAAGGGCGGATGGGCAGGCCCGTGGCCTGGTGCACGGCCTCGTTCGAGAAATCGTCGATGAAGCCGACCGGCTTCGAGTTGAAGTAGGGCTCCTCCATGAAGATGGAGAGCGCCTGGCCGCGCGAGCCATAGAGCAGGCAGGTCCTGGGGTTGTAGCCCTCCCGCTCAATGGCCGGCATCGCCGCCCCCCGCGGGATGGAGGGGATTGGGTGCCGCCAGGCCGACGGCGGTCATCGCCCGGACGGCGTCCTCCCTGAAGAAGAACTGGTCGATCTCGGCATCGAGCGCGCCGTCGTCCTCGAGCCGCAGCCAGCGCCGCCAATGCCAGGCGACGTCCGCCGGCGCATCGGGGTGCAGGCCGAGCACCACGCGCGCTTCCTTGAGCTTCACCTTGAACTGTTCGACCGAGCGCAGGGGGTAGTGGATGATCTTCAGCACATCCTCGGGCACCGGCTCCTGCGTGGCGTTCTGGATGGTGTGGTTGCCCGGGCCCGGATCGCCCAGCAACGGCAGGCGCACCACCACCTTGGGGTCGAGGTGCATCAGCGCGACCGGCAGGTCGGCCTTCATCCGGTCGTCGATATGCGCCGGCGGCCGCGATCCGTGCCGGACGATGTGGGTGTGCGCCAGCAGGCTTGCCGAGATGTCGGCCTTCCGGGCGGCGATGGGCCTGGTCGAGATGGCGTTGTTGCGCGCGATGCTGCCGACATCGGCGGTGATGGATTGCAGCGCCGCGGCCAGGTTGCCGTCGCGCGGGCTGAGGAACTCGTCGGCGTCCAGCAGGAAGACGTAGCTCAGATCGCCGTCGTCGCGGACGCGGTCGATCATGCGCTTGTAGTACTGGCCTTCGGCGACGTTGCGCGTCGTCGTCGTCATGATCTCGATGTCGCCGGCCTCGGCCTCCTTCCGGAGGATGGCCATGGTGTCGTCCATGGAGCCGAGATCGGTGATGACGAACTTCCGGACGCCGAGGCGGCGGTGGTGGTTGATGTTGAGCGCGATGATGTCGCCCTCGTTGATCACCGCCATCACGATGGCCGCCTGCGCGTCGAGGGTCACGGCGCGGGCGGCGGGGGCATCCTGGCGCGGGGCCTGCGGCGTGGCGGCGGACGCGGCGGCGCCGCGCGTCAGGGGCAGCTCATACCTGCTGTCCTTGATGCGGCAGGCCACGGTGCTGCCCGGCCGGAGCTGAAGGCCGGCGGGGATGCGATGCTCGAAGCCTTTGCGGCCGTCGCCGATGCCGCCCGCGGCGAGGTCGGGCCGGAAGCGTTCGGCGCGAACGGTCGCCAGGGGCTCGCCATTGACGAGGATCTCGACCTCGAGCGAGCGGTCCGGGCTGCGCTTGTCCCAGGCCCAGCCGGAGATCACGGAGGGGGAAAGCCGGTCGACCATGCCGTGAAGCGCGACGGGGCGCCGCAGCAACATGCGGCGCGCGGGACGGGGCATGGCGAAGTCGGTGCCGGCGGCCCGCACTTCGACCTCGTGCGCCGCGTCGTCGCAGAGGGCCTCGGGCAGGGGCAGGCGGAAGGCATGGGCGCCGGTGCCGATCCCCGCGGCTTCGAGATCGCGGCGATGCAGGGAGGCGATGCCCGTGGCGACCACGGTGCCGTCGACCAGCGCCTCGACGTGAAGGGGCTCATCCGGCCGGTCGCGGTTGAGTGCCCAGCCTTCGAGCGCGCCGTTGTTGCATCCATCGAGGTGGCCTGCAATTTTTGGTTGTGCGGTATTATTCAATACAACCAAAATAACTCCCCTCCGAAGAATGGAATCCGGCTTGGGCAGTATTTGCCTCGGTTAGTAACGAAAGGCCTATCATCCGCCTCGCCGCGGCGCAACTTCCTATCAGGACTCTAACTCGAATCGATATTGGAAACGGAATGCTGCGGATGGCAGCGGACATAGGTATTCAGCCCCGTGGAAGGCTGGCCGCGCCGGACAGGTTCAGATGTGCGGTGAGCGGAATTTCGACCGGACTCGCAATGATCCGAAGTGTTCTGGTGTCGGAACCATGCGGGTCGGCGATTACATTAAATTGAAGTCGAAATTATCTCGGCTTGTCATGGACGACCCGGTCAGGATCGCCGGGCGTCGTTGTCCTGTGGCCGGCGCCTGACGATCGGCGGCCTCGGCTCGTGCCCGATCGGCCCGCCGTCTCCTTGATGGAGACGCGGATCGCGTCGCGCGTTCCACACGAGGGCGCTGGTTCGCGAATGGTCGCGGCGATCATCGCCACCTGGCGCATCGCCAGGTCCGGTCAGGGCGGTCCGGCCGGAACGGGGCGTCGCGCGGCGGCGGCGCCCCGTCCCGGCCGGTCGCGCGTTACCCGGCCCGCACCAGCACGTGCCGCTTGCGCCCGGCCGAGAGCTTCGCCGCCCCATCATGCAGATCGGCAGCGGTGACCGTCGCCGCGGCGTCGGTGACGACCGCGTCGTTCAGCCGCAGGCCGCTCTGCGCGATGAGCCGCCGCGCCTCGCCCTTCGATGCCGCGAGCCCGGCCTGCACCGCGAGGTCGATGAAGGGCGCGGGCAGGGCGGCGGCGATGGTCGGCAGCGTGTCGGCGGCCGCACCTTCCTCGAACGCCTTGCGTGCCGTCTCCGCGGCGTTGTCGGCGGCGTCGCGGCCATGCAGCAGGGCGGTCGCCTCGGTGGCGAGGATCTTCTTCGCCTCGTTCACCTCGGCACCCTGGAGCGCGCCGAGGCGGCGCACCTCATCCATCGGCAGCTCGGTGAACAGGCCGAGGAAGCGGCCGACATCGGCGTCCTCGGTGTTCCGCCAGAACTGCCAGTAATCGTAGGAGGACAGGCGATCCGGGTTGAGCCAGACCGCGCCGGCGACCGTCTTGCCCATCTTGGCGCCGGAGGCGGTGGTCAGCAGAGGCGTGGTCAGCACATGGGCCTGGCCGCCGGCCATGCGGCGGATCAGCTCCGCCCCCATGACGATGTTGCCCCACTGGTCGGACCCGCCCATCTGCAGCACGGCGCCGTGGCGGCGGTGCAGCTCCAGGAAGTCGTAGGACTGCAGCAGCATGTAGTTGAATTCGAGGAAGGAGAGCGAGTGCTCGCGCTCCAGCCGCAGCCGCACGGAATCCATGGTCAGCATGCGGTTCACGCTGAAATGCCGGCCGACATCGCG
The DNA here is from genome assembly GCA_041914265.1 of Roseomonas sp. Lineage (GTDB taxonomy): Bacteria > Pseudomonadota > Alphaproteobacteria > Acetobacterales > Acetobacteraceae > Neoroseomonas. Next base: position 5,106 of record JAYSDS010000220.1, read on the forward strand.
CAGGAAGGGGATGTAGCGCAGCTCATCCAGCCAGGCGGCATTGTCGAGCATCATCGCCCCGGCGCCGAAATCCAGCAGCGCGTCGAAGGTGCGGCGGATGCCGGCCTTGTTGGCTTCGATGACTTCCTCGGTGAGGAGCTGGCGCGCCTCGTCCTTGCCCGAGGGATCCCCGACCTTGGTGGTGCCGCCGCCGATCAGCGCGATCGGCTTGCCGCCGGTCTTCTGCAGCAGGCGCAGCAGCATGGTCGGCATCAGATGCCCGACATGCAGGCTGTCCGCCGTGCAGTCATAGCCGATATAGGCGACGAGCCCGCCCTTCAGCAGCGCGGCATCCAGCTCGGCCTCGTCCGAGGTCTGGTGGATGTAGCCGCGTTCCTTGGCGATCTTGAGGAATTCGCTCTGGGGGCCGGTCATCGTCATATCCTGTTCACGTCGGGACTTCCGCCGGAAGGGCTGGGGGGCTAGCACGTCAGGCGCATGCTGAGAACCATCGGGCTGATGAGCGGGACCTCGCTGGACGGGGTGGATGCCGCCTATCTCGAAACGGACGGGGAGGTGATCGGGCGGATCGGGCCGCGATTGACCCTGCCCTACGACCCCGCCCTGCGCCGGGCGCTGCGGGGCCTGCTCGACCGGGCGGAGAGCCTCGCCGAGGACGATCCCGAACTGCTGGACGCCGTGCGCCGCCTGACCGACCGCCATGCCGAGGCGGTCGAGGCGCTGGGGCTGGAGGCCGACCTGATCGGCTTCCACGGCCAGACCATCCTGCACCGGCCGCCGGTGGCGGGGCGCAACTACACCCCCTTCACCTGGCAGGTGGGGGATGCGGTGTCGCTCGCCCGGCGCACGGGGATGACGGTGGCCTACGACTTCCGGTCCGCCGATGTCGCGGCGGGCGGGCAGGGGGCGCCGCTGGTGCCGGTCTTCCACCGGGCGCTCGCCGCGCCGCTGCCCAAGCCGCTGGCCATCCTCAACCTGGGCGGGGTCGGGAACGTGACCTGGCTGGGACCGGAAGGGGAGATGCTCGCCTTCGACACCGGCCCGGCCAACGGGCCGCTGGACGATTGGGCGCGGCAGCACACCGGCAAGGATTACGACGCGGCGGGGAGGCTGGCGCTGGCCGGGCAGGCGGATGGGGCGGTGCTGGGCCGGCTGATGGCGCATCCCTACCTCACCGCGCCGCCGCCGAAATCGCTCGACCGCCTGGATTTCGACCGGGCGCTGAAGGAGGCCGGGGCGGCGGAACTGTCGGCGGCCGATGGCGCGGCGACGCTGTGTGCCTTCTGTGCCGTCTGCGTCGCCGCCGCCGCGCGGCTGTTCCCGGAACCGCCGCTGCAATGGCTGGTCGCCGGCGGCGGGCGGCGCAACCCGGCGATCATGAAGGCCCTGGCGGGCGCGCTGGAGGAGCCGGTGCGGCCGGTGGAAGTCGCCGGCTGGGACGGGGATGCGCTGGAAGCCCAGGCCTTCGGGCTGCTGGCGGCGCGCGTTGCACGGAAGCTGCCGATCACCTTCCCCGGCACGACCGGCGCGCCGAGGCCACTCCTGGGCGGGCGGATCGTGGGGTCGCTGCTGTAGTTAGGTGCCAGCGCGCATTTCGCAAAACGCTATGCTGTTGGTGGCATCCATCCAAGTGTGTCCCCTGAGACCTAATTGGTCAGGGTATCGCATGAGTTCGTCTTCAGTTCGATAAATAAGCCTCCAATCCATGACGGCATCCATCCATCCGGCTGAAAGATGATGCGGTACAAAGTTAGCCAAAATTGCCCGCCCTCCGGGATTCAAGACGCCAATCAACCGTCTATGAAATTCCCGCATCGATTTTTCATTGAAATAATCGGTTAATCCAAGCGTGTATATATAGTCCCATTTCTGCCCCGATTTAAGAGATATTCCTAAGAATTTCACAACATTATCGCCGATGGCGGCTTCTAGGTTTGGAAATGCTCGGCGCACGACAGCCAGTGAATGTGGGTCCTGATCGACCACGGTTATTCGGGACAGATCCTCCCCGATGAGTGCTTGGGCTTCGCGGAAATGCCCGCATGCGAGGGCGAGGATGCGATTTCCTAATCGGTGCTCCTGCTGAAGTTGGGCCGCCGCAAATGCGCGGCGCTGCCGCACGGCTTCTGCGGCCTGAATCCCGGTGGTGATTTCGAAAATCTGCTGGCCTAGGCTCAGGACCCGTTAAATCCTTGAAGCGACGCGGCGGGGTGTGATTCTG
>JAYSDS010000221.1:0-7244 GCA_041914265.1 Roseomonas sp.
CCTTTGCTGGGGAGGTGTCGGAGGGGCAAAGCCCCTCTGACATCCACAGCGGCAGAAGCCGGGCCATAAGGAGGGCCTTTGCAAACCTCAACCTGGCGCTGTGCGCTATTGCAAGAATGGCTGCCGCGACCCGCTCCAGCGCCCGAAACGCGCTGCGAGGGCTTGGAATCAGCCTGATGCCCGGCGTCAAGTCCCGGCGGTCCAGGCCACACTGTGGCCTGGCGGGGTGAGGTCCGGAGAGTGGCGGCGCCCCTTTCCGGTCCTAACTACCGCGCGAATGGGGCAGGGCCCCTCCCCTCACAGCATCGCCAGCGCCCGCTTCCGCGTCGGCGGCGGAAACCCGTGATCCAGCGTGGCGAGATCCTCCACCGTCAGCACGATATCCCGCGCCGCCGCGTTCAGCCGCACATGCTCGGGCTTCGCGGCCTTCGGGATGGCGATGACGTTGCCGCCGCGCAGTGCCCAGGCGATGGCGATCTGCGCGGGCGTGGCACCGTGCCGCTTGGCGACCTCGGCGAGCACGGGGCTGCGCAGCATGCGTCCGCCCTGACCGATCGGCGAATACGCCATCACCGGCATCCCGTGCCGCGCGCAGAAGGGCAGCAGGCCGAATTCCACGCCGCGGTGTTCCAGGCTGTAGAGCACCTGGTCGGTCGCGCAGTCTCGCAATGCCGGACCGAGCTCCTCCAGATCGTCCACGTCGCAATTGGACACGCCCCAATGGCGGATCTTGCCGGCACGCCGCAGGGCCTCGAAGGCCTCGACCGTCTCGTCGAGCGGCACGGAGCCGCGCCAATGCAGCAGATAGAGGTCGATCGTCTCGACCCGCAGGCGCTTCAGGCTGCGTTCGCAGGCGGCGACGGTCCCGCGCCGCGAGGCATTGTGCGGATAGACCTTGGAGACGAGGAAGGCATCGTCGCGCCGGCCCTCGACCGCGTCGCCGACGACCTCCTCCGCCCCGCCATCCGCGTACATCTCCGCCGTGTCGATCAGCGTCATGCCGAGGTCGAGGCCGAGGCGCAGCGCATCGGCCTCGGCTTCGCGCGTACGGCGATTCTCGCCCATGTACCAGGTGCCCTGGCCCAGGGCGGGAATGTCGGTCCCGTCCGGCAGTGTCGGCATGGCGGCTTCTCCCTTCGACGGATCACTCCCGCACAACGTAGGTGAAGAAGCGCACGCTGCCATCCGGCTGCGTCTCGCGATGCAGGCCCTGGACCTCGCTTTCGAAGCCGGGGAAGGCATTGGCGGCCTGCTCGAAGGCGCGCAGGTAGTCGATCATCGGCCGCGCCCGCGTGGTGAGGCGTTCACCGGGAACGATGGTGGCGATGCCCGGCGGATAGACTACCCAGAGCGTCGTCGCGACGCGCCCCTCCAGCGCATCGAGCGGCAGGTACTCCACATGGTTGCGCGCGAGCGCGCGCACCGCGGCATGGGGCGGCATGGCGATCTCGGGCAGGTGCTCGGCACGGAACTGCGCCGATTGCAGCGCCGAGACCCCGGCGGCGCGGTGCAGCGCGTGCATCCCCGCGCAGAGGTCGCGCAGTCGCATGCCGGCATAGCGCGCGGGCCGCCGCGCGACGAAGTCGGGGATCACGTCCTCGAGCGGGGCGTTCGCGTCGTGCAGCATCTTGAAGGAGACGAGATGCGACAGCAGCGTGCCGGCCTTGCTGCTCTCCACACCGGGCGTGAGCAGGAAGAGCAGCGAGTTGAGGTCGTTCTTCTCGCAGACGATGCGGTTCTGCCGCAGATACTCCGCGACGATGGGGGCGGGGACGCCGTGATCCGCATATCGCCCCTCGGCGCGGTCGAAGCCCGGCGTCAGCACGGTCAGCTTGTTGGGATCGGTGATGGCCCAGCCGGGGGCGACATGGCGGAAGCCGTGCCAGGCCTCGCCCTCGCGCAATTCCCACAGCGACGGGTCGCTCGCCAGGAGGTCGGTCGGCACCTCCTCCCATGGCGTGGACTCGCCCTCCACCGGCACGCTGTCAGGCACGAAGGGGTCGAAGAACCAGCGCCGCGCCGGATCGGCCGAGCCGGCGAAGTCGCGCGCCGTCATGCGCATCTTCTTCCGCAACTCGACGCCGAGCCGCACGGTGTCGTCCCACAGCACTTCGCCCGAGCGTCCCTTCATCATCTGCGCGCCGACATCGAGCGAGGCGAAGAGCGGATAGAAGGGGCTGGTCGAGGCGTGCAGCAGGAAGAATTCGTTGAAGCGGCGATGTTCCACGCGCCGCCGCTGATCGCCGAGATGGCTGTCCTTCACATGGATCTGCGAGGCCTGGGAGAAGGAGGCCAACTGCTTGTGCGTGGACTGCGTGACGATGATGCCGGGCGCGTCGGGCCCGAGATCCGTCAGCCCCATGCCGAAGCGCCCGCGGAACAGCGGGTGGAATTTCATGAAGCCGGCCCAGGCCTCGTCGAAGAGGATGTAGTCGCAGAGATGCCCGATGCGCGCGATGACCTGCTCGGCGGACAGGATCGTGCCGTCATAGGTGCATTGCTCGATCACCGCGGCGCGGAAGGGGCGCGGCGCATCGGCGCGGGACTTGTCAGCGACCAGCGGATTGTCGCGGATAGCCTGGCGGATCGCGGCCTCGTCGAGGGCCTCGGGGCAGATCGGGCCGATCAGCCCATGCAGGTTGCGGTCGGTTTCGAGATAGACCGGGATCGCCTGGCCGAGGAACAGCGCGCCGTGATGCGCGGCCTTGTGGTTGTTGCGGTCGAACAGCACCAGGTCGTCCTCGGCCAGCAGCGCCGACAGCACGACCTTGTTCGAGGTCGATGTGCCGTTCAGGACGAAGTACGTGCGTTCGGCGCCGAAGATCTCCGCCGCCGCGCGCTCCGCCGCCGCGGCCGGGCCTTCATGCGTCAGCAGGTCGCCGAGCTGCAGCACCGAATTGTCGAGGTCGTCGCGGAACACCGCTTCCCCGAGATGCTCGACGAAGATCCGCCCGATGGGCGAGCGGCGGTAGAAGACGCCGCCATTGTGGCCGGGGCAGGTCCACAGCATGTTGCCCTGTTCGGCATAGTCCACCAGCGCGCCGAAGAAGGGCGTCTTCAGGCTCTCGGCATATTGCCGCAGGCGGGAGACGAGGTTCTTCGCGATGAAGTCCGGCGTCTCCTCGGCCAGGAAGACGAAGCCGTCCACGTCGTCCAGCACGTCGACGGGGATGTCCTCCAGCCGCCGGCGGCGCACCAGCAGGATGATCGGGACATCGAGGCCGCGCTTGCGGGTGAAGGCAATGATCTGCGCCGATTTCCCGGCGAGGCCCTTCTTGCCCCAGTCGACGATCAGGCAGCCGATGGCGGCATCGGTGCGCACCGCGAGTTCCGCATCGTCGTCGCGCCGCGCGCGGACCACCTGGTAGCCGTCCTGCTCGATCTCCCGGACGATCTGAGCGAGGCGCTCGCCCTCGAGGTCGCCGGCCTCGTCGAAGGCAGGGGCGCAGAGCAGGAACTTGAAGCGGCGCGAATATTCCATCGGGATCCCCTGAACGGCGTGCGGCAGCGGTATCGCCGCCGCGTGCCTGGCCATCCAACGACGGTTCCGTGACAGAAATTTGCAATTGCGAGGCATTCGCAAAAATGCGAGAAGCGGGCGCTCGCCACACGGGACCACCCATGGGACAGATCCTCGTCTTCCCGCGCCAGGCGCCTGCCTGGCCCACCGAGGTCGCTCTGCTCGACCCCGCGCCGACCTGGCTGCTGCTGCATGGCCTGCGCCCTTGGGTGGCGGCGGTGCGCCAGGAGGAAGACCCGCTGCCGGCGGTCGTCGCCTCGCTCGAAGCCGTGGATGGGCCCGCCGCGCTGGGGCTGTCGGTGCATGCGCTGATGCACGGCATTGCCGTACAGGCGACGCGCGTCGTCGATGTCGGTTGCCTGCGCTGCCCCCGCGTGACGGAGGATGAGGCGCTGATCCTGCATGCGGTGACGCTGGCGGCACTCGGCGCTGAAGATCCGGCCACGATGTTGGCGGCCTTCGTGCGAGAGGCGGCGCTGATCTTCCTCGACCCGCCGCTGATCGGCCTGGCGGGCCGGATGCGGGAGGAGGGCTGGCAGTTCCGCCGGCGCCAGGCCCCGGCTGCCCTGCATTGAACGTCGCGACGGCGCGGAGAGAGGCGCACCCCTCTCCGCCCATCGGTCAGTCGGCGGCGACTTCCACCATCACCAGCTCGGCATCCTCGGTTGCCGTGATGCTGAACTCGCTTTCGTCACGGACGGCGATGCCGTCGCGCGCGGCGGCCGCCGCGCCGTTCACCGTCACCGCGCCGCGCGCCGGCACGATGTAGGCCGCGCGCCCTTCGCCGAGCTTCTGCACCAGCGTCTGCCCCTTCTTCATCGTGGTCGCGAGCACCGCGCCATCGACGTTGATCGGCAGCGCACCCTGTTCCGCATCCTGCGGCCGGCCGGAAGCGAGGACCTCGAAGCCGGCCTCGCGCTGTTCCTTCGGGAATTGCTTCGCGCCCCAGGCCGGCTTCACGCCGCGGCGGTCCGGCATGATCCAGATCTGGAAGATGCGCGTCGTGCCCGGTTCCAGGTTGTATTCGGAATGCACGACGCCGCTGCCGGCGGACATGATCTGCACGTCGCCCGCCTCGGTGCGGCCTTCATTGCCGAGGTTGTCGCGATGGGTGATCGCCCCCTCGCGGACATAGGTGATGATTTCCATGTCGCGATGCGGATGCGGGTCGAAGCCGGTGCCCGGCGCGATCTCGTCGTCGTTCCACACGCGCAGCCGGCCCCACTGGTCACGTTCAGGGTTGCGGTAATGGCCGAAGGAGAAATGGTGGTTGGCGTTGAGCCAGCCGAAACTCGCCTTTCCCAGGCTGGCGAAGGGGCGGATCTCGATCATGTCGCGGTCTCCGACGATGCTGTTCGCCGCCGGAGATATGCGTCCCGCCCCCGGCGCGCCACGCGGCGCGCCGGATGACGTCCATTCAGTGGCGTGATGGCGCCGCGGTCAGCGGCACATCATCACCGGGATCTCGGCATTCTCCAGCACGTGGCGCGTCACGCCGCCGAGGATGAGCTGGCGCAGCCGCGAATGCGAATAGGCGCCCATGGTGATGAGGTCCGCGCCGAAATCGCGCGCCGCGCCGAGCAGCCCCGCGCCCACTTCGCGCGTCTGCGGCTTGAAGGGAACGACCTCGGCCTGGATGGAATGCCAGCGCAGATAGGCCTGCAGCCCTTCGGCCCTGGGCCCGCGGCGCTGGTATTCGTCGGCGCAGAGGATCTGCACGGCGGATGCCTTGTGCAGCCAGGGCAGGGCGGCGGCGACGGCGGCGGCACTTTCCGCCGTGCCGTTCCAGGCGACGCAGACGCGGTTGCCGATGTCGATCGGCGCGACGCGCGGGGCGATCAGCACCGGCCGGCCGGAATCGAACAGGATGGCGTGCAGCGCGTCGGAACTCGACACGTCCTCGCCCGCTTCCGGATGCGGCACGACCGCCATGTCGTAGAGCCGCGACTGCTGCGCGACGATATCCTCCTCGCGCCCCGGGATGGATTCGAAGGAGAGCGTCGGCCCGCCGGACTTCGCGGCGGTGTCGGGGTTGTCGGCCAGCGTCACGCCGCCGAGGCCGGAGGTGAAACGCTCGAACAGCGCGCGCACGCGTTCGGCGCGTTCGCCGCTCTCGCGTTCCGTCGCGGCCATCATCTCCTCGATCATCGCGCCCGACAGGCCTTCGCCGGCGAGCGGGGCGACGTCTCGCGCATCGACGCGCACGTGCAGGCAGTGGACATGCGCACCCCAGATGCGCGCGGCAATCAGCGCGGTGGCGAGCGCGGCTTCACCGGCGGCAGTGCCGGTCATCGGCAGGAGAAGGCGACGATAGGCCATGACGTGAAGATCCCTTCAACGCTCCGCCCGGCATCGGGCGGCGGGATCAGTCTAGCACATGGAACCCGTACCCATGCCAAGGGCCGCTCGCGCGGCGGCGATCGCGCCGTCGTCGGCGACGACGCGATGCCAGGTGATGGCCCCGGGATCGACCGCCGCGGCGCGCAGCAGCACCGCCTCGGTCGCGTCGGAGGCATCGCCATGCCGTCCCGCGATGCGCGCCTGCAGCACGGCGATGGGCGCTTCCAGCCACAGCCCGTCGAAGGGCAGGCGGGCGTCCTGCGCGACGAGGCCCGCCGCCGCGCGCTGCACCGGATCGAGGAAGACGGCGTCGAGCACCACGGCTTGGCCGCCCGCCAGGGCTGTCGCGGCCATGGCGAAGAGTTCGGCATGCACGGCGTGGCTGACCTCTTCCCGATAGGCCTCCGGCGGCAATGGCTGTTCCGGGGCCAGGCCGAAGCGGCGCTTGCGCGTCTCGTCGGTGCGCAGCACCAACGCGCCCGGGCAGCGCCCGAGCGCCGGCGCGAGCGCGCGGGCCAGGGTGGATTTCCCCGTGCCCTGCAGGCCGCCGACGGCAACGAGGCGGGCCGGCGCGGAACGGAGGTGACCCTCCGCGGCGGAGAGCAGCGTCTCCCAGGCGCCGCCGCGCCGCGCCTCGATATGGGCGCGGATCATGGCGCGCAGGGAGAGCCAGAAGGGCAGCCCCGCGACCAGCCCGGCGTCGCCGGTGCGCGCGACGTAGCGGTTCAGCACGCGGTTGGCCGCGGCGCGCCCATGCCGCTGGTCGAGATCCATCAGCAGGAAGGCGAGGTCGTAGCCGACATCGATGCGCGCCAGCGCCTCGTCGAATTCCAGGGCGTCGAAGAGCGTGGGCTTGCCGTCCCACAGGCACAGATTGCCCAGGTGCAGGTCGCCATGGCAGCGCCGCACGAAGCCCCGGGCGCCACGCGCGGCAAGCCATGGCGAGAGATGCACCAAGGCCGCCCGCGCGGCCTCGGCCCAGGCCGCGACGCGGTCCGGCGGCAGGCCGGCATGCAGGGCAGAGGGGACGTTGCCTTCCAGGATCGCCGCCATGGCCGCGGGGGTATCCACCTCGGCCCGCGGTGCCGTCGCATGCATCGCCGCCACGGCATCGGCCAGCGCATCGAGCAGCACGGGGTCGGGCGCGATGCGGTCGAGGAAATCGCCCGGCGGAATCGGGGCCATGCGCAGCAGCCATTCCACGGCCGGCCCATCGCCGCCTTCGTGCAGCGACCCGTCCGGTGCGCGGGTCAGCGGCACCACGTCGCGGTAGATGCCCGGGGCATGGGGGCGGTTCAACTCGAGTTCACGCGCGCAGAAGCGCTGGCGGTCATCGAGGCGCGTGAAATCGAGGAAGCCGAGCGAGACCGCCTTCTTCATCTTC
>JAYSDS010000222.1:0-7202 GCA_041914265.1 Roseomonas sp.
CCTCCGGACCACCCCGCCAGGTGCTTGGAGCACCTGGACCGCAGACAATTGGTGCGAGGCAGGAGGGGTGGGCCGCTCCCCTCGAAGCGTCTTGCGGGCACAAGAGCAGGTCTTGGAGCCCCTTCTGCCTGTGGTGCCAGGCGCCAAGTGATGGTTTCCAAAGGCCTCGGGCCTTTGGCGGGGTGGTTTGGAGGGGCGGAGCCCCTCCAACCTTCCCGGCCGGCGCGCCGCCCTCAGCCGGGGGGAGCCGCCGCGGCTTCGCCCTTCACCACGACCGACACATCCGCCGGCGGGGCGGCATAGGCCGCCGAGGTCACCAGCAGGTCCACCCCCGTCGCCGCATAGGCCGCGGCGTTGGATTCGTTCACCCCCCCGGCCACCGCGATCAGCGGCCGCTTCGGCAGGCGGGCGATGGCGCGCACTGCCTCGGCCACCTGCTCCGGGGTCAGCTTGTCGAGTTGCACGGCATCCACCCCGGCCGCGGCGAATTGCGCGGCCTCGTCCACCGTTTCGGCTTCGACCTCGATCTTGCGTTCGGGCTGGGCGATGCGGAGTTGTTCCACCCACAGATGCGGCGGGGTGCGGCCCAGGAAGGCGCGGTGCTGCGCGAAGACCAGCACGCTGTCGGACAGGCCGAGGCGGTGCGGCACGCAGCCGCCGGCCGTGATCGCCTTCAGCATCACGTCCTTGGTGCCGGGCAGGTGCTTGCGCGTGCAGGCCACCGCGACGCCCGGCTTGCCCTGGCGCGCCGCGCTCAGGATGCGCCGGGCGCGGGTGGCGACGCCGGAGGCGACCTCCATCAGCGTCTGGGCCACCTTCATGCCACGATGGATGGCCGCGGCGCTGCCCTCGACGACCAGCAGGTCGCCGCCTTCCTCGACCAGCGCGCCGGAGGACGCCTTGCGCCGGGCACTGGTGCAGCCGGCGAGCAGCATGATGCGCTCGGCTTCCTCGGTGCAGCAGGCGGTCACGGTGGCCCGCGTTCGGAAAACGGCCTGGCCGGGCCGCTCGCCGATCGCCAGGCCGCGCGTGGTCAGGTCGCCATAGGGGGCGTCCTCGCGCAGCATGGCGGTCAGCCGGTCGTCGGAAATCAGGTACGGCATCGGAGCCTCCGGCCAGGATCAGATGGAGGGCGCGCCCTCCGTGATCGTTCTGTGGTCGAAGGTGACGGCCTTGACCAGAGCCCAGATTGCCATGCCGGGATGCAGGGAAAGCCGTTCCACGCTGTCGCGGGTGATGCGGGCGAGCAGATCCGACGGCCCGATGGCCACGCGAAGGAAGACCTCCGGCCCGTCCCCGGCCGGCTGGATCTCGGCCAGGACGCCCTTGAGGATGTTCTGGGTGGACAGGCCGCGGGGCTCCTCCACGGCCACGGCGACGTCCCGCGCCCGGACGCGCACGCGCAGCCGCGTGCCGGCCGGGCCGGGATGGAGGGTCGTCAGCAATTTGCCGCCGGCGAAGTCGAGCCGCGTCAGCCCGCCCTCGGATGTGCCGGACACGGCACAATCGAGCAGCACGCCGGCATCGCGCCGGGCGGCCAGCGGCAGGTCGGTCCGCGCGGCCAGCGCCGTGACCGGCCCTTCCGCCAGCACGCGACCCTTGTCCAGCAGCACCAGGTGGTCGGCCAGGGCGTCCACTTCCTCCAGCGCATGGGTGACGTAGAGGATCGGCAGGCGCGCCGCGTCGCGCAGCCGGGCGAGGAAGGGCAGGACCTCGGCCCGCCGGGCGGCGTCGAGCGCGGCGAGGGGTTCGTCCATCAGCAGGATGCGCGGGCGGGCGAGAAGGGCGCGGCCGAGCGCGACGCGCTGGCGCTCGCCGCCCGACAGGCGCCCCGGCCGCCGGTCCAGCAGGTGGCCGATGCCGAGGAGATCCACCACCTCCTCGAATGCCGGGCCGGTCGCATCGCGGGGCGCGCGGCGCTGGCCGTAGCGCAGGTTGGTCTCGACCGAGAGATGCGGGAACAGCCGCGCATCCTGGAACACCACGCCGCAGCGGCGGCGTTCCGGCGGCAGGAACAGGCGCTTCGCACTGTCGAAGACGGTCGCGCCGTCCAGTTCCACCCGCCCTTCCTGAGGGCGCAGCAGGCCGGCAACCGCGGCGAGGACGGTCGATTTCCCGCAGCCCGAGGGCCCGAACAGCGCCGTCACGCCCTGGGACGGGGCGCTAAAGGCGACGTCGAGGGCAAAGCCCCCATCCGGGAAGCGGTGGCGGATCGCGATGTCGGGCATCAGCCGCGCCCGAGCAGCCGGTGCATCCGCCGCGCGACGATTTCCGCGAGCAGCAGCAGGGCGATGGCGAGGCTGAAGGAGATGGTGGCGAGCCGCGCGGCGATCGCTTCCCCGCCGGGCGACTGGGTCGCGCTGTAGATCGCGAGCGGCAAGGTCTGGGTCTGCCCCGGGATGTTGGAGGCGAAGGTGATCACCGCGCCGAACTCCCCAAGGCCCGCCGCGAAGGCGGTGACCGCCCCGGCCAGGATGCCCGGCGACATCAGTGGCAGGGTGACGGTGAGGAAGCGGTCCACCGGCCCGGCGCCGAGCGTGCGCGCGGCCGCCTCGAAGCCGGGATCGACGCCTTCGAGGCCGAGGCGCACCGCGCGCACGATCAGCGGGAAGGACATCACCGCCGTGGCCAGCGCCGCACCGTCGGTGGTGAAGACCAGGCGGATGCCGAACCAGTCGTTCAGCGGCCCGCCGATCGGCCCGCGCACGCCGAACAGCATCAGCAGGCCCCAGCCCACCACCACGGGCGGGACGACGAGCGGGAGGTGAACCACCGCATCCAGTAGCATCCGGCCGGGGAAGCGACCGCGGGCCAGAAGCCAGGCGATGGCGATGGCGGGGATCAGGGACGTCAGGACGGAACGGGCGGCGACATCCAGGCTGAGAAGGACAGCGGTCCATTCATCCGGGGAAAGGGCGAAGGACATCAGGCGAAGCACCAAGGCGCGGCGGTGCTGATTCCGCTGTGGAATTGGAGGGGCTTCGCCCCTCCAAGCCACCCCAGCAAAGGCCGAAGGGCCTTTGCAAACCTCCACTTGGCATTCTGCGCCGGGGGCAGAATGGTGCCGAGACCCGCTCTTGCGCACGGAACGCGCCGTGCGGGTTTGGCCACGGACTCGCGCCCGATACCAAAGGATCGCGGTCCGGGATGTCCCGCATCCTGGCGGGGTGGTTCGGAAGGGCAGAGCCCCTCGGATGTCCGCGACATCGAAGCCATCCGCGTCATCAGGAAGGCCCTGCGGCGGTTGGCGGGATGGTCCGGAGGGGTGGCGCCCCTCCGGTCTGCCGCCTGCCTCACTGCGCCAGGCTGAACCCGAAGCGCTGCCACGTCGGACGCGCATCCGGCCCCGTGATGAAGCCGAAGAAGCCCCGCGCCTGGGCATCGTTCTCGCCGCGCCGCGTGATGGCGAAGGGGTAGGTCACAGGGGTATGGCTCGCGGCCGGGAAGGTGCCCACCACGCGGACCCCCTGGCTGATCGCCGCATCCGTCCCGTAGACGATGCCATAGGGCGCCTCGCCGCGTTCGACGAGCAGCAGGGCGGAGCGGACGCTGTCCGCGCGGGCGAGCCGCGGATTGACCGCGTCCCATTGCCCCATCCAGGTCAGGGCCGCCTGGGCGTAGCGTCCGACCGGCACATGGGCGGGGTCGCCGGTGGCGAGGCGACCATTGGGGCCCAGCAACGCGACGATGTTGGTCTCGCGGGTCAGTTCCACCGGCCGGGCCGCATTGGCGGGGGCGACGAGCACCAGCGAATTGCCGATCGGGCTGACCCGCGTGGCATTCACGATCAGGTTGCGTTCCTGGACGTAGTTCATCCACTGCTCATCCGCCGACATGAACAGGTCGGCCGGCGCGCCCTGTTCCATCTGGCGCGCGAGGGTGGAGGACGCCGCGAAGGAGAAGCGCGGCGTCGGGTTCCCGCGCGATGCCCAGTCCTGGCCCAGGGCGCGCAGCGCGTCGGTCAGGCTGGCGGCGGCGAAGACGGTCGGGCTTTCCTGGGCGCGGGCGGGCGTGGCGGCAAGGCCGATCGCGGCGATGGCCGCAAGCAGGGCACGACGGAGCATCGGTGGAACTCCCGGGTCACGTTATATCTCATCGGAAATAGCCGAAGGGTCCGCCGCCGTCCATCATTCGGCGGCGAGCGCGATCGCGCCGCCATCCTGCAGGGCCGCCAGGAGGCTCGCCGCGCCGGTCGAGCTCAGGGGGCGGAAGGGGCGCCCGGCCTGGCGGCAGAGCCGCTTCACGGCAAGCGCCGCATCGTGGCTGACACAATCGACCGGGAAGACCACGAGCGCCGCGCGGCCGACCAGCCCGGCGAGCAGCGACGCGCCCTGCTCGGCATCGTGGTGCAGCAGCGTGGCGCCGCAGCGTTCCGCGGCGCGGCGCAGCATCGCGGTCTGGCCTGACCGGCCGCCGACATAGAGGACGGTGCGCGGGGCGGCGGTGCCTGCGAGGGCGGGGGAGGGATCGTCCAGCGCGGCCTCGGCGGCCATGACCTCGTGGCGCAGGGCATCGCATTCCATGGCATGCACCGCGGCGTCGCGCGATGCGGCGGCGGCCGCGGTCTCCGCCTCGGCGCGGCGGGCCTCGGCAGCCTCAGCACGCGCGGCGAGACGATCGCAGCGTGCCTGCAGCACGGCGATGAGCTGATCCGTCTCGGTCGCGGCGGCGGGGCTGGCGGCGCGGCGAGCGGCCTCCGCGGCCAGCATCTCCTGCAGGGCCCGGATGCGCGCGTCGCGCTCGGTGATGTCGTCGCGCAGGCGCTGCTGCTGGCGCGCGACGGTCGCGCGCAGCGCCGCGATCTCGCGATCCTGTTCGGCCAGGCGGCGGATGTCGGCGCGGTTCGCCGCGCCGACCAGGTGGGAGAGCATGTGCACGTCGCCGAAGACGTCGGTGATCAGCGTCTGGTCGGCCAGCGGATGCGACAGCACCGCCCAATAGGCGCCGGGGATGTCGCCGGCGGCGAGCGCCTCGGTCCAGAGGGCGCGCAGGGCCGCGGCATCCTTCGCCGCATCGAAGCGGCGGATGGTGGCCCGATGGCGATCCTCCAGCGCCTTGTTGATCAGCCGGGCGGCGATGCCCTGCGGCGCGCAGAGCCCGACCGCCATGCTGTGCAGCCGGTGGTCGGAGGCATCGCCCTCGGCCGGCTTCACCTTGCGCATCAGCCGGCGCAGCCCGTCGGTGGTCAGGCAAGTGCCGATCACCGAGCAATGCAGGCCGGAGCCGAGATCCCAGATCGCGCGACGGCGCGCGACGCTGAGCGCGGCGATGACGGGCATGGCGCGCGGCAGCTTCACCGGCATGCAGTCGCAGGTCTTGTCCTGGCCGAGCCGCAGCGCCCAGCCCGGTTGCCGCTCCGTCGCATTCTGGCCGCCGGTCCGCATGCCGATCCTCGTCCGTTTGCTGCGCTATGCTCAATCACGTATAACGAAACCAGATGGAGGGCACCCAGGCAACAGGCTATGAGGCCGGGTGCGTCCCCACGGGGAATGAGGAGCGAACGCCATGACCGTCGATGTGAAGCCGACCACGCATCCTTTCCTGGATGGCCGTCCGAAGCGGATGCTGATCGACGGCAAATGGGTCGAGGCGGCCTCGGGCAAGACCTTCGCCACGATCAACCCGGCGACGGGCGAGATCCTGGCCCAGGTCGCCGAGGGCGATGCCGAGGATATCGACCGCGCGGTCGCCGCCGCCCGCGCGGCCTTCGAGGGGCCGTGGGGGCGGATGAAGCCCTATGAGCGGCAGGTCATCCTGCTGCGCCTGGCCGACCTGCTCGAGAAGAACTTCGAGGAATTCGCCTCGCTCGACACGATCGACATGGGCGCGCCGATCAGCCGCACGCGTGGCAATCGCCAGCGCGCGGTGGGGATGCTGCGCTACTACGCGGGCCAGGCGGTCTCGATCCATGGCGAGACGATCCAGAACTCGCTGCCGGGCGAATTCGTCTCCTACACGCTGAAGGAGCCGGTCGGCGTGGTGGGGGCCATCATCCCGTGGAACGCGCCGCTATCCTCCTCGGTGTGGAAGATCGGGCCGGCGCTCGCCACCGGCTGCACCGTGGTGCTGAAGCCGGCCGAGGAAGCGCCGCTGACCCCGCTGCGCCTGGGTGAGCTGTGCCTCGAAGCGGGCGTGCCGCCCGGCGTCGTCAATGTCGTGCCGGGCTATGGCGAGACGGCCGGCGCCGCGCTCGCCGCGCATCGCGGCGTGGACAAGGTGGCCTTCACCGGGTCCCACATCACTGGGCAGAAGATCGTCCAGGCGTCCTCGGGCAACCTCAAGCGCGTCTCGCTCGAACTCGGCGGCAAGAGCCCGGACATCGTGTTTGCCGATGCCGACCTGGAAGCCGCCGTGCCCGGCGCGGCGATGGCGGTCTTCGCCAATTCGGGGCAGATCTGCAGCGCCGGCACGCGGCTGTTCGTCGAGCGCAAGGTCTATGAGGAATTCACCGCGCGCGTGGCCGAATACGGGCGTTCCCTGCGCGTGGGCGACGGGCGCGACGATGCGACTCAGGTCGGGCCGCTGGTGTCGTCGGAACAGCTCGACCGCGTGACGGGCTATCTCTCGATCGGTCGGCAGGAAGGGGCGACGCCGCTCGCGGGCGGTGAACGCCTGACCGAGGGCGCGCTGTCCAAGGGCTTCTTCGTGCCCCCCACCGTCTTCGCGAATGTGAAGGACGAGATGCGCATCGCGCAGGAGGAGATCTTCGGCCCCGTCATCTCCGCCATTCCCTTCGACGACATCGAGGAAGTGGCGAAGCGCGCCAATGCGACGAGCTTCGGGCTGGGCAGCGGCGTGTGGACCCGCGACGTGTCCAAGGCGCACACCCTGGCGCGCAGCATCCGCGCGGGGTCGGTCTGGATCAACTGCTACCAGGCGATGGACCCGGCCGTGCCCTTCGGCGGCTACAAGCTCAGCGGCTATGGCCGCGAGGGCGGCAAGGACCACGTCAACGAGTACCTGAACGTGAAGGCGGTGTGGATCCGCACCGCATGAAGCGGATCGCGCGTCGCACGGCTCGGCGCGCTGCCGCTGCCGGGCGCCTGACGGGGGCGCTGGGTGAGGTGGCGCGTGTCTTCGCCGCGGCGCCCGGCGGCGTGTCGAGGTTTCCAACGGCCCTTCCCTGATGACGGGCGGGGTTGCGCTGGTGGCGGGGGGGGGGGGGGGGGGGGGGGGGGGGGGGGGGGGGGGGGGGGGGGGGG
>JAYSDS010000223.1:0-7094 GCA_041914265.1 Roseomonas sp.
GGGCACGCCTTCCTGCGTGCCGCCGAACCACACGCAACCCATGTCACCGCCCGGCAGCGGCAACAGGAAGGAGGCATGGTTCTGCACGCAGGGGGTGGGGATGAAGGCCTCGATGCGCGCGGGATCGCCAGGTGCCGCGGCCAGGATCTCGGGGCGCTCGATCACGCCGGTCATATCGGACATGGGCATCTCCTCACAGCGCCGCGCGATAGATCGCGAGGATCTGCTCGCGGCTCATCTCGCGTGGGTTGTTGTCGAGCAGGCGGCGGATGGCATGCGCCTCCTCCGCCATGGTGGCCAGGTCGCCCTCCGGCACGCCAAGGCCGGAGAGCCGCATCTCGATGCCGAGCGCCGCGCAGTAGCCATGGCTCGCTGCCAGCACGTCCGGTGCGCCGCCGAGGCCGAGCGCTTCGAGGATCAGCGCCGTCTTCTCCGGCATCGCCGGCGCGTTGAACGCCAGCGTGTGCGGGAAGATCACCGCACAGGCGAGCCCATGAGCGATGTGGTGCCGCGTCCCGAGCGGATAGGCCACGGCATGCCCCGCCGTGGTGTTCACCGGGCCGAGGCAGAAGCCGCCATAGAGCGATGCCAGCGCCAGCCCCGCCCGCGCCTCTCGGTCGCTGCCATCCGCAACGGCGCGGGCGAGGAAGCGTCCGACCAGGCGGATGCCCTCCAGCGCGTAGAGGTCGATCAGCGGATGCGCCTTGCGGCTCGTGAAGGCCTCGGCGCAATGGGCCAGTGCATCAACGCCGGTCGCGGCCGTCACGGCGCGTGGCACGGTCAGCGTCAGGTCGGGATCGACCACGGCGAGATCGGCGATCATGTACCGGCTCTGCACGGCAAGCTTGTTCTGCGTCGCGGGATCGGTGATCAGCGCGCGCGAGCCGGCCTCGCTGCCGGTGCCGGAGGTCGTCGCGACCTGCACCAGCGCGGCGCGGCGACCCGCCACCTTCTCCGGCCCGACCACCTCCTGCAGCGTCTGCCCGCTGCCTGGCAACACCGCGACGAGCTTGGCCAGATCCATCGCGCTGCCGCCGCCAAAGCCGATGACGAGCTGCGGTTGCACGCGGTCTGCCAGCGCCAGGGCGGCGTCGAGGTTCGGGATGTCAGGCTCCGGCTTCACCTCGCCGAACACCGTGACCTCGCCGGGCAGGCCGAGCAGGTCGATGCGCGTGGCGTTGAAGGCATCGGCGATGACGAGGCTGCGCGCGATGCCCTTCTCCTTGGCCCATTGCCCGACCGTGGCGACCAGGCCTGGGCCGAAGGCGATGCGGGCGGGGCGGTCGATCTCGATGGGACGAAGCAGGTCGGTCATGGTCGTTTCCTCAGGCCGTCGCGCGATCGGCGGCAAGCAGTTCGGCGTATTCGATGGCCTCGATCAGGCTGCGTTCGCTGGCGATGCCGCGGCCGGCGATGTCGAAGGCGGTGCCGTGGTCGACCGAAGTGCGGATCACCGGCAGCCCAAGCGTGATGTTCACGCCCGACAGGGCATCCCATTTCCCCGTCGCCGGATCGACATGGAAGCCGAGCAGCTTCACCGGGATGTGCCCCTGGTCGTGATACATCGCGACCACCGCGTCGAACTGGCCGGCCCGCAACTTCACGAAGACCGTGTCGCCCGGCACGGGGCCAGTGACATGCATTCCGTCCGCGACGGCCTGCGCGATGGTGGGGGCGACCACATCGATGTCCTGTCGGCCGAACAACCCGCCCTCCCCGGCATGCGGGTTCAGCGCGGCGACCGCGATATGCGGGCGTTCGATGCCAAGGCCGCGCAGCGCCTGCTGCGTCAGGTCGAGCACCAGCCGGATGCGCTGCGGTGTGACGCGCTTCGGCACGTCTTCCAGCGCGCAATGCGTCGTGACGTGGCTGACGCGCATGTTGCCATGGGCGAGCAGCATGACGCTGCCCTTCACGCCGGTGAGTTCAGCCAGCATCTCGGTATGGCCGGCATAATGGTAGCCGGCCTTGTTCAGCGCCTCCTTGTTCAGCGGCGCCGTGACAATCGCACCGACCCGGCCCGATTGCGCCAGGCGCACACCGTGCTCGACGGCGAGATATGCGAAACGGCCGCCATCGGCGGACAGCACGCCCGGCTGGATCGGCGCACCCTCCGGCCCGGCCTGGAGGAAGCATAGGGCCGGCCAATCGGTATCGCCCACGGCGACCTCCGGCACGACCAGTTCCGGTGTCAGCGCAGCCCGGGCGCGCTCCAGCGCGTCGCCGCTTCCGATCACCAGCAGCCGCAAGGCGCCGGCGGTGATGCGATCGTCCAGCGCCCGACACGCCTTCACGATGATCTCGGGGCCAATCCCCGCCGGATCGCCCATGGTGATCGCAAGGTGACGCGGCGTCATGCGTGGATGCTCCCGGAAGGCAGTAAGTTGTCGGCGAGAAGGTCGCGCCACAGCGTGTCGCCACCGAAGGCACCGGATTTCGAGATGATGGCGACACCGTCCCAGGCGCCACCGCGCATCACGGAACGCGGCACGCCGGGTGCGACGATGCCCGTCGCCTCCAGCCCGCGCGCACCGAGCGCATCGCAGATGGCCCGCAGCGTCTCCCCGCCCGCCACGATCAGCGTGCCGGGCGGTGACAAGCGCCAGGTGAGCCCCGTCATCGCCGTTGCAATGCGATGCGCTGCCTCCGCGCGATCGAGGTCATCGGGCAGCTCCATGCTGACCATCGCAACGCCCATCGCGTCCAGCATCCGCGTGACACACGCGGCGGTTCGGTCATCGCCCGCCGAAATGCCGATGGCGCAGCCGCGGCAGGCGGCAAGCTGCCGCGCCGTCGTCGCCTGATCGGAACCGAACAGCCCGAGCACCGGCCCGCGCAATGTCGCGCTGGCGGCCGCCGTCGCATCCCCGGCCAGCGCACGGGCCAGGCCGCCGCTGCCGCACCACAGGACAGGGCCGGCCGCGGCGCGGCCCAGCGCGGCGATGCGTGCGAGATCCGCCTCGTCCTCAGCGTCGAAGATCGACAGGCCCGTCGGCAGCGGCACCGACGGATCGCCGCGCCGCGGCTGCAATCCCTCGGCGGCAAGCATGGCGAAAAGGTCGGGCGCGATGGCGCGGAAGCCGCCATCGGGCTGCCGCACCAGCACGCTGCCGCCGCGCGTGACGCGGCCCTGCGCCGGGAAGGCGGGGGCGAGGATGACGTGAGGCCAGGCGCCGGTCTCGATGCAGCCGGCAAGTTCCGCCGCGACATGGCCGCGCAGCAGGCTGTCGATCTTCTTGAACCCGATATCCGCGCCGTGCAGCGCCGGCGCGAGGAGGCGCACCCTGTCCCGCGCGACCGCACGTGACGCTTCCCGCGTGCCGGTATCCAGCGCCAGGCTGCCTGCCACATGGTCCGCGCCATCCCAGCCGAGCGGCACGGGGCCGCACAGGCCAGTCAGTTCGGCCGCCGTATCCAGCGCACCAGTCAGGTCGTCGGCGAGCAGGCGGAGAACCGGCTGCTTCATCGCAAGGTCCCGCCGAGTCCGATGGCGCCCAGCGACAGTCGCAGGCCCGTGCCGAGTTCCTCCGCCAACGCGCAGACCCGCGGCGCGGTCAGGGCGATGAAGTCGGGCATCGGAAGCCGGCCGCCGCCAACGGTCAGGCTGACCCCGGCCGCGGGCGCACCACGCCCATCGAGCACCGGCGCGGCGACGGTGCGCAGGCCATAGGCGTTCTCGCCATCCGACACGGCGTAGCCGCGTGCCCGCACCTCATCGAGCCGCGCGAGCAGCGCATCGAGATCGGTCAGCGTGCGGTCGGAAAGCTTCACCCGCGCGACGCTTTCGAGCTGCGCGACCTGCTCCTCCCGCGGCAGCCAGGCGAGGATCGCCTGGCCGAGCGCGGTCGCATAGGCGCCGATGCGCGTGCCAGGGCGGCGCACGACGCCATGGCGCTCCAGCCCCGCCTCGACGCGGGCGAGATAGATGACCTCCCCCTTCTCCAGCGCGCCGAGCGAGCCGGCATCGGCCACTTCGGGCACCAGTTCGCGCAGCAACGAGCGGGCATGGGTCGGCAAGTCGCCAGCCGAAAGCGCGGCATAGCCAAGCTCGAGGCATTTCAGCGTCAGCCGGAAGCGGCGGCCTTCCGGCACGGCGCGCAGATAGCCGAGGTCGACCAGCGTGTGGATCAGGCGGAAGGCCGTGCCGCGATCATGACCGGTGTGCGCCGCGACCTCGGCGACGGTCAGTTCGGGCAGATCGGGTCCGAAGGCCTTCAGCACGGCGAAGGCCTTGGCAACGGACTGGACGAGGTTCTTCGGGTTTTCGACGCGACCCCGCGTTCCGTCCATCGCCGCCTCCCTTGGCTTCTTTTGATCGGAATGCGAACACTTGTTCGATTTCTGACCCTTTGCTATCCGTCCAGCACCCGCGCTGTCAAGCCGATCGGGAAGGCCAGGGAGACGCCGCATGACATCCGAGACCGCCGCAGGACACGCGATCGTCACCGGCGCCAGTTCGGGCATAGGCGCGGCCATCGCCACGCGGTTGCTGCGCGACGGCTGGCGCGTCACCGGGCTGAGCCGCAGCGATCCCGGCCTGGCCGATCCGCACTTCGCCCATCGCGCCGTGGATCTGCTGGATGGGGCCGCCCTCGCCGCCGCTGCCGCCGATCTCCAGCCAACCGCCTTCGTTCATGCTGCAGGGCTGATGCGCGGCGGCGTGGTCGGGGAACTGGATGCCGAGGCGGGACGCACGATGTGGCGCCTTCATGTCGAGGCAGCGTCGCTCCTCGCGGACCTGTTGGTGCCGCGCATGCCGGATGGGGGTCGCATCGTGTTGGTCGGCAGTCGCACCGCGGCAGGCGGGCTCGGGCGCAGCCAGTATGCCGCGAGCAAGGCGGCGCTGGTCGCCATGGCGCGATCCTGGGCGATCGAACTCGCCCCCCGGGGCATCACAGCCAATGTCGTGGCGCCGGCAGCGACCGATACGCCGATGCTGCGCGACCCTGCACGCAGCGCCGTGGTGCCGAAGCTGCCGCCGATCGGGCGCTATATCCGCCCAGAGGAGGTCGCCGCGCTCACGGCCTTCCTGCTCGGCCCGGAGGCCGGCGCCATCACCGGCCAACAGATCCTGGTCTGCGGCGGCAGTTCGCTCTGACGGTACGCCCCCCGGCAGGGGGGCGTGCATGCCCGCCTGCACCCGGCTGTGCGGATAAGAGCATGCGCCGCCTGAGGCAACCCGGCCCGCCCTCGCCGCCTTCGGCGCTCGGCCCAACAAGCCGCCAACGGCCATGTTCTGGCGGGTCTGCGGCGACGCGTCACCCTTGCGATTCGGCGTTGCGCCTAGCTTTCCCTCATCCTGCGCGTCATGTGCGCGCTGGGAGCTATAAGCAGGCTACATAACTCATTGAAAAGATTGGCGGACCCGATACGATTCGAACGTACGACCTCTGCCTTCGGAGTGTGACCTTCGGCCCGACTACCCGAAGGTCGCGCATCCGAAAATCGGCGGTTTGCCGGGCCTCACAGGCCGATAGGCCCGCCGCTGAAGACGCCCCGAAGTCGCCTCTGCACCCCCCGTTTGTGGGGGATTTGTGCCCCGATTGGGGGCTGATCTGGCAGTGGATGGCAGTGACCGCAAACACCTCGCGCCCGGACCAATTCCTTTGCATGGCCGCACACGATTCGATTACCGTGACGTAACGTGACCAACGTCTGTGAGCGGAGGGTGGCCCAGTGAGACAACCGTTCGGTTCTCGGTATTTCGTTTCGGCAGCCACGTCTTCCCTTTGTGTTCTCTTATTGAGTGCCTGTGCGGTCGAGCAACCGGCTGGACCTGTCGCAGCGCCGAGTGCTCCACCACCTGTCCCTGTAGCAACAGCCCCGACACCTCCCGCCCGTATTGCACCTGCGAGGCCTCAATCCATCGCCTGGGAAGATACGGTTTCTATTGATCATCGCTCAGTTACGGCTGGCCGCGACCGTGCGTTTCGGCAACGAATGGCGAACGAACGATGTTCAACGCAAGCGCGGGAGCACGCTACCCCGCTCAACGCGACTGCGAACAATGTGCGCGTTCAAATACTTGTGGACACAGTGCACACCAGCCGCGAGCCGTGGCCGAGCAATGCCCGGAGCACGAATGTCCATATGGAAGTGAAATGCTCCGCTACGATGGTCTTCCGTAGATGAAGAGATTGAGGTCGGAGTGCCCGGGATCGGCTCCGAGCCTCTGAGTGTGTGGGCGATCAATGGTCAACTGATCGACCTCCGCGAAGGCATGAAAGGCCCCGCTTCTGCGGAATCAGCCTGTAAGGCCATCAACCCCAGGATTTGCCTGCGATAGAACCCTGACGTGTAAGGCTCCCTTCATGGGGTTTTGAAGGGGTCTTGTAAGTGTAAGGCATCCCGTCTATCTGCCCCGCGTCCTCGGGCCAAGTGCGGCCGTTAGCAGGCGTTGAGACCCATCCGGAACCAATCCCGATGCCCCCTCAACCCCTGGCGCCCGGAGACTGCCGCCTTGTCCACCCCGTCCACCACGCCGGACCTTGATCCGGCCTTCCTCGCCCGCGTCGAAGGCGCGAGCCTCCCCACCCTTCAGCGCGAGTTTCCCGGCGAACACGACGCCTGGAAGCGCATCATGCGCGACGCCGAGGCCGGCACATGCATCGTCCATGCGCTGGTGACCGACTTCCGGGGGTTCCTCCGGAACTTCGGCCCTCGCCCTGCTGACCATTGGTCCCTCGACCGGATCAACAACGCCGATCCCGAATACAGCCCGACCAAGGCCCGCTGGGCCTCGCCCACGACCCAGACCCGGAACCGCAGCAACACGCGGATGCTGACCGGACCCGGTGGTGAAACGCGGCCGTTGGGCGAGTGGGCTTCGATCTACGGCCAGCGGCCCGACACCATCCATGTCCGCCTGTCGCGCGGCTGGCCCGTCGAAGCCGCAATCACGGGCCACCGGAACGGGCCTCCGGCTGCCAGGGTGCGCCACCGGACCCGTCCGGCACCTGTCGCGGCTGCTGAAGGCTCCGGAGACATCGCAGCGGCGCCGACATCGGCGGTCCCTGCCATACGTCCCCTGCGCCCTGACTTCGAATTCCTCCGGGTCCGCCAGTTTTCTCAAGGCTTTAGGGTGTTTCAGGGCC
>JAYSDS010000224.1:0-6907 GCA_041914265.1 Roseomonas sp.
CCCCCCCCCCCCCCCCCCCCCCCCCCCCCCCCCCCCCCCCCCCCCCCCCCAAACGCGCGTTTGGACCTATATGGGGCCTTGATCATGACCACCACGCGCATCGAAATCGATCACCGCAAGCCCCGGATCGGCGCCGAACGCCATCCGGAGAAGGCGCATCGCCCGGACAACCCCATCCAGCGCAAGCCGTCCTGGATCCGTGTCAAGGCGCCGACGCACCCGATCTATCACGAGACGCGCAACCTCATGCGCGACCAGAAGCTGGTCACGGTCTGCGAGGAAGCGGCCTGCCCCAATATCGGCGAGTGCTGGTCCCAGCGTCACGCGACCATGATGATCATGGGCGAGATCTGCACGCGGGCCTGCGCCTTCTGCAACATCACCACCGGCCTGCCGAACGCCCTCGATGCCGATGAACCGCGCCGGGTGGGGGAGGCGGTGGCGACGCTCGGGCTGCGGCATGTCGTCATCACCTCCGTGGACCGCGACGACCTGAAGGATGGCGGGGCGGAGCATTTCGCGCAGACCATCCGCGCGATCCGCGCCGCGGCGCCGGAGACGACGATCGAGATCCTGACGCCCGACTTCATGCGCAAGGACGGCGCGCTGGAAGTTGTCGTGGAAGCGCGGCCGGATGTGTTCAACCACAACCTCGAAACCGTGCCGGCGCTGTACCCGACGATCCGCCCCGGGGCCCGCTACTACCACTCGCTGCGGTTGCTGGATCGCGTGAAGCAACTCGATCCGTCCATCTTCACCAAATCGGGGATGATGGTCGGCCTTGGCGAGAAGCGCATCGAGGTGCTGCAGGTCATGGATGACCTGCGCAGCGCGGATGTCGATTTCCTCACCATCGGCCAGTACCTTCAGCCCACGGTGAAGCACGCCGCGGTGGACCGCTTCGTCACGCCCGATGAGTTCGACGACTATGCCAGATCCGCGCGCGGCAAGGGCTTCCTGCTGGTGTCCGCGACGCCGCTGACGCGGTCTTCCTATCACGCCGATCGCGACTTCGCCGCGCTGCGCGCCGCGCGCGAGGAGCGGCTGGCCGCACGCGCCTGACCATGCCGACCCACGCCGAAAAGAAGATCCTGCGCTACACGCCGGAGCAGATGTTCGACCTGGTGGCGGATGTCCAACGCTACCCGGAATTCCTGCCTTGGTGCGTGGGTGCCCGCGTGCTGTCGCGCAGCGAGACGGAACTGATCGCGGACCTGACCATCGGCTTCAAGATGTTCCGCGAGACCTTCCGCTCCCGCGTCGCGCTGGACCGGCCGCAGCACATCCATGTCAGCTACGAGGACGGCCCCTTCCGCTACCTGAACAACCACTGGCGCTTCAATCCCGCGCCGCAGGGGGTCGAGGTCGATTTCTTCGTCGATTTCGAATTCCGCTCGCGCATCCTGCAGATGGCGATCGGCGTGGTGTTCAACGAGGCGGTGCGGCTGATGGTGCGCGCCTTCGAACGGCGCGCGATGGCGCTGCACGGCCGCAAGACAGCGCCGGTCGCGCCCGGTTCGCCCGCACCCTCCGCCACCGGCTGATGCTTCAGCGGCGCTGATGCCGCCCATCACGGCTTTGCGTTGGCCGATCCGCGGGCCGATGGGGCAGGCTCAGGCGATGACCTACATCCTGTATGGCGACGTCGGTTCCGGATCCTCCGTGGTGGAAATGGCGCTCGCCGAAATCGGCACGCCGGTCGAACTGCGCGAGGTGCCGCTGGCGACGGATGCGCAACTCGCGGCCGAGTATCGCCGCCTGAACCCGATGGGCCGCATCCCGACGCTGATCCTGCCCGATGGCACGGTGCTGACGGAGACGCTGGCGATCCTGCCCATCCTCGCCGACCGGCACCCGGAGGCGGAACTGCTCCCACCGCCAGGTTCGTCCGAGCGCGCCCGCGCCCTGCGCTGGATGGTCCTGGCTGGCGCCGAGGGCTACCCCCATGTCACCCGCTGGGACTACCCGGAGCGCTTCAGCGCCGATCCTGCCCATGCCGAGGCCATTCGCACCCGCGCGCAGGAGATGTATCGCGATCTGTGGCGCCTGGTCGAAAGCCAGGCCGGGCTGGCCGGCGATCCTGCCGCGCCCTACCTGCTCGGGGAGCGCTTCACGATCGCCGACGCCTATCTCGCCGTGCTGTCGCGCTGGGTCGGGGGGCGGGGCTGGCTACCGGAAGCCTGCCCGAAGCTCGCCACGCTCGGCCGCGCCGTTGCGGCGCGGCCGCGGATCGCGCCGGTCTGGGCGCGGCATTTCGCGCGCTGAGGTCGGCGGCATCTGATCCTGAGTTGCGGCCTTGCTCCTCGCGGCCGCATCCCATGGCGTTTTCTGGTGATCCGGACGCGATGGTTCGCAGAAGCCCTGGCGTCAGTCCGCACTGGCGCCCGTGATGCGCACCAGTTCCTCCATCAGCGCGAGGTCGCGCCGCTGCAGGGCTGCCATCGCCTCCGCATCGCCGCCGACCGGGATGTAGCCGAGGTCGAGCATGCGCTGGTTCACCTCGGGCGAGCGGATCACGGCGGTGAGCGCATCGGACATGGACCGCACGATGGGTGCCGGCAGCCGCGCGGGACCGAAGATGCCGATCCAGGAATTGAACTCGTAGCCCGGCACCGTGGCGGAGATCGGTGGAACCTGGGGCAGGGCGGGCATGGCTTCGTTGCGGCTGACGCCGATGGCGCGCACCTGGCCGCTGGTGATGAAGGGCGTGGCCTCCGCCATGGGGGAGAAGATCACGTCGAGCCGCCCGGCGACCAGGTCCGCCATGGCCGGCGCGCCGCCGCGATAGGGGATGTGGGTGAACTCCACCCCGGCCTTCTGTTCGAACAGCGCGGCGGCGAAATGCTGCGTGCCGCCGACGCCGCTGGTGCCGATGTTGATCTTCCCCGGATTGGCCTTCGCATAGGCGACGAGTTCCGCGACGGTGTTCACCGGCAGCGACGGCCGCACCACCGCGACCGCCGCGCTGACCAGCACCAGCGAGACGGGCGTGAAGTCGTTGGCCACATGGAAGGGCAGCGACTTGTAAAGAAACTGGTTGGTCGCATGCGTGCCCACCGAGGCGACGACATAGGTCAGCCCGTCGGGCGCGCTGCGCGCGACGAATTCCGACCCGATATTGCCGGCGCCGCCGACGCGGTTCTCCACCACCACCGGCTGGCCGAGCGGGGCGCTCAGCGCATTGGCGAGCAGCCGCGCCGTGGTGTCGGTGCTGCCGCCCGCGGCGAAGCCGACGACGAAGCGCACCGGGCGGTCGGGCCGCCAAGCGGCGGCCTGGCCGAAGGCGGGCAGGGCAGGGAACAGCGGCGCGACGCCGAGCGCGCGCAGCAGGCTGCGACGGTTCATGGACATGTTTCCTTCCGGACTTGTTGCGCCGCATGACGCGGCGGTCATGTCGGAAGGGAGCCCGGCCCTCTCCCTGATGTCAAATCAGGGCAGGGCCGTCGTCACGGCATGGCCAGGCGCAACGCGACCGCGACCGTCTGGGCGCGCACCGCGGTCCGGTCGCCGGCGAAGACATGCCGCTCGACCACCGTATCCGCGCCGCGCCGCGCGCAGCCGATGAAGACGAGTCCCACCGGCTTGCCCGGCGTCGCACCGCCCGGCCCGGCGATGCCGGTGCAGGACAGCGCGATGTCCACCTGGGCCTCGCGCAGCGCGCCCTCGGCCATCTCGCGCGCCACGGCTTCGCTGACGGCGCCATGGGCGGCGAGCGTCGCCTCGGCCACGCCGACCATGCGCATCTTCGCCGCGTTGGAGTAGGTGACGAAGCCCGCCATCACCACGGAAGACGACCCGGCGATGGCGGTCAGCGCGGCGGCGATCAGCCCGCCGGTGCAGGATTCCGCGGTGCCGAGGGTCTCCCCGCGCGCCTCCAGCGCCGCAAGCAGCGCGCGTGCCTGGTTCAGTGTTTCCTCGGGCAGCATGCTCACCTCAGCACCCCCGGCGCGGCGGCGCCCAGCATCAGCAGCAGCGCGGCGGCGATCGCCCCGGCCAGGATGTCGTCCAGCATGACGCCCGTCGCCCCATGCAACCCATCGGCCCAGGACACCGGCCAGGGCTTGAGGATGTCGAAGGCGCGGAACAGCAGGAAGGCGAGGGCCAACCCAATCCAGCCCGCCCCCGCCGGCAGGCCGGCCAGGGCGAGCAGCATGCCGGCGGCCTCGTCCACCACGATCCAGCCCGGATCCTCGGTCGGCCGGTCCGCCAGCACCGCCCGCACCGCGACCCAGCCCACCGCCCAGACCAGCAGGCCGAGCGCCAGCGCCCAGCCGGGCCCGAGCAGCGCGAGTGGCAGCACCACCAGCGACCCCCAGGTGCCGGGGGCAGGCTTGAGCCAGCCGACGCCGCCGACCGTGGCGACGAGCAGCGACGGGTTCATGGCAGCCCCGCGAGAAAGGCGTTGAGCCCCGCCACCGCGGCTGGCTCGTCGAGCGTCGGCGCATGACCGGTGCCGGGCAGGGTGACGAGGCGCATGTCGGGCCGCGCCCGGCGCATCAGCGCCACCGTGTCGGCCGACAGCAAATGGCTTTCCTGCCCCCAGACCAGCATCAGCGGCAGATGCGCGAGCGCGCCAAAATAGGGCCAGAGATCCGGCGGCGCCCCGGCCTCCGCGCCGACGGATGCCTGGGCGATGCGCGTATCCCAGCGTGGGCGGAAGCGCCCATCCTCGGCGAGCGCATAGGTCCGACCGGCGAGCGCCTGCCAGCCATCCTCGTCGAGCAGCGCCATCGGCGGATGGTGCTGCTTCAGCCAGGCGGTCGCGTCGGCGAGGCTCCCGCAAGCGGGGTCGGTGCCGATGAAGTCCACCACCTTCTCCCGGCCATTGTGTTCGATCTCGGGACCGATGTCGTTCAGCACCACGGCGGCGAGGGCGGCGGGCCGCATGACCCCGATCGCCATGGCGCAGAGCCCGCCGAAGGACGTGCCGATCAGCGCGATGCGATGCAGGTGGAGCGCCGCCATGGCGTCCAGCACATCGGCGATCAGCGCCTCGGGCCGATAGCGCGCGGGGTCGGCGGCGCGGGCGCTCTCGCCATGCCCGGCATAGTCCAGCGCCACGACGCGCCGCGCTCCGCCATGCCGCGCGCCGATCGCGGCATAGTCGAGCGCGGTGCGCGAAATCCCGCTCAGGCAGAACAGGGCCGTGCGGTCGGCCGCCCCCGGCCATTCGGTCGCGGCCAGGCGCAGCCCGTCGCGGGCGGAGAACTCGATCCGGCGGCCGCTCACCGGGCGGCGGCCTGGGCCTGCCGGAGCCAGGGGGACAGCGGATGGTCGCGCGACGCCGCCGCGGCGTCGCCGGCGCGGTAGACGATCACGTTCTCGATCACGCGCTGGACGTAGTTGCGGGTCTCGGTGAAGGGGATCTGCTCGATCCAGTCGATCATGTCGACATCGCCGCCGCGCGGGTCGCCATAGGTGCCGAGCCACTGGTCCACGCGCCCGGGCCCGGCATTGTAGGCTGCGGCGGCGAGCGGCAGCGCCCCGCCATACCGGTCCAGCATCTGGTCGAGATACCCCGCGCCGAGCCGCATATTCGCCTGCGGATCGGCAGTGAGCTGTCCGACCTGGTAGGGCACGCCGATCCGCCGCGCGACCAGCGCGGCCGTCGAGGGCAGGAGCTGCATCAGCCCGCGGGCATTGGCGCTCGAGACCGCCTCGGTGTCGAAATTGGATTCCTGGCGGGTGATGGCGTTGATGAAGGCGGGCTCCGGGGTCGTCACGGGCGGCTGGAAGGGGCGGGGCCAGCCCTCGGCGAGCAGGATGTCGCCATCCGCCCCGGCCCGGCGCGCCACCCAGACGGCATGGTCGGGCCGGCCGATCGCGTTGGCCAGCCGCGCGGCGAGCAGCCGGTCCGTCCCATCGGCGGCCAGGTCCTCGATCCGCAGCAGGAAGATCCGCGCCCGGCGCGTATCGCCGAGATCGGCCAGCGTCAGTACGGCGCGTGCCAGTTCCCGCCCGGCGAAGTCGGCGGCGCGCTGGGTGGTGACGGGCGGCGTCGCGGCGCGCGGGACGCGGCCGGTGGGGTTCTCCCCCAGCGCGAGGGCCGCGAGCTGGCCGTAATAGGCGACCGGCAGTTCCGCCCCCTGGGCGAAGCGTGTGCGCGCCGCCGAGGCATTGCCGGCCGCCGTCAGCGCCCGCCCTTCCCAATAGGCCGCCCGCGCGCGGGTGATGACCGAGCGGCTGCCATCGCCGACCGCGGCGAAGTGCCGCTGCGCGGTGGCGGGGTCGTTCAGCCGCCGCAGGGCGATGAAGCCGGCGAGGAACTCGCCTTCCTGACGCGGCTCGCCGGCTTCCGCCTGGCCATGCGCGGCGGCGATGCGATAGGCCTCGCGATCCTGGCCGAGGCGCATCAGCTTGCGCACCAGCACCTGGCGTTCGGCCCAGACCGCCTTCGCGGCATCGCCGGCCAGGCCCGATTGCAGCGGCTCGGCGGCGATCCAGACGGCCACGGCCTCGTTGTCGCGATCCCGCCGGCGCAGCAGCCGCGCCTGCTCATAGGCCCAGCCGATATCGGTCGGTCGGGCCCCCAGCACGGTGTCGTCCTCCCGCGCCAGGGCAAGGCGCGTTGCCGCGGCATTGGCGCGCGCGCCGGTCAGGCGCATCGCCGCGCGCGCCGCGCCGGCCTGATCCCGTGCGAAGGCCAGGCGATCGAAGCGGCGCCAATGCTCCTCCTCGGTCAGGCTGCCGCCGAAGCGGACCAGGATGGCTTCCTCGGTGATGGTATCGCCCGGCGCCTCGACCCAGCCGCGCCGCAGCACGGCCGTCGCATCGGCGGCGCGGCCGGCACGGTCCAGAGCCTCGGCGTGGCGCAGCACGCCTTGCAGCGTGCGGGCGGGGTTGCGCGAGAAATGGCGCAGCGCCAGCGCGTCGTCCGTCTCGACCGCCAGGGCGATCTCGGCACGGC
>JAYSDS010000225.1:0-6871 GCA_041914265.1 Roseomonas sp.
CCGGCGCGCCCGGGCGGCGCCCGGGCGGGGGGGGGGGGGGGGGGCCGCTCCCCCCCCCCCCCCCCCCCCCCCCCCCCTGGCCGGTGTCGTCAGGCCAGGCTGCCGAGATCGTCGGCCAGCGCGCCGCCCTGCTGCAGCCTTCCCTGTTCGATGCCGCCGATCAGTTCCACCAGCCGGTCGGCGAGCGGCGTCGGCACGCCATGTCGGCGCGCCGCGGCCCGCACCGGCGCGAGCTGCGCCGCCACATCCGTCTGCCGCTTGCGCACCGCGAGGTCGCGCCAGATGCCGCTATGCGTCTTCGCCGATCCGCGATTGTAGGTGACCATGCGCGCGATGGTCGCGTCGATCGCCGCCATGTCGGTGCCGAGGAAGGGCAGCGGATCGAAGCCGTCGAAGCCGAGCGGCGTGACCTTCTCCGCCGCCGCGACCGACAGGATCTCCCGCACCAGGGCGAGGACCAGCGGCTTGCGCGCCGGGTCGCCGATGAAATCCGCGATGGAATCATTGGTCAGCGCCGAGGACTTCAGGATCGCGCCATAGGCGGC
This sequence comes from Roseomonas sp., assembly GCA_041914265.1. Lineage (GTDB taxonomy): Bacteria > Pseudomonadota > Alphaproteobacteria > Acetobacterales > Acetobacteraceae > Neoroseomonas. The sequence goes on from JAYSDS010000225.1 coordinate 546, forward strand.
CTTGCCCCACAGGTAGCCGAAGACGTTGTCGCTCAGCACGGCATCGGGCTCGAAGAGCTGCAACAGGCGATGCAGCGCGGTGATGCGCGGCGTGCGGGCGCCGTCCAGCTCACCGACGACGACGGCCCCGCGCACGCCATAAAGGATGCGGCCGGGTTCGAGGTAGTCGGCGCCGAAATTCACGAAGGCACCGATGGTCCGCTCCCGGCCGACAATGTCGGCGATGATCAGCTCGTTCAGGCCGTTCTGGCAGGACACCACGGCGCCATCCTCGGCCAGGTGCGGCGCGAGGGCCCGCGACGCTGCCTCGGTGTGATGCGCCTTCACGGCCAGGATGATCAGCTTGTGCTTGCCGGTGACGTGATCGGGCGTTGCCGCGCGCCCGCCGGTCGTGAAGCTGGCGATCGGGCCTTCGATGGTGAGGCGGCTGGCCTCGATGGCCGCGACATGTTCGGGGACGACATCCACATACAGCACGTCATGGCCGGCACGGGACAGATGGGCGCCGATCGTGCCCCCGATCGCGCCCGCGCCCCAGATCACTACCGATTCCGCCATGATGCCGCATCTCCTGCTGGGCCTATCTGGCCCCAATTGTCAGTCAATCAGATTGACTAAGAACAGACAGAATGGCAACGTCGCCGCCCTTCCGCGGCTCGGCCGGCCCTGTTCAGGCTCGTCCGGCGCGTCTGCGGCGCCGTTCCGGCGCGGCGCGGTCGCAGGGACAAGGGAGACTATCCGTGGATCTCGACTTCAATGGGCGCATCGTGGCCATCACGGGCGCGGCCACCGGCTTCGGTCAAGCCACCGCGCGTGCTTTCGCCCGGCGCGGCGCGCGCGTCTTCGCCGCGGATCTGGACGCGGCTGGCCTGGCGGAGACCGCCGCTGACCTGCCCGGTATCCGCACCACGGCACTGGACCTCACGGATCACGCCGCCGTCGCCGCATGGATCGCCGGCATCGAGGCTGAGGCCGGCCCCGTCGGCGTGCTGGTGAACAATGCGGGCGGCGTGCTGGGTCGCAGCTTCGCCCCCATCGAGGAAGCGAGCTACGCGGATTGGCGCGCCATCCTGGACGTCAACCTCGATGCCGCCTTCGCCACCGTCAAGGCCGCCGCGGCGGGCATGAAGCGGGCGCGCGCGGGGCGCATCGTCAACATCAGCTCGGGGGCGGGGCTGCGCGCGTCGCGCACCGGTATCCAGGCCTATACCAGCGCGAAGCATGCGATGGTCGGGCTGACCCGGCAGCTCGCGCAGGAACTCGGGCCCTTCGGCATCACGGTGAATGCCGTCGCGCCCGGCCTGTTCGCCGTGTCGCCAGGCACGCGCAAGCAATGGGACAGCTACGGGCCGGACGGGCAGAAGCGCGTCATCGATGGCCTGGCGCTGCGTCGCATGGGGGAGGCGGAAGACATCGCGAAGGCGGTTATGTTCTTCGCTTCCGACCTTGCCGATTTCGTCACCGGCCAGGTGTTGCCGGTGAATGGCGGATCCTTCTGATCATCCGCCGCGATCGGGGGCGCCGTGCCGCGCCTCCCGGTCCTCTCAATCGACTGCGAAGGAGTATTCCCATGGATCATGCTTCCCACCCGGCGCCGACGCGCCGGCGCATCCTTGCGGCCGGCATGGGTGGCGTCCTGGCCGTTCCGGGCGTCGTGCGGGCGCAGGGCAACTGGCCCAGCCGCCCGGTGCGCGTCATCGTGCCTTTCGCCACGGGCGGCGGCACCGATGTCACGATGCGCATGCTGGCACCCAAGCTGGGCGAAGCGCTGGGCCAGACCGTCATCGTCGAGAACCGCCCCGGTGCCGGCAGCACGCTCGGCACGGATTTCGTCGCGAAGTCGGCGCCGGATGGCTACACCTTCGTCCTCGCGACCTTGTCCTCGACCGGCATCGCGGCGACGCTCTATCCCAACCTGCCCTATGACCCGGTGCGCGACCTGACCGCGGTGGCGCCGACCGTCTTCATTCCGACGAGTCTTGCCGTCACGGCCAAGGGCTGGGACGTGCGCACGCTCGACCAGTTCGTCGCGGCGCTGAAGGCGCGGCCGAATGGCTATTCCTACGGCAGCTCCGGCATCGGCACGACGGGCCACATCGCGAGCGCGAACTTCCTGAGCCATGTCGGCGCGCAGGCCGAGCACGTGCCCTATCGCGGCGCGGGGGCGAGCTTCACGGCGCTGATCGCCGGCGAGACTCAGTTCACCCACGACATTCCGTCGCTGCTGAAGCCGCATCACGAAGCGGGCACGATCCGCGTGCTTTACGTGAACCAGGCCGAACGCTCGCCGCTGCTGCCGGACGTGCCGACCGCCGCCGAGGTCGGGCTGCCCGACTACAAGGCCTATTCCTGGTACGGGATCTTCGGGCCGGCCAACCTGCCGGCCCCGATCGTCACGCGCATGGCCGCGGCGATCGAGCAGGCGCTGGCGGATCCGGAACTGTCCGAGCGCTTCAACGGCATGGGCACGCCGCCGATGCGCGGTTGGACGCCGCAGCGCTTCAGCCAGTACGTCGCCGACGAGGTGGTGGCCTGGGCGCCGCTGGTGCGTGCCTCCGGCGCGCGGGTGGAATAGCCGCATCGGACCGCGGCGCCTGGCCAACCGGGCGCCGCGGCCTTTGCAGCGCGCTGGCAATAATGTCTGACAATCAGGCGTAATGCTTGTCACTCAACTGCCATCGGGATAGGTGTTGCCGCCGAGGCTTGATGGCGTGTCGGCACCTCCTGGCCCCCGCTCCGGGAAGGGAAGGGTCGCGCCGTTCCGGGGACTACGCCCTGTCCAGGCCTCGTGAGGCATGTGATGGAGAGTGAGAGAATGACCCTGCCAGCCAGCGACCGGCGGCGTCCCGCCCGTGTTCACGGGGCGCGCTGAGATGTCTGCCGCCACATCGTCGCGCAAGCCGCGGTCGACCGACACGTCGATGCGCTTCGGCACCTTCTGGCCGAAGGCGAAGACCATGCTGCCATCCGCCAAGGTCGCCGCGCTCAATCCCGATGCGATGGACCTGGCCAACCACATCGCGCTCGCCCATGCCTGCGAGGAGGTCGGCCTCGACCTCACCCTGATCGGCGACGGCTATGCGCCGAGCTCCGAGGAAGCGAGCGGCTTCGGCTTCCAGGACCCGTCGCTGCACGCCATCGTGCTCTCGGCGCCGCTGATGCAGGCGACGAAGCATCTCGGCATCATCACCACGCTGCACACCTCCTTCTTCCATCCGGTGCAGATCGCGCGCTTCGGGTCGCATTTCGATTGGCTCAGCGGTGGCCGCTGGGGCTGGAACATCGTCAACGGCTATCGCGACTATGAGGCGAGCCTGTTCGGCATCGACAAGCTGCCCGACAGCGCCAGCCAGTACGACGCCGCCGAGGACGCCGTGCGGATCATCGAGGGCGTGTGGAACGGCAAGGGTCGCGTGGACTATGACGGCGCCTTCTACCGCGCGCATGGCAAGATGCGCGGGCCCTTCCCGCCGGAGCGGCCGGTCTTCGTCTGCGCGGCCGCCTCCGATCGCGGCCGGCGCTTCACCGCGAAGCATTGCGACTTCCTCTTCGCCTCGCCGTCGTCGATGGCCGAGATGCCGGCGGTGAACGCCTCGCTCGCCGAGCATGCCGTCGCGGTGGGGCGCGACACGCCGCCGCGCGTGCTGGCGCTGGCCGACATCCTCGTGCGCGACGAGCCCGGGGAGGCCGTGCAGCTCATGGAAGACCTGCTCGGCAGCATGGAAGGCGAGGCCGGCCGCAAATGGGCCGCGCAGATGGCCCTGCTGCGCAAGAACCCGGACACACCCAGCAAGTTCCCCTATTTCGCCGGCACGGCCGCTGAGGTGGCCGAGCAGATCATCGCCGCGCATCGCGACCATGGGGTGAACGGGCTGCTGTTCCGCATGCCGCTCTGGGCCGCGGAGGAGATGCTGCGGCTGAAGCCGGTCTTCGAACTGCTCGCCAAGGCGGGCGTGTGGGTGCCGCCGTCTGCGCGCGGCCATTGCTGGTAAGGGACGGCGCAGCATGGATATCCGGTTCGATGGGCGCGTGGCGCTCATCAGCGGTGGCGCGCAGGGGATCGGGCGCGCGATTTGCGTCGCCTTCCGTGACAGCGGCGCGCGCGTGCATGTGGTCGATGTCGATCCGCGCATCGAGGCGGTCGCGCGGGAACTCGGCATCACGGCGCATGTCGCGGACCTGACCGACCAGGCGGCTGCCGCCGCGGTGGTGAAGGCGGTGGTGGCGCGGGAGGGGCGGCTCGATGTGCTCGCGCTCGCCGCCGGCGGGCCGCGCGGGCTTGGTGGTCTCGAACTCGCCGGCATCACCGGGGAAAATTGGGACCGCATCATGGATGCGAACGTCAAGGGCGCGCTGTGGCTGTCCCAGGCCGCGGCGCCCGCGATGGCCGAGCATGGCTGGGGGCGGATCGTGCTGATCTCCTCGGGCGCCGGGCTGCGCGCGAGCCGCACGGGGCTGCATGCCTACACCGCGGCGAAGCACGCCGTGGTGGGGCTGACGCGGCAGCTTTCCGTGGGGCTGGGGCCGCAGGGCATCACGGTGAACTCGGTGGCACCGGGGCTGATCCTGTCGGGGCCGGATGCGCGCGACCAATGGGAAGGCTACAGCGCCGAGAAGAAGGCGCAGGTGCTGGCGCAGCTCAGCACGGGGCGGCTCGGCGAGGCCGAGGACATCGCCCATGCGACGCTGTTCCTCGCCAGCGAGCAGGCGTCCTGGATCACCGGCCAGGTTCTGTCGGTCGAGGGCGGGCGGCCGTGATGCTGGACCCCGTGCTCGCGCATATCGACGCGAACCGTGACGCCTTCCTGCAGCGGCTGATCGACTATGTGCGCCATCCGTCGATCAGCGCGCAGAACGTCGGCATCCGCGAGGTGTCGGAGATCCTTGTCGGCATGCTGACGGGGTTCGGCATGCAGGCGGAAGCGATTCCGACCGACGGGCACCCCATGGTGCTCGCGCGTTGGGATGGAGCGCCGGGCAAGCCGACCGTGCTGCTCTACGGCCATTACGACGTGCAGCCGCCAGAGCCGCTGGACAAGTGGGTCTCCCCGCCCTTCGAGCCGACCATCCGCGATGGCCGCCTCTATGCGCGTGGGGTGGGGGACAACAAGGGGCAGCACTTCGCGCAGCTTCTTGCCATCGAAGCCCACCTTGCCGTGCATGGCCGGCTGCCCTGCAACGTGGTCGTGCTGCTGGAAGGCGAGGAAGAGATCGGCAGCCCGCACTGCGCCGACTTCGTGCGCGCCAACCGGGACCGGCTGAAGGCCGACCTGGTGATCACGGCCGATGGGCCGATGCATCCTTCGGGCCGGCCGATCATCTCCTTCGGCGTGCGGGGTGTGGCGAAGTTCGAGCTGCGTTCGCGCACCGCGAAGCGTGACGCGCATTCCGGCAATTTCGGCAATGTGCTGCCGAACGCGATCTGGAAGCTGGTGCATCTGCTCGGCACGATGAAGAACGCGGCGGGCGAGATCACCATCGACGGCCTCTACGACAATGTCGTGCCGCCCAATGAGCTCGATCGCGCGGCGATCGCACGCCTGCCGCTCGATCTGCCGGCGCTGCAGGCGGAGATGGGTTTCAGCGAACTCGACGCGCCGCAGGATCGCGGCTTCTACGAAAGGCTGATGTTCCACCCGACGCTGACCATCAACGGCTTCCATGGCGGCTATGGCGGGCCCGGACCCAAGACGGTCCTGCCTGCCGAAGCCGCGGTGAAGTGTGACATGCGCCTGGTCGAAGGACAGACGCCCGAGGACGTGCTGGCGAAGGTCGCGGCCCATGTGCGCAGGCACGCGCCGGATGTCGAGTTCATCCCCGGCGGCGGCATGCTGCCCTCGCGGGTGCCGCTCGACATGCCCTTCGCGGGGAAGCTGCGCGACGCGGTGCTGGTGGGGCAGGGGATGGAACCGCTGATCTATCCGAGCCTCGGCGCCAGCCTGCCGGACTACGTCTTCACCAAGATCCTCGGCACGCCGGCGGTGCAGATTCCCTACGCGAATGCCGATGAGGCGAACCACGCGCCGAATGAGAACCTGACGCTGGATTGCTTCCATAAGGGAGTGCGCACCGGGGCGGCGCTGTTGGCGTATCTCGGGGAAGGGTGATTGGAGAGGGGCGTCGCCCCTCTCCAAACCTCACCCCGCCAGGCCATTGTATGGCCTGGACCGCCGGCACTTGGCGCCAGGCGCGGCGGTTGCCCGGAACCGTTCCGCGGCGCGTCGTGCGCAGGAGCAGGTCCCGACATTTGTTCCGACATTGGCGCACCGCGCCAGGTCGAGGTTTCCAAAGGCCTTTCGGCCTTTGGTGGGGTGAGGTCTGGAGAG
>JAYSDS010000226.1:0-6842 GCA_041914265.1 Roseomonas sp.
GCGGCAGCTACCGCCAATCACCAGAGAGTCAGCACTTCACTCGGCGGGTATCAGCGCCGATGTCTTCGCCGCGCGGGAAGGCGTCACCCAATCCTGGGTCACTCGGCTTGCTCGCCTTGCCTATCTCGCACCCGACATCATGGCCGCGATCCTCGAGGGGCGGCAGCCCGTCGAGTTGACCGCCAATCGGCTGCTGCAGGACACCCGCCTGCCGATCGACTGGACCGAGCAACGCGCCCGCCTCGGCTTCGGCTGAGCGCCGCACCGCGGCCAGCGGCGCTCCCAGGCGCGTCGTAGTCGCCACGCTGCACCAGTAGCTCACCCGACCTCAGCATCCCCAGGGCGATAGCCCTCAAGCCCATCCTGGCTGAGTGGTCAGCGCGCGCCGATCATCAGGCACTGCCTGACACATGGACCTCAGGGCATTCCGTCCAAGCCCATCGCAAAGAACGTAGTGGCGTACTGGCGCGCAGAGACAGGCGGCCGAGACAGCGCCGCATCTGCCAAACAAGGGACTGCCAGAGACGCGCCGACCCTCCCGCATGAGCGCAAAGGCCGGCCAAGCGCGGGCCTTCCGTCGAGATGCTCGAAAAGTCAAATTATCGTTCTAGATCAATGACTTAAGTCTGGCGGACAGGGAGGGATTCGAACCCTCGATACGCTTTTGACGTATACGCACTTTCCAGGCGCGCGCCTTCGACCGCTCGGCCACCTGTCCGGAGGGCGCGGAACATAGTCAGGCTGCGGCCGCAGGGCAACCCGCGAACCGCAGCCCGACCGCAATCAATCCGCGAACTGGCCCGCCGCCTGGATCAGCGGCCGCCACTTCGCGATATCGGCCATCCAGAACTCCCGGTGGACCTCCGGCGTAGCGCGCGCGACGGGGACCGGCGCCGTGCCCAGGTCAGCGAATCGGCGCGCGATATCGCTGTCCTGCAACGCCTTCACCAACGCCTGATTCAGCCGGGCAACGACCGGCGCCGGCGTGCCCTTGGGCGCGTACAGACCGTGCCAGACCGACACCTCGAAGCCCGGCAGCCCGCCTTGGGCCGAGGTCGGTAGGTCGGGCAGCGACGGCACACGATCCTCGGTCGTCACCGCGAAGGCGCGCACCGTCCCGGCGCGGATCTGCTCGGTCGTGTTGGTGGTCTGGTCGCACATGATATCGACCGTGCCGGCCACCAGGTCGTTCATCGCCGGACCCGTGCCGCGATACGGCACCGTCGTCATGCGCGTATCGACCGCCTTCATCAACAACAGGCCGCACAGGTGGCTCGCCGCGCCGATGCCGGCGTTGGCGTAATTCAGCCCCTCGCCCCGCCGGCGGATCAGCGCGACCAACTCCTGCAGGTTGTTCGCCTCGATGTTGCGACGCGCGATGAGCGTCATCGGCACTTCAGTCACGAGGCCGACCGTCTCGAACCCGTTCACCGGATCGTAGGCCAGGCGGCGATACAGGGTCGGGATGGTCGCCATGCCGATGTGATGCAGCAGCACGGTGTAGCCGTCCGGCCGCGCCCCAGCCACGCGCTGGGCGCCGAGCGTGCCGCCGGCACCGCCCACATTCTCGACCACCACGGGCTGGCCGAGATCGTTGCTCATCGTCTGCGCGATCAGCCGCCCCACCGTGTCGGTCGGGCCGCCCGCGGCGAAGGGGATGACGATGCTGATCGGCTTGTTGGGATAGGCTCCCTGGGCGAAAGCCGGCGTAGCAAGACCGGCACCGATGGCCGCAATGGCCCCCGACAATCCCCGGCGGGTAATCTGCGTCATGCGACGTCCTCCTGACTTCGACAGGCCGTATCCATGACGGACCTGCAATCTTGCATTGCGCCAGATCAAGCCTGCCGCTTGTCAAGTCAAGAGGACACGATTCTCCGCGCACGGCCCAAGCCGCGATGTCCAGCCTCGCAGTAAAGATACAATATCGAAATGAAGCCGGTTCAGGCGTCCATCTTCAGCGCCGCGATGAAGGCGCTCTGCGGGATCTCGACCTTGCCGAACTGCCGCATGCGCTTCTTGCCCTCCTTCTGCTTTTCAAGGAGCTTGCGCTTGCGGCTGATGTCGCCGCCATAGCACTTGGCGGTGACGTCCTTCGACAGGGCGGAAATGGTCTCGCGCGCGATGACCCGCCCGCCGATCGCCGCCTGGACGGGGATCTTGAAGAGCTGGCGGGGGATCAGCTCCTTCAGCTTCTCGCAGATCTGCCGCCCGCGGCGTTCCGCCTGGCTGCGATGCGCCATGAAGGACAGCGCGTCCACCGGCTCGGCATTCACGAGGATGGAGATGCGCACAAGGTCGCCCTCGTCATAGCCATCCATCTGGTAGTCGAAGGAGGCATAGCCGCGGGAAACCGACTTCAGCCGATCGTAGAAATCGAACACCACCTCGTTCAGCGGCAGGCGATAGACCAGCATGGCGCGGGACCCGACATAGGTCAGCTCCACCTGCTGCCCGCGGCGCTCGTTGCACAGCGTCAGCACCGGGCCGAGGTAATCGTCCGGCAGCATGATCGTCGCCTTGATCCACGGCTCGTCGATATGGTCGATCACGCTGCCATCCGGCATGTCGGCCGGGTTGTGTAGTTCGAAGGATTCACCGTTGGTCTTGTGGACCTTGTAGACGACCGACGGCGCCGTCGCGATCAGGTCGAGGTCGAATTCCCGCGACAGTCGCTCCTGGATGATCTCCAGATGCAGCAGGCCCAGGAAGCCACAGCGGAAGCCGAAGCCAAGCGCCGCCGAGGTCTCCGTCTCGAAGTGGAAGGACGCATCGTTCAGCCGGAGCTTCGCGAGCGATTCGCGCAGCTTCTCGAAATCGTCGGCGTCGATCGGGAACAGCCCGCACCACACGACGGGGATCGAGGGCTTGAAGCCCGGCAGCGGCTCGGTCGCGGGGCTGCGGTCGTCGGTCAGCGTGTCGCCGACATTGGTATCCGCGACGGTCTTGATGGCCGCGGTGACATAGCCCATCTCGCCCGGCCCGAGACTGTCGGTCGGCGTCAGCTTGGGCGCGAAGACACCGACCTGCTCGATGGTGTGGACGGCGCCGGTGGACATCATGCGGATGCGCTGGCCCTTCCTCAGGAAGCCATCCTTCACCCGCACCAGGATGATCACGCCGAGATAGGCGTCGTACCAGCTATCGACCAGCAGCGCCTTGGTCGGCGCCCCGGCATCGCCCTTGGGCGGCGGCAGGCGCTGGACGATGGCCTCCAGCACGCCCTCGATGTTCAGGCCCGTCTTCGCGCTGATCTCGACGGCGTCGGAGGTGTCGAGCCCGATCACATCCTCGATCTGCTGCTTCACGCGCGCGGGCTCGGCGGCCGGCAGGTCGATCTTGTTCAGCACGGGCACGATCTCATGCCCCGCATCGATCGCCTGATAGACATTCGCCAGCGTCTGCGCCTCCACGCCCTGGGAGGCATCGACGACCAGCAGCGATCCCTCGCAGGCCGCGAGCGACCGGCTCACCTCATAGGCGAAATCGACATGGCCCGGCGTGTCCATCAGGTTCAGGACATAGGTCTTGCCATCCTTCGCCGGGTACAGCAGCCGGACCGTCTGGGCCTTGATGGTGATGCCGCGCTCGCGCTCGATCTCCATGTTGTCGAGCACCTGTTCCTTCATCTCGCGCGCGGTCAGGGCGCCGGTCTGCTGGATCAGGCGGTCGGCAAGCGTGGATTTCCCATGGTCAATATGGGCGATGATCGAGAAATTGCGGATCAGGGCAAGCGGAGTGTCGGTCATGGGAATCCGGCGTCGGAACGGGGGCAAGGGCGCACCCGGCTCTCTGAGGGGGGACATAGGGCAGTCGGCCCCCAAGTCAAAGCATCTTGGCGTGCTGGCGCTGCTCCTGGCCCTGCTGGGCTGCGCCGACCCGGATCGCGGGATCAACCCGCCGCTGTCCCCCGGCGCCCGGAACCATGGCTATGGCCTCGATGAGGTCAACGCCTCGGGCGGCCGTTCGGATGTGCTGATCTTCGTCGCCTTCTCGGGCGGCGGGAAGCGCTCGGCGGCCTTCAGCCATGGCGCGCTGCGCGGCATGCGGCAGGTGCCGGTCGATCTCGGTGGCCCGCCCTCGACCCTACTGGCCGAGATCGACCAGATCGCGGGTGTTTCCGGCGGCAGCTTCACCGCGGCCCATTTCGCGCTTTACGGCGAACGCTCCTTCGAGACCTTCCCGCAGGAATTCCTCCATCGCGACATCGCCGCCTTCGTCTGGGGCACCTACCTGCTGCCCTGGCAATGGGGCTGGCTCTGGGATCCGGCGGTCGGCACCAATGACCGCATGACCGAGGTCTATGACAGCCTCATGTTCCGCGGCGCGACGTTCCGGGACCTCGTGGCGCGCCGGCCTCGGCTGTCCATCAACGCGACCGACCTCGCCAGCGGATCGGCCTTTCCCTTCCTGCCCCATGCCTTTGACGTGATCTGTTCCGATCTGTCAAAGTTCTCCGTGGCGCGGGCCGTCGCGGCGTCGAATGGGTTTCCGCTGCTGTTCACGCCGATCACGCTGGCGAACCATCGCGGGCCGGATTGCGGAGCGCCACTACCGGTCAATCTGTCCGTCATGCCGATGCTGGCGGAATACAATCGCCGGCGCCTGCTCGATGTCGTCGGCCGCATGGCCGATCGCGACCGGACGCCCTGGATCCACCTGATGGATGGCGGCATCTCGGACAATCTCGCCCTGCGCGTGACGCTGAACTTCGCCATCCTGGGCGGCATCGACACGCCGGATTTCGCCGAGCGCATCCGTGGGGTCCGGCGGGTCCTGATGATCAGCGTGGACGGCCAGTCCGCGACCGATCCGGCCCTGTCCCGCCAGCGCATGGTCAACGGCCTGGTGCAGATCTTCGACGCCGTCTCCGGTGGCCAGATCGACAACTACAACCTCGAGACCCTCGCCGTGACGGCCGCCGAGGTGGACCGCATGGTGGGCCGCCAACGCGAGAACCGCTGCGGCCACGCCCCGGTCATCGACGGCTGGCCCTGCGACGACGTCGCGGGCATGCTGGTCCATGTCTCGCTGGCCGACCATCCGGACCCGGCGATCCGGGACCGGCTGCGCCGCATCCCGACCGGCCTGACACTGCCGGACGAGGATGTGGATCTCCTCGTCGCCGCGGGCGAGACGGTGATCCGCAACAATCGCGCCATCGCGGGATTCCTCGCGGGACCGACCCCCACCCCGGTTCCGGCGCGGGCTACTCGATCCGCGCGCCGCTGACTTCCACCATCTCCCGCCAGGCGGGGCGCTCGGCCAGGATCCGGGCGCGCACCGCGGCGGGGTCCAGCGGCGGCATGGTCATCAGCCCAGCGGTGCGCAGCCGGTCCTCGAGCCCCGGATGCGCCGCCGCCCCGCGCACCAGGCCGGCGATGCGCGCCTGGATATCGGCCGGCATCCCCGGCGGGCCGGTGATGATGTTCCAGGATTGCAGGTCGAGATCCGCGATGCCGAGGTCCGGAAAATCCCCCATGCCCGGCACCTCCGGCAGGAACGGCACGCGCGCGCGGGACCCCACCGCCAAGGCGCGCAGCCGCCCCGCCTGCACATGCGGCATCAGCGCCGGCATGAAGTCGAAGCACATGTCGATATTGCCGGCGAGCAGGTCGTTCAGCGCCGGCGCCCCGCCACGATAGGGGACCACCGTCACATCGGCCCCGCTGCGCTTGGCGATGGTCGCGACGAGCAGGTGCGACGCCCCGCCGCTGCTTGCCGCGCCATTGGTCAACCCGTTGCCCGGCCGCTTGGCCCACCCGACCATCGCGCGGAAATCCGTCCAGCCGCGCTCGCGGGCGCGCTGGTCCGTCACCGCGCACATCACCGTGCTCGTCACCATGGACGTCACCGCCGTGAGGTCGCGATCCACATCGAGCGGCATCCGCGCGCCCATCATCATCGGCAGGGTGGTGAACAGCGCGATGCTGAACAGCCCGACCGTGGTTCCGTCCGGGACGGATTTCGCGACGGCATCCATGGCGATCAGGCCATTCGCGCCGGACCGGTTCTCGATGATGACCGACTGGCCGGAGGTGGCCTGCATCGCCTCTCCATACAGGCGCGCGATGGTGTCGGACTGCCCGCCCGGCGGGTTCGGCACGATCAGGCGCATCGGGCGCGCCGATTGCGCACGCAGCAGGCGTGGCGCGGCGAGCAGCGGCAAGGTCAGGACAAGACGGCGAGAGAACATCGGACGATCCCCGGTTGTCGGCGCCCCGGGCCAAGCAATCCACGGACCAGCATGGCCTGACGCGGTGCGGCACATCGCCTACCCTGCCCGCGGCACGCTCCCGCCGGGACGGCGCCGCATCACCGCAAGGGTCCAGATATGCCGAAGCGTGCCATCTCCTCCCCTCGCGTCTTCAAGACGACGCGCCCCTTCGCCCAGGCCACCATCGCCGGCGGCTTCATGTTCGTCTGCTTCACCGGCCGCGATCCGGACGGGAAGTTCGCCATCGGGGATGTCCGCGCCCAGACCCAGCAGGCGATCGACAACATCCGGATGCTGATCGAAGAAGCCGGCGGCAGCCTGAAGGATGTGGTGAAGTGCACGGTCTACGTCACCGACCGCGCCAATTGGGAGCCGATGAACGAGGTCTACTTCGCGAACTTCGCCGAGGATCCGCCCCATCGCGTCTCCTGCATCGTCTCGGGCCTCGGGTCGCCGGACTGCCTCGTGGAGATCGACGCGACGGCCTATCTCGGCGAGGAGGCCTAATCCGAAGGGTCGTGGCGCCTGGCGGGAATTCGAGGGGCGCTACCACCGCGGCGCAACTGGCGATGGAGAGGGGCTTTGCCCCTCTCCAAACCTCACCCCACCAAAGGCCGAAAGGCCT
>JAYSDS010000227.1:0-6831 GCA_041914265.1 Roseomonas sp.
GGCCTTTCGGCCTTTGCTGGGGTGGCTTGGAGGGGCAAAGCCCCTCCAATTCTCCAGCGGGGGCAACGGGGCCATCAGACAGGCCCACCCTTACCGCCTGGACGAAGGAGAACGGCTTCCCCGTACCAGGGGCCTGCGGTCCAGGTGATCCAGCCACCTGGTGGACGGAGGGGCAGCGCCTCCGGCTCTCAGGCAAATCGGAAGGCTTCCACTGGCCGCCGTTCCACCCCGACCGGCTGACGCCGTGCTCAGGCCGGGTCGCCGCTCGCCAGGTACCAATCCGCGATCTCGTCCCCTTGCAGGAAGGCGATGCGCGGATCGGCGGCGAGTTCCGCATAGAGCGCTTCCAGCGCTGCGATGCGGTGCGGCACGCCGGTGATGTAGGGGTGGATGGCGATGCCCATCACCTTGCAGCCCGCCGAAGCCTCGGCTTCCTGAAGCAGGCGCGCCGCGGTCAGCCGGGCGCGTCGCGGCAGTTCCTGGTCGTCATTGTACTGGATCATCACGACGGGGATGTCGTTCAGCTCGACGGAATAGGGCATGGCGAGCATCTCCCCATGCGCCGTTGCGATGCGTGCCGGCAGGTCGTCCAGCACGAAGTCGCCGGTCCAGCGCACGCCGTGTTCGGCGAGGATGTCGGGCGTCTCCAGCGTCTCGGTCAGGCCGGGGCCGAGCCAGCCGGTGCAGGCCTTGCCGGTGAAATCGGCGATCGCCCGGGTCGTCTGCGCGATCATCGCGCGCTGGTCCGCCAGACGCTGCGTCGGCACCTGGAACCAGCCATGGCCCATGAACTCCCACCCCGCGTCGCGTGCGGCCGCGGCGACGCGCGGATAGGCGCCGATGACGCTGCCATTGACCGACAGGGTGGGCCGGATGCCCAGGCGGCCGAACAGGTCGTGGAAGCGCCAGAAGCCCACGCGCATGCCGTATTCGTGCCAGGCCCAGTTCGGCACATCCGGCTGCAGCGCGGCACCGGTGGGGGCCACCAGCACCTGGCGCGGCATGGGGTTGTCGATCAGCCAGTTCTCGACATTGACGACCGGCCAGACGATCAGCGTCGCGCCGCCAGGTCCGGCATGGCGCGGGCGATCGGACGGCGCGGCATAGCGCACGCGATCGACGGGCTTCATGGCTTGCGCGCGATCACGGCAACCGGGCCGCCGCCATCGGGGCCCTGATGCTCGGCACCGCCGGAGATGAACAGGTCGGTGCGCCCCGTCGCCGCCGCGGCCACGCCGCCGACCAGGGCGCGCGCATGGCGCGTCGCGTTGATGTCGCTGTCGTCGTTCATGATGTGCCGGTTGCCGCGGATGCGGCCTGTCGTGGAGGGTTCCGCCTTGGCGAGCAGCGCGACGAGCCGCACCGCCTGCTCGGGCGCCAACTGCCCGCTGCCGGGATCGAGCCCCGCATCGCGCAGCGCGGCGTGGATCGCCGGCAGGTCGATCGCATCGCGCATCACGGCATGGGCGATGGCGAGGTCGCCGGCCCAGGCGCGGCTGTTGCCGAAGACGACGATCTCGTTGCGCGTCAGCTCGACGCCCGCGGAACAGGAGGCGCAGCCGGAGTACATGGCCATGTCCGCGCCGATCGCGGCATCGGACACGATGCCGACCTCACCCAGCGCGACGGCGACGCCGAGCGCCGAGGCGCCTCGCGACAGGCCCATGGAATGGTAGGTGTCATGCGTCGCGACGATCGCGCCGCGCGCTTCGGCCTCGGCGATGCGTTCGCTCGTCAGCAGCGGGCACTTCACCTGGACGTAGTGGACATCGTCGATCGCGGCTTCGTCGATCGCGGTGCGGACGGCTTCGGCCGTGGCCTCGACCTGCGCCAGGCGGCCGATCTCCTCCGGTGCGAAGTCCCGGGTGAAGGCGCTGCCGACCGCGAGTGCCCCCGACGGCGCGACATCGGCCTCCGTGACCGACACGACGATGAAGTGGGGCGACAACCCGCCTTCCGTGCCACCCGACATGACCATCGCGACACGCGCGGCGACGGCCTCGGGCGTCAGTCCCATTCGCCCCGCCAGCATCACTGACAATGCCTGCACGGCATAGGCGCGGGTGAAATCGTTGACGCAGCCATTGCCCTCGGTCTTGCCGAGGATCGCCACGATGCTCCCGGCATCGAGCCCATCGTCGATCAGCGCGGCGACACTGGCGACATCCCCCGGATGGCGCATCGGCACACGATGCACCGAAGCGATGCGCGTCATGCGGCCTTGCGCGCGTGATGGCTATGCAGTCGGGCCGACAGCTCGCGCCGCACCTCGTTGAATTCCGGGGAGGCCACGTCGCGCGGGCGCGGCAGCTCGATGCGATGCTCGCTCGCGATGCGGCCCGGTCCGGGCTCCATCACCACCACGCGGTCGGCGAGGAAGATCGCTTCCTCGATGGAATGCGTCACGAACAGCACGGTGAGCTGCGTGCGCTGCCAGATGTCGAGCAGCTCGTCCTGCAGGCGTTCGCGCGTCATCGCGTCCAGCGCGCCGAAGGGTTCGTCCATCAGCACCATGTCGGCGTCGTTGGCGAGCACGCGCGCGATGGCCACGCGCTGCTTCATCCCGCCCGAAAGCTGATGCGGCCAGGCATCGGCGAAGCGGTTCAGCCCGACCATGTTCACGAAGCGGTCGGACGTCTCCTTCACCACCTTCTTCGGCAGCCCGCGGGAGGCAGGGCCGAAGCCGATGTTCTGGCGCACCGTCAGCCAGGGGAACAGGCCGTAATCCTGGAAGACCATCCCGCGGTCGGGCGCCGGGCCGGTCACCGGCTTGTCCCACATCAGCGCCTCGCCGGTGGTGGGGTTCTCGAACCCCGCGACGATGCGCAGCAGGGTCGATTTGCCGCAGCCCGACGCGCCGATCAGGCAGACGAACTCGCCCTTCTTCACGGTGAGGTTCGCGTCGCGCAGCGCCTCGATCTTGAGCCCGTTCAGCTCATAGGTCTTGCCGACGCCCTTGACGTCGAGGATCGGAAGCTCAGCCATGATGGGACGGGCTCCAGCGCAGCAGGCGGTTCATGATCATCACGACGATGCGGTCGGAGATGTAGCCGGCGATGCCGATCACGATCATGCCGCAGATGACGAGCTCGGTGCGCGACAGGGTGCGGCCATCCATGATGACGGCGCCGAGACCCTGCGGCACGCCGGTCATTTCGCCCACCACGATGACGAACCAGGCGAGGCCCAGCCCCAACCGCAGCCCGGTGAAGATGGACGGCAGCGCGGCGGGCAGCACCACCTTGAAGAACTGCGCCGAGGGGGAGCAGCCCAGCATCGAGGCCGCTTCGAACAGCCGCTTCTCCACGCCGCGCACGCCGAACACGGTGTTCAGCAGGATCGGGTAGAAAGCGCCGAGGAAGACCAGGAAGAAGGCCGAGCGCGCGCCGAGCCCGAACAGGATCATCGACAGCGGTAGCCAGGCGGTGACCGGGATCGGCCGCATCCATTGCAGGAAGGGGTCGAGCAGCGCGCGCACCGTGTCGTTCCGCCCGATCAGGATACCGAGCGGCACGGCGACGATCGCCGCCAGCGCGAAGCCGCCATAGACCCGCGACATCGAGGCGAGCAGGTGGATGTGCAACGTGCCGGAGAAGGCATCGTCCCAGATGCCGCCCCAGGCGAAATCGACCATGTATTCCGCGACGTCGTAGGGCGAGGGGATGAGTCGCGTCATCCCCATCCGCACCGCGATGTCCCAGAAGGCCAGCAGGATCAGCGGCACGATGAGCGCCAGCACCGTGCCGCGCAGCCGCCGCCACAGGCCGATCGACGGGCGCGGCGGCGTCGCTTCCGCCGCCGCAGCCCCTGTCGTGGTGGTGACACTCATCGCCCCGGCGCCTTACGAGGTCGCGACTTCGTTGGAGAAGCGCGGATTGAGGAACTTGGCGAAGTCCGGAAGCTGGCGGATCTGCCGCAGCGACTGCATGTGCTCGGCATAGGTGCGGGACTGCGTCAGCACCGTGTCGTCCAGTTTCCAGGTGTATTCGACGTTGTCCGCGCCGAGCGCCTGGTCCACCGCCGCGCGCGGCGCACCGAGGATGCGGACCGTCGCCTCGGCGACCTCCGCCTTGTTCGCTGCCATGTATTCGCTGGCGCGGCGATGGATGGTCAGCATGGTCTTCACCAGGGCGGGGTCCTGGGCGATCAGCGCCTCGGAGGTGCCGAGGATCATGTTCAGCCCGCCCATCGCGGTGCCGTAGGGATATTCCACCAACTCCCCGACGCCCGAGGAGATGGAGAGGCCGGGGCCAGGTTCGGCGCCGACATAGGCATCGATGTCGCCGCGGGCGAGCATCGCGTGCATCTCGCCGAAGGGCACGCGGACGGAGGTGATGTCACGCACGCTCATCCCGGTCATGCGCAGGCGTTCCAGCGCGAAGACCTCCTGCGTCGAGCCCGGCCAGATGCCGACGCGCTTGCCGCGCAGCCCGGCGATGTCGTTGATGCCCGACCCCTTCTTGGCGATGATCGCCATGCCCTTGTTGCAGAAGGCGCCGACCACGACGACCGGTTCGCCCGCCGCAGCACCCAGCGTCGCCGCGGCGATGCCGAAGCCGCCGACATCCACGCTGCGCGTGACCACGGCGTTCTTGCCATCGGTGGGGCTGTCGAAGGTGATGATCTCGATGGTCAGGCCGGCCGGCGCGAAGCGCTGGTAGAAATGCGGCGTCATCGAATGGATCAGGCGCAGCGAGCCCACCTTCACGGTGCGCGCGGCCTGGGCGCGGGCGAACGACGGTGCGGCGAGCGGCGCGGACGCGGCAGCGGCGAGCAGATGTCGGCGACGGATCATGGAAGCCTCTCTCCTGATTCAGACCGGGGTGGGATCGGCGACGGCGGCGAGGTAGCAGCGCCAGCCGCCGTAGCGGGTGATGTCCTCGGCCCCCACCAGCCCCTCGGGTTCGGCGAGGAATCCCTTGGGCGTGGAACCGTCGTTCAGCAGCAGCGTGCCGATGCACAGCGGCGCGGGCACGCCGGCGACGAAGCGGCCGAAACCGTCCGCGGGCAGCGCCCAGACCTCGGTCGCGATGGAGGCGCCCTCTCGCGCGCCGACGCGCAGCAGGCCGGGCCGCCGTGGCGGGCCGCCGGCCAAGGCGAAGAAGCGGTAGCAGGGCTGCGTGCCGACGGCGCGGCGGAACTCGCCGCCCTGCGCGACGAGTTCGTGGTTCAGCGGCAGGCCGGTGAGGTGGGCGCCGACGACGGCGATCTCGATCATGCCGCGCGTGCTCCTTCGGCCGTGGCGACGCGGGCCGCGAAGGCCGCGCCGAGGGCCGCCAGCGCCGCGTCCGTGCCGCGCGGCCCGATCAGGGTGATGCCGGCGGGCAGGCCATCGGGCCGCTTTGGCCCTGGCACCGCCAGCGCGGCGAGATCCAGCAGGTTCACGAAGTTCGTGTAGGTGCCGAGGCGCGCATTCGGTCCGATCGGGTCGGCCGCGAGTTCGGCGAGCGTCGGGAAATTGGGCGCCGTGGGCACCGCGAGCACGTCGAAGCGGGCGAAGAATGCCTCGGCCGCGCGGCGATGCTCCGCCAGGCGGTACATCCCGCGAAAGGCATCGACGGCGGTGAAGCGCGCCGCGCCATCGACGATGCGCTGCGTGACCGGATGCAGCGCGCCGGGATGCGCCGCGGCGAAGTCGCCGAAGGCCGCCGCGCGCTCGGCGATCCAGGGGCCGTCATAGAGGAGCTGCGCCGCGTCCAGCAGCGGCGTGATCACGGCCTCCTCCGCCCCAGGCAACAGGCTGCGCGCCGCCGCCCAGGCGGCGCGGCCCGGCGCATCATCCAGATGCAGGTCGCCCGGCGCGGGGGTGGCGATGCGGGTCGGTGCCGCACCGGGCTCCATCCAGGCGATCGGGCGGCTGAAGGCGTCGGCGCGATCCTCCCCGGCGATGACGCGATAGACCGCCCAGGCATCCGCGACGCTGGCCGCGAAGACCGAGATGCAGTCGAGGCTGCGGCACGCCGGCAGCATCCCGCGCGAAGACACCGCGCCCACCGAGGGCTTCAGCCCGACGATCCCGTTCAGTGCCGCCGGCACGCGGCCCGACCCTGCCGTATCGGTGCCCAGTGCTGCGGCGACGATCCCATGTGCGACGGCGACGGCCGAACCGGAGGAAGATCCGCCCGGCACGCGGGCCGGGTCGGCGGTATTGCGCGGGACCGGATAGGGTGTGCGCACCCCGACCAGGCCCGTGGCGAACTGGTCGAGATTGGTCTTGCCGAGGATCAGCGCGCCGGCCGCGCGTAGCTTCGCGACCGCGATGGCATCCTCGGCCGGCACATGGGCGAAGGCGGGGCAGGCGGCCGTCATGCGGAGGCCCGCGACGGCGATGTTGTCCTTCACCGCCACCGGAACGCCCCAAAGCGGGAAGCGCGCCGCATCGAAAGGGGGAAGGGCGGTGGCCTCGGCCGCCAGCGCATCCAGCGGCGTCAGGTCGAGGAAGATGCCCGGATCCGCGACGGCGAGGAGGCGACGATGCGCCTCGGTCGCCACGGCCGCCGGCGTCAGGCCGGCAGCGTAGACGGCATGCAGCGTATCCAGGCGGAAAGGCAGGCCGGAAAGTTCCATGGAATGCCGTTCAGCAAGAGCTGTGCCGCGATTGGCGCGCTGCTTGATCTCTCATTTGTATACAACTCTGCATGCAGAAGGGGTGGGCGTGCGGTGGTTATCTGCCCGTCTTTTGGGCGCTTAATCCGTGCGGAGATGAATTTTGGGGCGATTTGCGACGCCATATCGTTGGTTGCTGCGTCGCTGGGGCGGGCTCGGTGAGGGGAGCCTTCGTTGGAGGGGCTCTGCCCCTCCAAGCCACCCCGCCAAAGGCCCGAGGCCTTT
>JAYSDS010000228.1:0-6814 GCA_041914265.1 Roseomonas sp.
AATGGGTGGCCGGGCGGGGGTGCGGGCTGGTGCCGGCATTCTCGAAGAGAGCTCAGCGCATGGCGAAAAGCTCCTGGTGGAAGTGCTCCTTCACCGGGAAGCCCTGGGCGGCGAAGTGATGCCGCAGCGATTCGCCGAAGCGGGCGGGACCACAGAACCAGATGCTGGCCTCGCGCCAATCCGGCACCTCGGCCCGGATGCGGTCCCCATTCAGCCGCCCGTGCCGCGCATCGTGCAACACATGCAGGCGCACGCCGGCCTGCTGCGCATCGGCGGTCAGCCTGGCGATGGCCGCGGCGGAGAAATCCGCCGTCGGGTGAAAGAGGTCGATCGACGGTCCCTGCCATCCGGCCTCGCGCTCATGGGCGATCTGCTTCAGCCGGGCGATGAAGGGCGTGATCCCGATGCCCGCGCCGATCCAGATCTGCCGCGGCCGGTCGCATTCGAAAGTGAAGCAGCCATAAGGCCCTTCGACGCGGACGGCCTGGCCGATGCGCAGCCGGTCCGCCAGGCGGCTGGTGTGGTCCCCGAGCGCCTTGGTAACGAAGGTGATGCGCCGGTCCGCATCATGCCAGGCGGAAGCGATGGTGTAGGGGTGCGCACCTTCGGCGGCATCGGACATGGCGAAGGCGAACTGCCCGGCGCGATGACCAGGCCAGCCTTCGGGAATGGCGATCTCGGTTTCGAGCACCCGTAGCTCGGGATACTGGGTGAGCGCGACGATCCTGCCCTCGACCCGGCGCGCCACGCCGACACGGCGCAGCAGCACGATGATGGCGGCATAGGTCCCGTAAGCGAGCAACACCGCCAGCACGATGCCGAGCGGCGTGAACCAATAGGCGAACTGCGTCAGCACCACCGCGTGGAAGACCAGCACGAGGTACGATATCGCCAGGATCCGATGGGTCTTGAAGAACCAGCGATAGGGAAAACGCGGGATCAGGGCGAGGACGATCAGCGCCACCGCCGCATAGAAAGCCCATTCGCCGAGCCCTTCCGCCGTGCCGCGCTGGCTGCGCAGGAAGGCCTCCATCGCATTGTCGATCACCGGCCGCGGCCCGCGCGGAGGCCGCTCCAGCCAGCCGAAGCCCACCGCCCATTTCGGCCCCTGGGTCCACAGCCAATGAACGATCGAGATGCTCAGCGCACCGATGCCCAGCCATTTGTGCAGCCGGTACATCTTGTCGAGCCCGCCGCAGATGCGTTCCGGCCAGCGCGGGCGCAGCGCGAGGATCATCGCGACGCTCATGCAGGCCATGGCGAGCAGGCCCGTCCACTGGATCATGCCATCGCGCAGACGGAAGAAGGCCGTGGTCCGGAGCGCGCCCGGATCGGCCATGATCCACAGCAGCGTGACGAGGCCGAGCAGCCCCCACAAGGCAAAGCGGATCGGCCTCATCGCTCGCTGGCCTGGTGCCGGAGGCGGACGACGAGGCCGGGCGATCCCGCGGGCATGATCATAATGGCTCCGACCGATGAGATCCGAAGTCTAGTCGCGCCATCTCGCCCGCGGCTTGATCTTGCTCAGCGGGCGCGTGTCGACCGCGTTTCGGTGCGTATCGTTCCGTCGCGGCCGCGCCGGATCAGATCGGATTGCGCGGCGGCGGCGATAGGAAAGCGCGACATCGGGAATGCCTTACCGGGCAACTACGAATGGTCCGCAACATCGCTTGCCGCGCAAGGGAATGGCGCTGGTCCAATCCGGCGAGACGCCTCGCCTTGCCGACAACCCCGGCATCGGCAAGGTTCGGGCGGAACACTGACCAAAGGCAATCGAGCATGGCGGATCGCAATATCCTCGTCACCGGCGCGGCCAGCGGCATCGGCGCCGCGGCCTGTCGTGCCCTGGCCGGCCCCGGCGTGGCGATCGCGGTGCACACCCGCGGGAATCGTGAAGGCTCGGCGCGCACCGCGGCCGCGGTGCGCGAACGCGGCGGCGAGGCCTATGAGATCTTCTGCGACCTGTCCCTGCCCGGCGCGCCGGAGCGCGCGGTGCATGAGGCCGCGGACCTGCTGGGCGGGCTCGATGTCGTCGTCTCCAATGCCGGCTTCGCCGACCGCACGCCGGTCGCTGCCCTGAGCGACGATGCCTTCGCGAAAAGCCACGACGCCATCGCCTTCGCCTTCCTGCGCCTGGCGCGGGAAGCCGGGCCGATCCTGAAGCAGGGGCGCGATCCGCGACTGATCGCGGTGTCTTCCTTCGTCGCGCATCTTTTCCGCAACGACGTCACGACCTTCCCCGCCTCGGCCGCAGCCAAGGCGGCGGTGGAAGCGCTGGTCAAGGCGCTGGCGCTGGAATGGGCGCCGGACGTGACCGTGAACGCGGTGGCGCCGGGCTACACGCGCAAGGACCCGGGCGCGCATGCGGCGCTGTCCGCGCAGCAATGGGAGGCGATCACGGCACGCATCCCGATGAAACGGCTCGGCACGCCGGACGACGTGGCGGCGGCGATCGCCTTCCTCGCCTCGCCGGCGGCGGGGTACGTGACCGGGCAGTTGCTGCATGTGAGCGGCGGCGTCGTGATGTGACCACGCATCGGAGGGGCAGCGGCCCATTCGCGCCACGGTAAGACTGGAGAAGAGCGCCGCCCCTCTCGGGGCTTCACCCCGCCGGGTTCCCATCGGCGTTACTTCGCAACATCGATGGGGTCCCCCCTGGCCATTGTATGGCCTGGACTGCCGTCACCTGGCGCCAAGCGGTTACGTCATGCCAACCCCTTCGCGGCGCGCTTCGGGCGCAAAAGCAAGGTTCGGCACCAATCCTGCCCGTGGCGCACAGCGCCAAGTGGAGGTTTGCAAAGGCCTTTCGGCCTTTGCCGGGGTGGGGTTCGGGGAGGGGCAGAGCCCCTCCCTGATCCACCCGCCAACGCTTGCCTCCGCGCCAATGAGGCCCCGCGCCCTCAGGGCAGCAGGCGGAACAGCGTCACCTCGCGCTGCGCGCGGTCTTCCAGTTCAAGGGTCGTCGGCACCGCATGGCGCGCGACGGGTTCCAGCCCCTCGCGCGGCAGATAGGCCCGGCCCGGATCGGCCAGCAGAACCTCGGCGCCCGCGGCGGCCATGCCGCGCAGCCAGGGCAGGATATGCGCCGTCATCGGCGCCTCGTAGCAGACATCGCCGGCCAGGATGACATCCCAGCGGCAGGCCGCGCCGACGATGTCGCCATCCGGTGTGGCGACCGCGACGCCGTTCAGCGCGGCATTCACCCGCACCGCGGCAAGCGCCAGCGGATCGATCTCCGCGGCTTCGACCAGCGTCGCGCCGCCCATCGCGGCGGCCACCGCCGCGATGCCGCAGCCGGCCGCGAAATCCAGCACCCGCTTGCCGGCGACGCGTGCCGGGTCATCCAACAGCAGCCGTGCCGTCGCCTGCCCGCCGGGCCAGGCGAAGGCCCAGAAGGGCGGCTCGATATTGCGTTCCCTCAGCCAGTCCTCGGTGGCCTGCCAGATCGGGGTGATCTCGCTCGCGAGGTGCAGCGCGATCTCCGGCACCAGCGGGGCACGGCCCACGGCGGTGTGGGCGCGCACGAAGGCTTCGGGACTCACAGGCGCCCGATCAGGAAGGCGATCGCGATGGCGAGGCCCACCTCGCGATTGGCATGGAACAGGCGAAGGCACAGCGCGGGATCGTGGATGTCGAGCAGCACCACCTGCCGCGCCAGCAGCCCCGCCGGCAACAGCAGGGCGGGGATGAACCACCAGGACAGCCCGCCGACCCAGCCCGCGAGCACCAGCAGCGCGACCGTCACGCCATAGCAGGTGACCAGGAAGGGCCGCGTCTGCTCGCCGAACTGCAGCGCGGTCGATCCGATGCCGACCAGCGCGTCGTCCTCGCGGTCTTGATGCGCATAGATCGTGTCGTAGCCGAGGATCCAGAAGAACCCCGCCGCCCACAGCGCGATCGCCGCCCCATCCACCCGCCCGGTCGCCGCGGCGTATCCCATCGGCCCGGCCCAGGAGAAGACCAGTCCCAACATCGCCTGGGGGAAGTTCGTCACCCGCTTCGCCAGCGGATACAGCACCACCGGCACCAGGGAGACCACGCCGAGCAGGATCGCGATCGGCGGCAGCATCAGCAGGATGACCAGCGACACCGCCAGCACGCCGGCGAGGAAGGCCAGCGCCTGCCTCGGCCGCACCGCGCCCGAGGCGAGCGGCCGCCCGGCCGTGCGTTCCACCTGGCGGTCGATATCGCGGTCCCAGAGGTCGTTGACCACGCAGCCCGCCCCGCGCATGAGCACCGACCCGACCCCGAACAGCAGCGCGAGCCAGAGCCCCCGCCCCCAGGACGGCGCCACCATCGCGAAGGCCCAGAGGCCCGGGAAGAACAGCAGCCAGGAGCCGATCGGCCGGTCGAGCCGCATCAGCAGCGCATAGGGCCGCCAACCCTCGGGCAGGCGCGCCACCCAGCCGGCGGCGCGGATGTCGGTGTATCCGCTCATGCGGCGTATAAGCGCCACCGAGGCCCAGCATGTCCACCCCACGACTCTTCACCGACGCCGCCCTCGCCGAGGGTGCGGAAATCCCCGCCACGCCGGCGCAGGCGCATCACCTCGGCACGGTGCTGCGCCGCAGCCCGGGCGACGCCGTGGCGCTGTTCAATGCACGGGATGGCGAATTCGCCGCGACCGTCGCCTCGCTGCGCAAGGATCGCGGCGCCTTCCTCCTCGGCGAACGCCGGCGCCCGCCGGCGACCGCGGAACCCGACCTGCGGCTGCTGATCGCCGCTCTCAAGCGCGACGCCCTCGACTGGGTGGTGGAAAAGGCGACGGAGCTCGGCGTGTCGCTGATCCAGCCAGTCATGACGCGGCGCAGCGTGGTCGATCGCGTGAATCTCGACCGGCTCTCGGCGATCGCGCGCGGCGCGGCCGAACAATGCGAACGCCTCTCCGTCCCCGAGATCCGGCCGGCCCTGCCGCTCCATGCGGCGCTGGACGCCTGGGACGGGGCATCGCTTTTCGTTGCCGCCGAGCGCAGGGGTGCAATGCCGCTCCGGCATGCCGCCGCCGGGGCAACGCTTCCTCTCGGCTGGCTGGTGGGTCCCGAGGGCGGCTTCGAGGGGCGTGAGCTTGACGATACCGTAAGTCGTCCCTTTGTTACCGGCGTCGCCCTCGGCCCCCGCATCCTGCGGGCCGAGACGGCGGCGGTCGCGGGCCTCGCGGTGCTCCAGGCGCTGGCGGGGGACTGGGACGTGAGCTGAACCACGCCGCGTCCTGCGGCGACCGCGGAAGGACTGCATGTCTAATCCTGGCGAATCGGACCCCACGCCGATCACTTCCGTGCGTCAGCTTGCAGACTGGTTCGCCGCGGGCAGCAAGCCGCGCGCGCGGTGGCGCATCGGCACCGAGCACGAGAAGTTCGGCTTCCGCCGGCGCGACCTCGTGCCGCCGCCCTACGAGCCGGGCGGCATCCGCGCCATGCTCGAAGGCCTGATGGCCTTCGGCTGGGAGCCGATCCTCGACCGCGGCAACCCGATCGGGCTGACGCGGGGCGACGCCTCCGTCTCGCTGGAACCAGGCGGGCAGTTCGAATTGTCCGGCGCGCCCCTCGCCACGGTCCAGGAGACGCGGGACGAACTCGCCCTCCACCTGGAGGAGGTGCGCGAGGTCGCCGCCCCGCTCGGGCTTGGCTTCGCGCCGCTCGGCTTCCACCCGCTCGCAACGCGCGACCAGATGCCGTGGATGCCCAAGGGGCGCTACGCGATCATGCGGGAATACATGCCGCGCGTGGGGCATATGGGCCTCGACATGATGCTGCGGACCTGCACCGTGCAGGTGAACCTCGACTTCGGCGACGAGGCCGACATGGTCGAGAAGCTGCGCATCTCGCTCGCGCTGCAGCCACTCGCCACCGCGCTGTTTGCCAATTCCCCCTTCGCCGAAGGCCGGCCCAACGGCCTGCGTACCCTGCGGGGCAAGGTCTGGACCGACACCGACCCCGACCGCACCGGCATTCCCTCGGTGGTGTTCGAGGACGGCTTCGGCTTCGAGCGATTCGCCGACTGGGTGCTCGACGTGCCCATGTACTTCATCATGCGGGACGGGCAGTGGATCGACGCGGCGGGGATGTCCTTCCGCGCCTTCCTCGAAGGCCGCGCCGAGAAGCTCAAGGGCCACCAGGCGACGATGGGCGACTGGGCAGACCATGTGACCACCGTCTTCACCGATGTCCGGCTGAAGCGCTTCCTCGAGATGCGCGGGGCGGATGCCGGCGCGCCTGCCTTCCTCAATGCGCTGCCGGCCTTCTGGGTCGGGCTGCTTTATGACAACGCGGCGCAGAAGGCGGCACGGGCGCTGACGAAGGGCTGGCCGGTGGCAGAGATGCGGGCGCTGCGGGAGGCGGTGCCGGCGCAGGCGCTGACCGCGACCATCGCCGGGCGGCCGCTGATCGAGGTTGCGCGCGAGGTGCTCGCCATCGCTCGGCAGGGCCTCGTCGCGCGCGGGCTGGACGAGGCGGGCTTCCTTGACCCGCTGGATGCGGTCGTCGCGACCGGCCAGACCCAGGCGGATCGCTGGCTGGAACGCTGCGCGACAGTGTGGGGCGGAGACGTATCGCAGGTGCTCGCCGAAGCTGCCGTGTGACCCGGGGGCTCCGTCGCTCCTGGGCCCTCCTCGACGAGGGCCGAGAGACCTGGGTGACTTCCGCTGGCGCATTGGCGGGGCACTGCCCCATTGGCGCGGCAGTCAGACCGCAGAGGGGCGCCGCCCCTCTCCGGACCTCACCCCGCCGGGTTCCCATCGGCGTTGGGGGGGCACCGCGGTGGGGGGGCCCGGGCCGTGTATTGGCGGGGGGGCCCCCCCCCGGCGGCGGCCGCCGGG
>JAYSDS010000229.1:0-6787 GCA_041914265.1 Roseomonas sp.
TTTGCAAAGGCCTTTCGGCCTTTGCTGGGGTGGCTTGGAGGGGCAAAGCCCCTCCCAATTCCCGCCGCGAAAATCCAGACGGCCGTTGGAAACTGACGGCTGGTGGCCTGCCCTCGATGCCCAATGCCAGATACCGGCGGCCCAGTTGGCTTGGAGCGGGACGGCGCCCCTCTCCATCACCCGTCGCGATCAGCCGAAGGCTTGGCTCCGCACCAGCCGGGCGTAGAGCCCGTCCTCCGCCATCAGTTCCGCGTGCGTGCCCTGTTCGACCGCGCGGCCCTTGTCCATCACGATGATCCGGTCCGCGTCGCGCACCGTTGCCAGGCGATGGGCGATGACCAGGGTCGTGCGGCCGGCGCGCAGGCGCGACAGCGCCTGTTGGATCAGCGCCTCGTTCTCGGTGTCCAGCGCGCTGGTGGCCTCGTCGAGGAGGAGGATGCGCGGGTTGCGCAGCAGGGCGCGGGCGAGCGAGACGCGCTGGCGCTGCCCGCCCGACAGGCGCGACCCGCCGGGGCCGAGCAAGGTGTCGTAGCCCTGCGGCAGGGCGGAGAGGAAGTCGTGTGCCGCGGCGGCCTGGGCGGCGGCCTCGACGTCCTCCCGCGTCGCGCCGGGGCGGCCGCAGGCGATGTTGGCGAAGGCGGTGTCGTCGAAGATCGTCGCCTCCTGCCCGACATAGGCGATCGCGTCGCGCAACGAGGCCAGCGTGACCGTGCGGATGTCGGTCCCGTCGATCAGGACCCAGCCTCGGGTCGGGTCGTAGAGGCGCGGCACCAGGGCGATGGCGGTGGATTTGCCGGCGCCGGACGGGCCGACAAGGGCGACGGTCTGGCCCGGTTCGACCGCGAAGGTCAGGCCCTGGATGGCGGCGTCCGGCACGTCGTCATAGGAGAAACCCACCCCGGCGAAGGCGATGCGGCCGTGGCCGGACGCCAACGGCTTCGCATCGGGCATATCGACGATCCGGCGCTTCTCGTCGATCACGCCATAGACGCGGGTGAGGCCGGCCAGGCCTTCCTGCAACGCCGAATTGAGCGAGCCCAGCGCGCGCGCGGGACGCGAGGCGATCAGCAACGCCGCGACGAAGCCGGTGAACTCGCCGACCGTTCCGGAACCGGACGACACGCGCCAGCCGACGAAGACCAGCACGGCGGCCACCGCGAAGCCGCCCAGCGCCTCCAGCATCGGGTCGAGCGAGGCACGGGTGCGGGCGATGCCGTAGAGGCTTTCGCGCAGCCGCGCGAAGAGGCCGGCGGCGCGCGCTTCCTCGGCCTCCTCCAGGCGGTAGGTGCGCACCACCCGGGCGGCGCCGAAGGATTCCGTCAGGGTCGCCGCGGCCTCCCCCACCCGTTCCTGCATGCCGCCCGAGGCACGGCGGATGCGCTTGCCGAGCTTGAGGATGGGCACCACGGCGATCGGGTAGAGCATCGCGCCGATAAGCGACATCTGCCAGTCGAGCCAGACCATGGAGGCGACCAAGCCCACCAGCGTCAGGGCATCGGCGACGGCGTTGATGGATTTGGTCAGCGCTTCGCGGATCAGGGCGGCGTCGGTGGTGAAGCGGGCGGCGTGGCGGGCGGGGGCCTCGCGCGCCACGGTGGCGAGGTCGGCGCGCGTCAGCGCCCGGAACAGGTCGTTCTGCAGGCCCTCGATGACGCGCAGCACCACGCCCTGGATCGCCGTGGCCTGGCCGAACTGCGTCAACGCCTTCAGCGAGGTGACGATGATGATCACGAAAGGCACCAGCCACAGCCAGTCGTGCCGCCCTTCGGTGTAGCGGTCGAAGGATTGCTGGATGACCACCGGGTAGAGCGCCGTGGTGGCCGCGACGCCGAGCGTGCAG
The DNA here is from genome assembly GCA_041914265.1 of Roseomonas sp. Classification (GTDB taxonomy): domain Bacteria; phylum Pseudomonadota; class Alphaproteobacteria; order Acetobacterales; family Acetobacteraceae; genus Neoroseomonas. The sequence continues at coordinate 1,841 of JAYSDS010000229.1, forward strand.
GCGATGGCGATGAGGATGCCGCGCCGGTGGCCGGCGACATGGCCGCGCCAGAGGCGAAGCAGCAAGGCACGGGCGGAGGTGTCGAGGGGCTGGGCCATGGGCGCGGGATAGCCCGGAACGGCCGGGGGTGGGAGGGTCGGCGGCGGGGGCTACCCGCCCTCGGCCGCCGCGCTGGCCTGCATGGCGGCCCCGACCTGCCGGGCGACGGCCTCGGCGGCGACCGGCAGGGCGGTGTCGGCCCGGGCATAGAGGCCGAGATGGCTGAAGACCGGCCGCCCCTGGTGGTGCAGCGGGCAATGGACCAGCGTGCCCTCCTCCAGCGACGCCTCGATCCCCGCGCGGGTCATGAAGGCGATGCCCGCCCCGCGCAGGGCAAGCTGCTTCATCATCTCGGTCGATCCGGACTCGAACTGGCCGCGATCGCGCAGGCGCGACTGGAAGAAGAGCGGATGGAGCTGGTCGCGATTGGCGAAATTCGTCTTGGGCAGGATCAGGGGCTGGTCGAGACAGTCGCGCATCGTAACGAAGGGCCGCGACGCCAGCGCCGCATCGGCGCGCATCACGGCGCCGAGGCGCAGGCGTACCGCGGCAATCTGGCGCAGTTCCGGCTGGCGGCGGACCTCGAAGGCGAGGCCGAGATGCATATCCCCCGCGGCGATCGCGGCCGGGATGCGCGCCGTGTCGAGGATGCCGACGCCGACCGACAGGCGTGGATGCAGACGGTGCGTCGCGGCCAGCGCCTCGGGCAGGAGGCGATGGCAGAGGCCTTCCAGCGCGGCGATCTCCACATGGCCCATGCGCAGCCCCTGGATCGCGTCGAGCACCGAGGCGGCGCGTTCGAGGTCGCGCATCACGGTGGTGACGTGCTGGGCCATCACCTCCCCCGCCGCGGTGAGCTTCAACCCGGCTGGCAGGCGGTCAAAGAGCGGCGTGCCGAGCTCGGCCTCAAGTTTCAGGATCTGCCGGTTCACCGCCGATGAGGCGACGTTGAGCTGGCGCGCCGCCTCGCGGATCGAACCGGCGCGGCGGGCGGCATCGAAATAGCGCAGGGCGGGCGCATGGATACGCGGGGTCGGGGAGGGCATGACGGGTCCGCTGCCGAATCGGCATCATCCTGGCCGATATTTGATGCTTTTGCGAGCGCCTGCCCCGCGCCCACACTCGATCTTTCTTCCTGTGCGACAGGAGGCCCGCGCGACGTGAATGCCTTTGCTCCGTCCCCCTTTCGGCCAAGCGCCGTGGCGCTGCATGCCGAGGTGCTGCACCACGCGGCGCTGAACGGCGAGTACCGCCACCTGGTGCTGCGCGCGCCGCCCGCGCTGACCGCCGCCCGGCCGGGACAGTTCTTCCAATTGCTGTGCCCCGCCCCGTCGGGCGAGGCACCCTTCCTGCGCCGGCCGATGAGCCTCTACGGCACGGAGCCCGAGGCCGGGACCATCGCCTTCCTCTACAAGGTCACCGGGGCGGGGACGCGTGGGCTGGCGATGCTGGGGCCGGGCGATGCGCTGGATGTGCTGGGGCCGCTCGGCCATGGCTTCCGGCTGGATCCGGCCTGGCGGCGCATCGCTGTGATCGGGCGTGGGGCGGGGCTGGCCACGCTCGCGCCGCTGGCGCGCGCGGCGCGGCTGTCGGGCATCGGGGTCACCGCGATCCTCAGCGCCAGGCGACCGGAACTGGTCGTGTCGGAAGACCTGTTCCGCGCGGAAGGCGCCGGGGTGATCGCGGTGACGGACAGCGACGGCAGCAGCGCGCCGGCGTCGGTCGAGGCGCTGCTGCGACGGCTGATCCGTGACGGGTCCTGCGATGCGGTCTTCACCTGCGGGTCGGCGCGGCTGCTGCGGCTGCTTCAGGGCCTGGCGCGGGAATTCGGCCTGCCGGGCCAGGTCGCGCTGGAACAGCAGATGGCCTGTGGCCTCGGGATGTGCTTCTGCTGCGTGCGGGATTTCGCTGTGGGCGGCGAGATCATCCACAAGCGTGTCTGCCGGGATGGGCCGGTCTTCGACCTGCTGGAGGCCGTGGCATGACGGAGATGTCCGTCTCCATCGGCGGGTTGCGGCTGGCCAATCCGGTCATGCCGGCCTCCGGCACCTTCGCCGAGGGTCTGGCGGAGGTCATCGACCTCAACCGGCTCGGTGCGCTGGTCACCAAGACCATCACGCGGGAACTGCGCGCCGGTAACGCGTTGCCGCGCGTGGCGGAAGTCTCCGCCGGCATGCTGAACGCGATCGGCATTCCGTCCAAGGGCGTGCCGTATTTCCTCGACAACACCCTGCCGCTGTACCGGCGCTGGGCGCCGCCGCTCGTGGTCAGCATCTCCGCCCCCACGGCCGAAGGCTTCGCACGCATCGCCGCGGAGGTTTCCGTCCCCGGCGTCGCGGCGATCGAGGCCAATATCTCCTGCCCCAATATCGAGGAGGATGGGCGGGCCTTCGCGATGCGCGCGGATTCCGCCGGCGCGGTGATGCGCCAACTGCGCGCGGCGACGCCGCTGCCGCTTTGGGCCAAGCTGACGCCCAATACCGGCGACATCGCCGAGGTGGCGCGGGCCTGCGAAGATGCGGGGGCCGATGCGCTGGTGGTGGCCAACACCATCCTCGCCATGGCGATCGACCTGAAGACCTTCCGGCCGAGCCTCGGCAACGTCATGGGTGGGCTGTCCGGCCCCGCGATCAAGCCCATCGTGCTGCGCCAGGTCTATCAATGCGCGCGCGCCGTGCGCATTCCGGTGATCGGCTGCGGCGGCATCGCCACGGCCGAGGACGCGGCGGAATACATGCTGGCCGGCGCAACCGCGGTGCAGGTCGGCACCGCCACTTTCCTGCAGCCGGAAACGATGATCGCGGTCATCGAGGGACTGGACCGCTTCTGCGCCGCACGCGGCATCGCCCGCGTGGCCGAGCTGACCGGCGCCCTGCGCGAGCTGGAGACGGTGGCGTGACCGAAGGGCTGGCAGAACGCCTCTTCGGCGAATTGCACGCGATGAGCTTCGATGGTGTCGGCATCACGCGCGAATGCTTCTCGCCGATGGAAACGCGCGCGTTGCGGCTGATCGAAGCGGAGGCACGGCGCCTGGACCTCGCGACGGAATGGGATGCCGGGGCAAATCTGTGGGCGGCATGGCCGGGCAGCGAGCCCGCGTTGCCGGCGGTCGCCTGCGGGTCGCATCTCGATTCCGTGCCGCAGGGCGGCAATTTCGATGGCGCGGCGGGGGTGCTGGCGGGGCTGCTCGCCATCGCGCAGCTTCGCGCGGAGGGCTTCGCGCCGCGCCGGAGCATCCGCCTCGGCGCGCTGCGCGGCGAGGAGAGCGCCTTCTACGGCCAGGCCTATCTCGGATCGCTGGCGCTGTTCGGGCGGCTGGGGCCGGAGGACCTCGCCGCGACGAACGTCACCAGCGGCCGCGCGCTGGGCGAGGCCATGGCCTCCGTCGGCATCGACGCCGACCGCGTCGCACGCGGCGAGGCGTTGATCGATCCGGCAAGCCTTGCCTGCTGGCTGGAACTGCATATCGAACAGGGCCCGGTGCTGATCGCGCGCGACATGCCGATCGCGATCGTCACCGGTATCCGCGGCAATCTGCGCCACCGCGCGGTCCAATGCATCGGTGAGGCCGGGCATTCCGGCGCGGTGCCGCGCTGGTTGCGCCATGATGCCTTCTTCGCCGTCGCCGATCTCATCACGCGGCTCGACCGCCACTGGCGCACGCTGCTGGAACGCGGGCGGGACCTGGTCATCACCTCCGGCATCGTCGGCACCGACCCGGCCGAGCACGCCATGGCGCGCATCCCGGGCAAGCTCAGCTTCTCACTCGACATCCGCTCGCAGAGCCCGGAGACGCTCGAGGCCTTCTATGACCTGTTCCTGTCGGAATGCGACGGCATCGCGCAGGAACGCGGCGTGCGCTTCATCCCCGGCCGGCGCATCGACGCCGCCCCCGCGCAGATGGATGCCCGGCTGATCGAGACCCTACGCGGCCACCTGCGCGCCACGGGCCAGCCCGACGAGCCCATCCCCAGTGGCGCCGGCCACGATGCCGCGGTATTCGCCCATGCCGGCGTGCCGAGCGCGATGATCTTCGTGCGCAACGCGAACGGCTCGCACAACCCGAGGGAAGCCATGGAGATGAGCGATTTCCATGTCGGCGTCGAGGTGCTGCGCCGCACCCTGCGGGAGCTGGCAGCATGAGCCTCGACCCGCATCGCGCCATCACCGGTCGCGCCATCGCGCGGATGCTGATCGAGGCGCGCGCGATCCGCGTCAGCGCGACGCAGCCCTTCTTCCTCGCCGCCGGCTGGGCGAGCCCGGTCTACATCGATTGCCGCCTGCTGATGGGCGAACCGCGCTGGCGGCATTCGATCACCGACCTCGCCATCTCGACACTGCGCCGGGCGCCGCAGACCGACTACAGCATCGTCGCCGGCGCCGAGACCGCCGGCATTCCCTGGGCCAGCTTCATCGCCGAACGGCTGAACCTGCCGCTGCGCTATGTGCGCAAGCGTTCGCTCGGCATCGGGCGCGATGCCCAGGTGGAAGGCGGGGCCGTGGAAGGCGCGAATGTGCTGCTGGTGGACGACCTGACCACCGGCGGCAACAGCAAGGCCGCCTTCACCCGCGGCCTGCGCCAGGCGGGCGCGGTGGTGACCGACGCCTTCTCGATCTTCCACTACGCGGTGTTCCCGGGGTGGCGGGAACGGCTCGCATCGCTCGATCTGCGCCTGCATGTGCTGGCGGGGTGGGAAGACCTGCTGCGGCTCGACCCGGCCGAAGGGCTGGAGGCAGCGGAACGGAAGACGCTGGAACAGTTCCTCGCCGATCCCGCTGTCTGGTCGGGACGGAACGGCGGGCGCAGCGTGGAGGCCAGCGGAGACTGACGGGGGAGCGACGCGGCGGAGAGGGGCGTTGCCCCTCTCCGGACCTCTCCCCACCAAAGGCCGAAAGGCCTTTGGAAAC
>JAYSDS010000230.1:0-6772 GCA_041914265.1 Roseomonas sp.
ACCGCAGTCTTCTGGTGTTGGGCGCTGCAGCCGGTCTTTCGCCCCGATAAGCGCGTTTCGGGCGTAAGGGCGGGTTGCGGCACCATTCTGGCAGTGGCGCCCGGCGCCAAGTGGAGGTTTGCAAAGGCCTTTCGGCCTTTGCTGGGGAGGTGTCGGAGGGGCAAAGCCCCTCTGACATCCACAGCAGAAGTAGCCGGGTCATCCAGAAGGCGTTTGGCAGCCCCCACGCGGCGCGGTGCGCCGCTGCCAGAACGGCGCCGAAGACGCCCTTGCGCCCGAAGCGCACCACGAGGGTTCGGCATCGACGTCCTGCCCGGCGCTCCTCCGGCCTTATCGGTCCCTCGTCATTTGCGGTAATCACCAACCGATCGCCGGGACGGCCTGGAGCGGCGGGTCCCTTCCAACGGAGCAGCGCTGTCCATGGATGAACTCGTCGCCGGCTATCGCCGGTTCCGCCAGGAGACCTGGCCCCAGCAGCGCGCCCGGTTCGAGGAGCTCGCCGCGCGCGGCCAGCGTCCGCACACCCTGGTCATCGCCTGCTCGGACAGCCGCGTCGATCCGCAGATGATCTTCTCGGCCGGTCCCGGCGAACTCTTTGTCGTCCGCAACGTCGCCAACCTGGTGCCGCCCTACATGCCGGACGCGCAGTTCCATGGCACCTCGGCGGCGGTGGAGTTCGCGGTGCGGGTATTGCAGGTCCGGCGCGTCGTCGTGATGGGCCATGCGTTGTGCGGCGGCATCCGGGCCCTGCTGGACGGCGTGCCGCCCGAGGCCGGGGACTTCGTCGCCGGCTGGATCAAGATCGCCGGCCGTGCCCGCGACGTGGCGCTGCGCTGCGACGTGCCGGAACAGCGCCAGGAAGTGGCGGAGCATGAGGCAGTACGCATTTCGCTGGCCAACCTCATGACCTTTCCCTGGGTGGTGGCGGCGGTGGCCGAGGGACGACTGACCCTGCATGGCGCGCATTTCGGCGTCGCGACGGGACGGTTGGTGCTGGTGCCGGCGGAAGGCGAGGCGCGGGCGCCCTGATCCTCCTCGCGCCCGCCTTGCGGGGATGCGAGACTCCCCCGGTCGAGTCGGGGGAGGGGGAATGCCGCCCGAAATTCTAGCGATCCTGGGTGGGCTGGCGGTGGTCGTGCTGCTGCAGCTTGTCCTGCTGCTGCGACGCCCGCCGACCGACCCGGTACTGGCGCAGCGTCTTGCCGATCTGCAGAACCTGCTGGACCGCCAGGGCGAGCGCATCGCTACCCTGCCGGCGGAATTCGAACGCGCCCTGGCGCGGGAGGCCTCGGCGATCGGGGAGCGTGTCGCGGCCGGCGCGCTCGACCAGACCCGCGCGCTGGGGGAAGGGATCGGGCGCATCGCGGATCGGCTCTCGGCGCAGGAGAAGGCGGTGCTGGATCGCCTCGCCGCCGATGCGGCGGCGCTGGCCGAGCGCCTGGCGCAGGATGCCCGCGCGATGGCCGAGCAGCGCGCCGCCGTGGTGAAGGCGCTGACCGAGCACAAGGACGACACGGCGCTGCTGCGCCGCGACGTCACCGGCAGTGTGGTCGAGGGGCTGACCAGGATCCAGGCGACGCTGACCGCCGAGAACACGAACGCCCGCAACCTGTTGGATGCGCGGCTGAAGGAACTGCGCGAGGGCAACGAGGCGAAGCTCGCCGATATCCAGAAGACGGTGAACGAACAGCTCCAGAGCGCGGTCGAGAAGCAGATGAATGAGAGCTTCGCGCGGGTGGTGGACCAGTTCGCCGCCGTGCAGAAGGCGATGACCGATGTCCAGGTGGTCGCCGCGGGGATCGGCGACATCAAGCGTCTGTTCTCGAATGTGAAGACGCGCGGCGGGTGGGGCGAGGCGCAGGTGCGTGCGCTGCTGGACGACATCCTGCCGCCCGGGGCCTATGAGACGAACAAGAAGCTGTCGGAGGACAGCGCGGAGCTGGTGGAATTCGCCATCCGCATGCCGGATGAGCGCGGGCGGGAGGTTTTCCTCGCCGTCGATGCGAAGTTTCCGACCGAGGATTGGGACCGTCTCGTGATCGCCTCGGAAGCCGGCGATGCCGAAGGGGAGAAGGCGGCGCGGCGGGGGCTGGAACTGCGTGTGCGCGCCGAAGCGGCAAAGATCGCGTCCAAATATATCCGTCCGCCGCTGACGGTGGAATTCGCGGTGCTCTATTTGCCGACCGAAGGGCTTTATGCCGAGATCGCGCGCATCCCCGGCGCGATCGAGGAGATCGGCCGGCTGAACCGGGTCATGGTGCTGGGCCCGTCGCTGCTGCCGGCGATGCTGCGCACCATCCAGATGGGGCATGTGACCATCGCGCTCGGTGAGAAGGCCGATCTGGTCCGCGAATTGCTCGGCGCCACCAAGGCCGAGATGGGCAAGATGGACGAGGTACTGGCGAGGCTGCGCAAGCAGGTGGCGGCGGTGGGAAACACCATCGACGCCGCGCAGGTCCGCACCCGGGCCGTGGCGCGCAAGCTGCGCGGCGTGGATGCGGTGGAAGGCCCGCGCGCCGCCGTCCTGCTTGAGATCGAGGCCGAGGAACAGCTTCCCGGCGAGGGCGACGAATCATGAGCCTGCTGCAAGCGCAATCCGCCCTTGGCCTGCTGCTGCTCTGCGCCTTGGCCTGGGTGCTGGGCGGGTGCCGGCGGGGCGTGAAGCCGCGGGTCATCGTGGCCGGCATTGTGTTGCAGCTCGCGCTGGGGGCCTTGCTGCTGAACGTGCCGCCCGTGCGTGCCACCTTCTTCCTGCTGGGCGACGCGGTCGATGCGCTGGCGACGGCGACGCGGGCAGGGACCTCGCTCGTCTTCGGCTATCTCGGCGGCGGGCCGCTGCCCTATGTCGAGAACCGGCCGGGCGCCTCCTTCATCCTGTTCTTCCAGGCGCTGCCGCTGGTCCTCGTGGTCGGCGCGCTGTCGGCCGTGCTGTTCCACTGGGGCGTGCTGCCGGCGGTCGTGCGCGCCATGGCGGGCGTGCTGACCAGGCTGTTCGGCATCGGCGGCGCGACGGGCTTCAGCGTGGCGGCGAATGTCTTCGTCGGCATGGTCGAGGCGCCGCTGATGATCCGCGCCTGGCTCGCCCGGCTGACGCGATCCGAGATGTTCGTGGTGATGACGGCGGGGCTCGCCACCATCAGCGGCAATACGCTGGTGGTCTATGCGCTGATCATCTCGCCCGTCGTGCCGGATGCGGCGGGACAGCTCATGACCGCGAGCCTGATCGCGGCGCCGGCCTCGATCCTCGCCGCCGTGCTGATGATCCCGCCGGCGCCCGGTGAGGTCGCCACCGATCACACGACGGGCATCCCGGAGAAGCTTTACGATTCCACCATGGATGCGCTGGTGCAGGGCACGAAGGACGGGCTCGACCTGCTGCTCGGCATCATGGCGGCGCTGATCGTCTTCGTGTCCATCGTCGCGCTGATCAACCTGGCGCTGGAACCGGTGACGGGGCTGACCCTGCAGAAGATCGCCGGCTGGGTGCTGTGGCCGGTTGCCTGGGCGATGGGCGTGCCGGCGGCGGAAGCGGCGACGGTCGCATCCTCGCTTGGCGTGAAGATGATCATCAACGAATTCGTGTCGTATCTGGAACTCGCCGCTTCCGGAGGGGCAGGATTGTCGGACCGCTCGCGGCTGATCCTGACCTATGCGCTGTGCGGCTTCACCAATCTCGGCTCGGTCGGGATCATGGTGGGGGGGATGTCGGCCATGTGCCCGGAACGGCGGACGGACATCGTGAAGCTGGGGCTGCCCTCGCTGATCTCCGGGACCATCGCCTGCTGCATGACTGGGGCGGCGGTGGGGGTGCTGACAGCGCCCTGAACGCGGCGCAGGATGCGCCCGCCGGAAGGAGCCCGCCGCATGACCCACATCGTCCACCGCAACCTCCGCGAAGCCCCGCCCATCGCCGCTTCGGGGCGTGGCATCTGGCTGCGCGACGCCTCGGGGCATGAGGTGATCGACGGGTCGGGCGGGGCGGCGGTCGCCTGCCTCGGGCACGGCCACCCGCATGTGGTCCAGGCGATGAAGGACCAGATCGACCGGCTCTGTTATGCCCATACCGCCCTGTTCACGGCCGAAAGCGCCGAGCGGCTGGCGGACATGCTGGTCGGCCACGCGCCGGGCGGGCTGACCCACGCCTATTTCGTGTCGTCCGGTTCGGAAGGCATGGAGGCCGCGATCAAGATGGCCCGGCAATGGGCGATCGAATCCGGCCAGCCGGGGCGGACGAAGTTCATCGCGCGGCGGCAATCCTATCATGGCAATACGCTCGGCGCGCTGGCGGCGGGCGGCAACGCGATGCGCCGCGCGCCCTATGCGCCGCTGCTGTCGGACGCCTTCAGCCATGTCTCGCCCTGCTACCCCTATCGCGACCGGCGCGACGACGAGTCCGAGGCGGATTACGTCGCGCGCCTGGCCGATGAGCTGGAGGCGGAGTTCCAGCGGCTCGGCCCGCAGAACGTCATCGCCTTCTGTGCGGAAACCATCGTCGGCGCGACGCTCGGCTGCGCCACCGCCCTGCCCGGCTATTTCCCGGCGATGAAGGCGGTGTGCGAACGGCATGGCGCGCTGCTGATCCTCGATGAGGTGATGTCCGGCATGGGCCGGTCCGGCACGCTGCACGCCTGGGAACAGGAAGGCGTGTCGCCGGATATCCAGGTGATCGCCAAGGGCCTTGGCGGCGGCTACCAGCCGATCGGCGGCATCCTCGTCCATGGCCGCGTCATCGAGGCGCTGGCCAAGGGCTCCGGCACCTTCAAGCACGGCCACACCTACCAGGCCCATCCGGTCGCCTGCGCCGCGGCCCTCGCCGTGCAGGAGGTGATCCGCGACGAGAAGCTGCTCGACAACGGGAAGGCGATGGGCGCGCTGCTCGAACAGGGGCTGATCGAACGGCTCGGCAACCACGCCAAGGTGGGTGACATCCGCGGCCGGGGCCTGTTCTGGGCGGTCGAGCTGGTGAAGGATCGCGCCTCCAAGGCCGTGTTCGACCCGGCGCTGGCGGTCAATGAGCGGGTGAAGAAGGAAGCCTTCGCCCGTGGCCTCGCCTGCTACCCGATGGGCGGGACCGTCGACGGCAAGCATGGCGACCACGTGATCCTGGCCCCGCCCTACGTCTGCACGGCGGCGGAGATCGGCATGATCGTCGAACGCTTCGGCGATGCGGTGGAGGCCGCTGTCGCCGGGCTGTGACGTGCGTCTCACCGGATGGTGGCCTGCCGCCATCCGGCCGTATTTTCCGATAGACTGATCCTGCCGGATCGCGGCGTCCTGCTGGTCCGGCACCGGCCTTCTTGTCTTGCGCGCCGTCGCCCTGCCAGGGCAGCGCGCCATGTCGCCCGCCGGGCGAGCGGCATGCCACCCAACGGGACCGACGACCTTGCCCATCATCAACCGCATCGCCGATTTCCACGCCGACCTGACCGCGACGCGTCGCGACATCCACGCCCATCCGGAGCTCGGCTTCCAGGAGCGCCGCACCTCCGACATGGTCGCGAAGATGCTCGAATCCTGGGGCGTCGAGGTGCATCGCAACATCGCCGGCACCGGCCTGGTCGGCGTGCTGCGCAACGGGAATTCGAAGCGATCCATCGGCTTCCGGGCCGACATGGACTGCCTGCCGATGACCGAGACGAACGATTTCGGGCATCGCTCGACGACGCCGGGGCAGATGCATGCCTGCGGGCATGACGGGCACACCACCATGCTGCTCGGCGCCGCGCGGTACCTGGCCGAGACGAAGAACTTCGACGGTACGGTGAACTTCATCTTCCAGCCGGCCGAAGAAGGCGGCGGCGGCGGCCGTGTGATGGTCGAGGAAGGCCTGTTCGATCGCTTCCCCTGCGATGCGGTCTTCGCCATGCACAACACGCCGGAGATCCCGCTCGGCGAGGCGCGCATCATGGCCGGCCCGGTGCTTGCCGCGGCCGATCGCATCTCGATCACCATCCATGGCAAGGGCGGCCACGCCTCCCGTCCGCAGCAATGCATCGACCCGGTGCTGGTGGGGTCGCAGATCGTGGTGGCGGCGCAATCGATCGTGTCGCGTTCGATGGATGCGCAGGATGCGGCGGTGATCAGCATCTGCATGTTCCACGCCGGCGAGGCATCCAACGTCATCCCCGAAAGCGCGGAGCTGCACGGCACCGTCCGCACCTTCAAGCCGGCGATCCAGGACCTGGTGGAAAAGCGGCTCGGCGAGGTCGTCCGCTCCGTCGCGGAAGCCTATGGCGCCAAGGCGGAACTGTCCTACCAGCGCGGCTACCCGCCCACCGTGAACGACCCGGCGCAGGCTGAACGGGCCGCGAAGGCCGCCGACGCTGTCCTCGGCGAGGGCAAGGTGCAGCGGACCGGCACGCCGCGCATGGGGGCAGAGGATTTCTCGTACATGCTGCTCGCGCGGCCGGGGGCTTTCATCGGCATCGGGCAGGGCGATGGCGGGCGGCATTCGGTGTCGGTGCACAACCCCCGCTACGACTTCAACGACGACCTGATTCCGCTGGGCTCGTCGCTCTTTGCGAAGCTGGCGGAACAGGAAATGCCGCGCGGCTGACGCGACGCGCTACTGGGGGCGTCAGCGCGACGGAGAGGGGCTTTGCCCCTCCCGAACCCAACCGAAGGCCGAAAGGCCTTCCTGATTACCCCGATGCTTCCGCTGGAGGGAAGGGGGGGGGGGGGGGGGGGGGGGGGGCGGGCGGGCCCCCCCCCCCGGGGCGGGGGGCGGGGGGGGGGGCGGCGGCGGGGGGGCGCGGGGCGGGGCCCCGGGCAC
>JAYSDS010000231.1:0-6634 GCA_041914265.1 Roseomonas sp.
ACCGCGACAGCGGATGACTAGGGGCAACGATGCACCCCCGCCGCGGCCTCACCCCCCTGGCCACCACACCCGGAAGGTCGTCCCCACCCCTTCCTCGCTCTCGATCGCCAGTTCCCCCCGGTGGCGGTTGACGATGTGCTTCACGATGGCGAGGCCCAACCCGGTCCCCCCGGCCTTGCGCGACCGCCCCTTGTCCACCCGGTAGAAGCGTTCCGTCAGGCGCGGGATGTGGTCGCGTGGGATGCCGGGCCCGTCGTCGCTGACCGACAGGGTGACGCCCGCGCGCCCGTCCCGCCCCGGTGCGGCGATGACGGACAGGCGGATCTCGCCGCCGTCCCGGCCATGCCGGATCGCGTTGTCCAGCAGGTTGCGCACCACCTGCGCCGCCTGGTCGGCATCGGCGGGGTGGGCGATCGCGCTGTCCGGTGCGTCGAGGGCCAGCCGTACGTGATGGGCCGCCAATTGCGGCGCGATGCCGTCCGCCTCCGCCCGCGCGATGGTGGCGAGATCGGCGCGGCCCGACGGCGCTTGGTGCTCGGCGATCTCGATTCGCGACAGGCCGAGCAGATCGTCGATCAACCGCCGCATGCGGTCGGACTGCTCCGCCATGATGGTCAGGAAGCGCTGCTGCGCAGCGGGATCGTCGGCGGCCGGGCCGCGCAGCGTCTCGATGAAGCCGATCAGGCTGGCGAGCGGCGTGCGGAGCTCATGGCTCGCATTGGCAACGAAATCCGCGCGGGTGCGCTCCACCGCGCGTTCGCGCGTGCGGTCGGACAGCAGCACGAGCACGCAGCCGCCATCGGCCAGCGGCGGATCGAGTGGAATGACCTGCGCCACCAGTTCCCGCGGCACCGGCACCGGCAGGGAAAGATCCGCGACGGCCGGCTCGCGGGATGCCAGGGCCTGGTCCAGCGCCTCCGCCAGCGAGGGGTGGCGCAGCAGGGCGGCGGCGTCGGCGGGCGGCAGGGTGGTGCCCTGGGGCGGGGCGCCGAGTGCTTCCCGCGCCGCGCGGTTGGCCCGCAACGGCAGGCGTTCGGCCGAAAGCACCAGCAAGGGGTCGGGCAGCGCCTCGATGATCGCGGCATCGGCGCGGCGCAGGCGCTCGACCTGCGCCCCGCGCTCGGCGAGGCTGCGGGCGAGGCGCGCCACGCCATCCGCGACATCCTGCACCGAGGGCACCAGCGGTGCGACCGGCAACTCCGGCACGCCCCCGCCCGCCGCCGCGGCCCGGATGCGCGCGGCGAGGCGCGCGAGATTGCCGAGCCAGACCCGCGCGATCGCCGCCGCCGCGCCCAATGTCGCGGCCAGCGCCACCAGGCCCGGGGCGAGCGGCAATTCCCCCGCCGCCATCAACAACAGCAGTGCCAGGCCGGGCACGGCCGCGATGACGGCGGTCGAGCGCAACCAGGCGCCGAGGCGCGGCTGCTCCCCGGTCATGGCGCGGGTCAGGAACCGGCGCTGCCGGGGCGCGGCGCGGTTTCGACCATGCGCGTCTCGCCCAGGCCCTCGCTGGCGATGAGCGCGAGGCCGCGCTGCAACACCCCAGCGGGCTGCCGGCGGATGGGGCCGTCCACGCCGTCGAAGATCTCGCCGGTATTCGGGCCGGCCTGGCCGCGCGGGGTCAGCACGACGCGCGCGGCAACGCCGGCGGCGTCATAGGCAACGCCCGCGAGTCGCGGCGGTCGTTCGCCGAAGGCACCTTCGTAGCGCGCATCGAAGCGGGCGCGGCTATTGGGGTCCGGCGCAGCGAAGAGCGCACCGACCAGCGCCGGTTCCTGCCCCATGGCGGGGTCCATCGCCCAGAGCGCGTGGCCGAGCAGGCGCGGCGCGGGCTCGCTGAAGCCCGCCGGCCCCAGTGCGGCCGCGATCGCGCGCGCGGCGGCGCCCGTGCTGCCGATCATGATGGCGTCGAGCCCGCCCGGCGCGCGCTGCGCGAGGTCCTGCGCCACCGAGGCCGGGTTGGCCCGCGCGCTGTGCAGCACGATCACCGGATCGGTCAGGCCCCAGGTGTTGGCCTCGGCCCGCATGGCGGCGGCGAGGGTGCGGCCGAAGGCGTCGTCGGGGGCCAGCAGCGCGAAACGGCGCGCGCCCGAGGACTGCGCCGCGCCCATCACGCGGCGGACCTGTTGCGCCGGGGTGACGCCCAGCGTCCAGACGCCCGACCCCGCCTGGGCCGAGTCGTTGGTGAAGGCGAGGATCGGAATCCGCGCCGCGCGGGCGGGGCCGGAGGCGGCGGAGGTTTCCGAGGCCGTGAGCGGCCCGACGATGACGCGGACGCCTTCCTGGCTCGCGCGGCGCGCCGCGGCGGCGGCGCCGGAGGCCGAGCCGCCGGTATCCATCGGGATGAAATCGACGTTGCGGTTGCCGCGTTCGAACAGGGCGAGTTCCGCCGCCTGTTCCATGGCCGCACCGAGCGGCGCCTGCGGGCCGGTCAGCGGCAGCAGCAGCGCGATGCGTGAGCGCGGCGGTTCCTGCAGCGGCGCGCGGGACGCGACCTGGGAGGCTTGCTGCGCACACCCCGCCAGGCCCACAAGGGCGGCCAGGACGGGCACGGAGGCACGGCGTGGGAGGCGAAGGCGAGACAGAAGGGACACGATACGAGGATCCTCCCGCTGATCCGGCCGGTCGGCCAAGTCTTGTGCTCGTCGCGACGCCGATCGGCAACCTCGGCGACCTGTCGCCGCGTGCCCTGACAGCGATCAGGACCGCCGATGCCGTGCTGTGCGAGGACAGTCGGGTCACCGGCGGCCTGCTCGCGCGGCAAGGCGTCGCTGCGACCATGATCCCCTTGCACGATCACAATGAGGCGGCGCAAGCCCCCCGCTTGGTCGAACGCATGAAGAAGGGCGAGTGTTTCGCCCTCGTCTCCGATGCCGGAACGCCGCTGATGAGCGATCCGGGCTATCGGCTGGTGCGCGCGGCGATCGCGGAAGGGCTGATCGTTTCGGCGGTGCCTGGGCCGAACGCGGCGGTGATGGCGCTGTCGCTGTCGGGCCTGCCGCCGCACCCCTTCCTGTTCCTGGGCTTTCTGCCGGCCAAGGGCGGACCGCGCATGGCGGAACTCGCGCGGCTGCGGGCGGTGGAGAAGGCTGGGCTGGCCGCGACGCTGGTGTTCTACGAAGCGCCACATCGCCTGGCCGAGACCCTCGCCGCGATGGCGGAAGGCCTGGGCGCGGATCGCCCCGCCGCGGTGGCGCGGGAACTGACCAAGCGATTCGAGGAAGTGCGGCGCGGCACGCTGGGGACACTGGCGGCGCACTACGCAACGGCCGAGGCGCGCGGCGAAATCTGCATCGTGGTCGGGCCGGCCGAGGAAGAAGCGACGGGGCCGGAGGAACTGGACGACCGCCTGCGCGCGGCGCTGGCGGCGGGGCTCAGCCTGCGCGACGCGGCGGCGAGCGTGGCGACGGCGACCGGGCTGCGGAAGCGGGATGTCTACGCGCGGGCCTTGGCGCTGGCCGGGGAAGGGTGACGGACGGGGAAGGGCCTGGGGGAAGGCAGAGCGCCCGTCACCCCGCTGTCGCCACCAGCACCACCCCGCCTACCACCAGCCCTGCGAAAGACCCCACCGCGAACAGCCGCCCGTATCCCTTGGCGCCCAGCGCCACGGCATAGGCCGCCTTGGCGATCATGTTGCTTGCCACCGCCACGGCCACCGCCTGCGCCGCCAGTTCGGCCGAGATCGTCGCCGGTGCCATCGGCGGCACCGACAGGGCGATGGCGTCCACATCCGTCAGCCCTGTCACGGCCGCGATCAGCAGCACCGCCGCGCTGCCCAGCCATTCCGCACCCAGCTTCGCCAGCGCGCCAACCCCCGCGAGAAGGGCCGCGATGCGCAGCACCGAAAGGATCTCGAAGGGATTCTTCGGCGGCGCGGGGTTCTCCCCGGACCTGACGTCACGGAAGGCGAGCACCGCCGCCGCCACACCCTGGGCCAGCGCCGCCGCGACCAGGGCAGGCCAAACCGCCAGCGCGGTGCCGGGAGCGACCAGCAGCACCAGCACCACCGTCCGCAGGCAGGAGACCGCGCCCGCCACCAGCGCCCCGGCCGCCAGCCCGCGCGCCGACCCGCCCTGCACCGACGCCGAGGCATTGGACAGCGTCACCGCGGTGGAGCTCACCAGCCCGCCCGTGGCGCCGGCCAGCAGCAGGCCGCGCCGTTCGCCCCCCAGCTTCACCGCGAGGTAGCCGAGATAGGAAATGCCCGCGAGCAGGATCGCCAGCATCCACGCCTTGTGCGGATTGACCCCGGCCAGCCAGGGGATGGGCCGGTCCGGCACCAGCGGCAGGGCGACCAGGGTCATGGACAGCAGCAGGATGGCCGATCGCATCTCGGCCCAGGTCACCCGCGCCAGCAGCCCGTGAAGCTGGTCCCGTGCGGCCAGCACCGCCGTCACCGCCACCGCGGCGGCGCCGGCGGCCTCGACCTGTCCCGCGACCGCCAGCGCGCCGAGCGCATAGGTGCCGATGGCCGCGACCATGCTGGTGGCGCTGAAATTCGATTCCGCCTGGGCTTCCAGCAGCGCGAAGGGCAGCAGAACGGCGATCAGGGCGATCACCCCCGCCGATAGCAGCAGCGCGCCCCCCAGGGGCCCGGCCGACGCTGCCAACGCGGCGAGGATGCCGCCTGACAACCCGATCAGCCCGAAGGTCCGCACGCCCGCCGTACGCTGGCCGGGCGAGGCATCGCGCTCGCGCCAATGCCGTTCCGCCCCCACCAACAGCCCAATCGCGAGCGCCACGGCCAGGCGACGGATCAGATCCTGCGGGTCCATGCGCGCATATCGCGCGGGTCCGGGTCGCGCCGCAAGCCGCGACCTGATTGCGTCGGCCCGGTCGTCGCGGCGTTGGCGGGACCTGGCCCCTCAGCACGGACCGGAGACAAGCCTGGCGGCTTCAAGGGTCGGGACCCCCCGTCACCACGCCGATGCCAGGTCCGGCGGTTCAGGTGGCGCGGCAACGAAGCCATCGGGAGCCGCCTTGCGCCGAACGGCGAGGCGCGCCCATATCCCGATCATGGAGCTCGACTTCACCGAGGCGGAACTGCACCGCTATTCACGCCACATCCTGTTGCAGGAGGTGGGCGCGATCGGCCAGGCGAAACTGCGCGCCGCGCGCGTGCTGGTGGTCGGCGCCGGCGGCCTCGGTTCGCCGCTGTCGCTGTATCTCGCCGCGGCCGGCGTCGGGACCATCGGGCTGATCGATGACGACCGGCTGGAACTGTCGAACCTGCAGCGACAGATCGCGCACACCACGGCACGGGTCGGCCGCAACAAGGCGGAAAGCGCCGCCGAAACCCTGCGCGCCCTGAACCCCGAAACGCGAATCGAGATCCATGCCCGCCGCATGGATGCGGAAGCCGCGCAGGAGTTGATCCCGCGCTACGACATCGTCTGCGACGGGACGGACAACTTCGCCACGCGCTTCCTGCTCGGTGACGCGTGCCATCTGCTGGAACGCCCGCTGGTCAGCGCGGCGGTGCTGCGCTTCGAAGGGCAGCTCTCGGTCTTCGCGGGGCATGATGGCGTGTGCCCCTGCCATCGCTGCCTGCATCCCGAACCGCCGCCGCCCGGCCTGGTCCCGACCTGTTCCGAGGCGGGCGTGCTGGGCGCCGTGACCGGTGTGATGGGCACGCTGCAGGCGACCGAAGTGCTGAAGCTCATCATGGGCATCGGCGACCCGCTGAAGGGACGCCTCCTGCTGTGGGATGCGCTCGATGCGCGCTTCCGAACCGTGCGGCTGAAGCGCGACCCCGGCTGCGCGCTGTGCGGCCCCGAAGCGACGATCCGCGACCTGTCGGCCCATCGCGACATCGCCGCGCCCGTCTGCGCGGTGTGATGCGCCGCGCCCTCGTCACCGGTGGCACCAGCCCGATCGGGGAAGCCATCTGCCGCACGCTGGCGCGCGATGGATGCACCGTCATTGTGCATGCGCACAGCCAGGCTGATCGCGCCGCCGCGCTCGCCGCAGAGATCGGCGGGTCGTCCGCCGTCTTCGACCTGGCCGACCACGACGCGACGCTCGCCGCCGTCGAGGCGCTTCTCGCACCAGGTCCGATCCAGGTGCTGGTGCACAATGCCGGCACGCATGAGGACGTGCCCATGGCCGCGATGACCGAGGCGCAATGGCGCCGCGTCATGGCCGTGTCGCTCGACGGGTTCTTCCACGTCACGCGTCCGCTGCTGTTGCCGATGATGGGCACGCGCAACGGCCGGATCGTGGCGATGTCCTCGGTCTCGGCCATCATGGGCAATCGCGGCCAGGCGAATTACGCCGCCGCCAAGGCCGGTCTGATCGGCGCGGTGCGCGCCCTGTCGCTGGAATGCGCGCCGCGCGGGGTAACGGTGAATGCGGTCGCACCCGGATTGATCGAGAGCCCCGCCATCACCGCGGCGGTCGCGCCCGAAACGGTGAAACAGATCGTGCCGGCACGTCGCCTGGGACGGGCCGAGGAAGTGGCGGATCTCGTCGCCTTCCTGTGCTCGGATCGCGCGGCCTACATCACGGGGCAGACCATCTCGATCAATGGCGGGATGGCGTAGGAGGCGGGGCAGAACGCTGCTCCCTGCCAAGGGTTGAGAGGCCTTGCTGATGACGCGGCTACTTCCGCTGTGGATGTCAGAGGGGCTTTGCC
>JAYSDS010000232.1:0-6573 GCA_041914265.1 Roseomonas sp.
GCATCCTGGCGGGAGGAGGCTCGGAGGAGGGCAGAGCCCTCCTTCGATCTTCATCAGCGGAACAAGGCCAGCAATCAGAAAGGCCCTGCGTCCTTTGGCGGGTGAAGGCGGCGTCCCTCTCCGGTCCTATTCGATCTTCCCCAATGCCCGCACGACGCGCACCAACCGCGCCGCGTCCTCGGCATAGAATTGCGCGAAGGCGTCGCCATCGCGGAAGTCCAGTGTATTACCGCTCGCCGCCATCGCGCGGCGGAACTCCGCGTCGCCTGCCGCCAGGCGCGCGGATTCGCGCACGCGTTCGACCACTGCCGCCGGCGTACCGGTCGGGGCGAAAAGGCCCACCCAGATGTAGAATTCGCAATCGGGGTAGCCCTTTTCGATCAGGGTCGGGACATCCACGAAGCCTGCCAGCCGCGTGCGGCCCCAGCTCGCCAGGGGACGCAGCGCGCCGCTGCGGATATGCGGCGCGATCGGCCCCGGTCCGGAAGCCAGGCAATTCACCTGCCCCGCCAGCAGCGCCGTCAGTGCCGGCCCGCCGCCCTGGAAGGGCACGTGCAGCATGTCGAGCCGCGCGGCCTGGGCAAGCTGCGCCATCGGGACATGCAACGCCGAATAGTTCCCGGCCGAGGAATAGGAGACCTGGCCGGGCCGCGCCCGCACATCGGCGATGAAATCCTCGATGCTGCGGATGGACGAGGCGGCGGGAACCACCAGCACGGTCGGATCCGCCGCGAACAGCGCGATGGGCGTGAGCTGATCCGTCGTATAGGCCGGCGCGCGGCCATTGACGCGCGCGGCCTCCGGCAGGAGAGCCATGGAGGAGAGCGCCATCAGCAGCGTGTAGCCGTCCGGCGTGGCCCGCGCGACGGCGGCGTTGCCGATCTCCCCGGCAGCACCGCCGCGATTCACGATCGGCACCGCGACGCGCCACACGCGCTCCAGCGCCGCCGCGACGGGGCGGCCCACCACATCCGCCTGGCCGCCGGGGGGAAAGGCCACGACCATGGTCACGGGGCGTGCGGGAAAACCCTCCTGCGCCACAGCCGGGCGCGCGAGGGCGAGCGCGGCGGCGGAGCCGATCAGGACACGTCGTTTCATGGTTCTTGTTCCTCCCGGTTGGTATTGGCGGATCAGGTCACGCGACGGGGTTCTCCAGGACGCCGATGCCCGGCACCTCGATGCGAACGGTGTCCCCGGGCTTGAGGAATTTCGGCGGGCTGAAGCCTAGCCCCACGCCGGCGGGCGTGCCGGTCGCGATGATGTCGCCCGGTTCCAGCGTGATCGCGGCGCTGATCGTCGCGATCAGGGTCGGGATGCCGAAGATCAGCTCCTCGATGCCCGCGCGCTGCCGGAGTTCGCCATTCACCCAGGTGGAGATGGCGAGCTTCGGCGGCGTGCCGGCGGCATCCGCGGTGACGATGGCCGGCCCCATCGGACAGAAGCCGTCGATGCCCTTGCCGAGGATCCACTGCCGATGCCGGTGCTGGAGCGTCCGGGCTGTGACGTCGTTGACGATGGTGTAGCCGAAGACATGCGCATAGGCCTCGGCCTCGCTGATGCCCCGGCCGCGGGTGCCGATGACGACGGCGACCTCGCCCTCGTAATCCGTGCTGCCCGAGGAATCGAGGAAGGACGGGATCGGCTCGTGCGGGCCGATCACGCTGGTCGGCGGCTTGCTGAACACCACCGGGGCTTCCGGCACGACCTCCTTCGCCGTCGCGTCGAAGCCGGAGGAAGCGAATTCCTTCGCGTGCTCATGGTAGTTCTTGCCAACGCAGAAGATGTTCTTCGCCGGGCGCGGGATCGGCGCGAGGATCGTCGCGCCGACGGCGACCGGCGCCGTTTCCGCCGCGGCGCGCGCGGCCGCCAGCGCCGCGGCGCCGCCGGCGATCAGGCCGAGCATGTCCCGCGGCAGCGCCGCATCGGCGGCCGCGAGGTCCAGCACCTGCCCCGCCGTGTCGAGCACGCCGATGCGCGTGCCCTTGCTGTCCTTGAACGTGACCAGGCGCATTCCCGTCGTTTCCTTTCCCGATGTCATCGTTTGCGCACGAATTCGGTGCGCAGCACCAGGCCCTTGATGGTGTCGTGGCGGCAGTCGATCTCCTCGGGATCGTCCGTCAGCCGGATCGAGCGGATGACCGTGCCCTGCTTGAGCGTCTGGTTCGCGCCCTTCACCTTCAGGTCCTTGATCAGCGTGACGGAATCGCCATCCGCCAGCTCATTGCCCGAGGCATCGCGCACCACGACCTTCGCGGCCGCATCCGCCGCCGCCTTCACCTCGGAAGCGGGGCGCCATTCGCCGGTCGCCTCGTCATAGACGTAGTCATCGTCGGACATGTCAGGCTCCTGGCGCCGTCGCGGCGGGATCCGCGAGCGGCACTGTCACCGCCCGTTCCAGCGCCCGCGCCCCGCGAAAGGCGAGGTCGTCGCGATAGAGCGGCGCGACCACCTGCACGGCGCGCGGCATGCCTTCCCCGTCCAGGGCCACGGGCACGCTGATCGCGGGTTGACGGGTCAGGTTGAAGGCGAAGGTCCAGGGGGCCCAGTCCCGCCACAGCGCCATGTCCGGCTGCGTCGTCGGCTGGTCGGCGGCGAAGGCGGCGGTCGGCGTGCAGGCCGTCAGGACCAGGTCGTAGCGCTGGTGGAAGCGCGCCATGGCGTGGGCGGCTTCCAGGCGCATCGCTTCCGCCGCCAGATAGTCCACGGCGGACATGTCGCCATGCCGGCGCGCGACCTCGATCAGGCCGGCATCCAGCAACGCATGCTTCTCGGCCGGGATGGTGGCGAGCACGCGGGACAAAGCCACGCCCCAGACGCGACCGAAGATGGCGCGGGTGTCCGGCAGGCCCGGATCGGCTTCCTCGACGACAGCGCCCTGTTCGGCGAGCATCTCCGCCGCACCATCCAGCACCGCCTGCCCATCCGCATCGAGCGGTGGCGCGAAGCCCATGCGCCGCACCACGGCGATGCGCATCCCGGCCACGCCGTCCTCGATGCCGCTCCGCCAGTCGCGCGGCTCGTCCGGCAGGCAGTAGGGATCGCGCAGGTCGAAGCGCGCCATGGCCGAGAACATCAGCGCCGCGTCGCGCACCGTGCGCGTCATCGGCCCCGCCACCGCGACATGGCCGAAGGCGCCAAGCGGCCATTGCGGGATGCGCCCGAAGCTGGGCTTCACGCCGACCAGGCCGCAGAAGGCCGCCGGGATGCGGATGGACCCGCCGGCATCGGTGCCGATATGCAGCGGCCCGAAGCAGGCCGCCCCGGCGGCCCCGGCACCCGAGGACGATCCGCCCACCGTGCGCTGCGGGTTCCAGGGATTGCGCGTGATGCCGTTCAGCGGGCAGTCGCCGGGGGACTTCCAGCCGAATTCGGTGGTCGTCGTCTTGCCGATGATGACCGCGCCCGATTCCTTCAGCCCCATCACGGCGGGCGCGTCCTCGGTCGCGGGCGTGGCGTCCGTCGCGCGGCTGCCGCGCCGGGTCGGGAAGCCGGCCAGGTTCAGCAGGTCCTTCACCGTGGCCGGCACGCCGTCCAGCGGGCCGATCGGCCGGCCGGCCATCCAGCGCGCCTCGCTTTCCCCGGCGGCGCGCAGCGCGTGGGGGTTCATCGCCGCGAAGGCGTTGACCCAGGGATTGTAGCGGGCAACGCGCTCGAGAACGGCCTTCAGCGCCTCGACCGGCGAGAGGGCGCGACGGGCATAAAGGCCGAGAAGCGTCTCGGCCGACATCAGGGCGGGGTCGGTGGTGTCGCTCATGCGGAGCGCGGGGCCAGGGTGCACATGGCGGCCACCATGTCCCCCCGCCCCGCGCCGTTCAAGTCAGCCGGTCATTCCGCGGCCAACGGCAGCCGGTCCTTCCGGCATTCCATCAGCGGCTGGATGTATTGGCCGAACTTGTCGAGGCCTTCGATGAAGTCGTCGAAGGTCAGCATGATGCCCTTCACGCCGGGCATGGTCGCGACCTCGTCCATCATCTTCGCGACATTGGCATAGGAACCGACCAGCGTGCCCATGTTCCAGTTGACGGGCGTGGGGGACCGCAGGACGGCCGCGGCCATCGAGGTATCGGCCGCCGTCGTGTCCTCGGCCGCCTTGCCATGCAGGTAGGCCAGTGCCTCCTGGTCCGCGCCGTCGATGTAGGATTTCCACTTGGCCCAGGCGGCCTCGTCGGTCTCCTCGGCGATGATCATGTAGAGCATGTAGGCGCCGATATCGCGGCCCGTCTTCTTGCCTGCCTCCAGTACGCGCGCGGGGACGGAGGCCGCCCTGGTCGGTTCGTTCACGCCCTCGCCGAGGCAGAAATTGTAGTCGCAGAGCTCGGCGGCGAAGGCCATGCCGCGATCGGACTGCCCGGCGGCAACCACCTTCACGGGTTCCTTCGGGCGCGGCGAGAGCACGCATTCGTCCATCTGGAAGTATTCGCCCTTGAAGTCCGAGACGCCGGTCTCCCAGAGCTGGCGCATGATGGTCACGTATTCGGTGCTGTAGTCGTAGCGCTTGGCGAAGTGGCCATCGCCCGGCCACAGCCCCATCTGGCTGTATTCCTTCGAATGCCAGCCCGAGACGATGTTCACCCCGAAGCGGCCATGGGAGATGGAATCGATCGTGCTCGTCATGCGCGCGATGATGGCGGGCGGCACGGTCAGCACCGCGACCGAGGCAAACAGCCTGATCTTCGTGGTGACGGCAGCGAGACCGGCCATGAGCGTGAAGCTCTCCAGGCCGTGATCCCAATACTCCGTCTTGCCGCCGAATCCGTGCAGCTTGATCATCGACAGGGCGAAGTCGAAGCCATAGCCCTCGGCCTTCTGCACCACCGCCTTGTTGAGGTCGAAGCTCGGCATGTATTGCGGCGAGGCGGCCGAGATGATCCAGCCATTGTTGTTGATCGGGATGAAGACGCCGATGTCCATGCTGGGCTCCGCTGTTGGCAACACCGCGCCGGGAACAGCGCGGCGGATTGACCTGCCGTCACCGGCAATTACCGTGCCACCGACCCTGACAGGCGGAGATCACGCATGACCGATGGCAAGGCGAAACCCTGGGACTGGAGCGAGCCGGAATGGCGGCAGATCGTCGGGCGCGCCCGCGCCGGACGGTCCCTCGCCCCCGCATCCTGGCCCGGCGGCGCGCGCTGCGCCGTCGCCCTGTCCTTCGACGCGGATCACGAGACGATCCCCCTGCGCGACGCCGATGAAAGCCCGATGCGCATCAGCCAGGGGCAGTACGGCAACCGGCAGGGCGTGAAGCGCATCCGTGCGCTGCTCGACCGGCACGGCGTGCGCGCCTCCTTCTTCTACCCCGCCGTCGCCGGCCTGCTGCATCCAGAGGAAATCCGCGCCGTGGCCGATGAAGGCCACGAGATCGGCATCCATTCCTGGATCCATGAGGCCAACACGCAGCTCCCGCCCGGTGTCGAGCGCGACCTGACCTTCCGCGCCGCGGATACGCTGGAAAAGCTGACCGGCCGCCGGCCCGTCGGCATCCGCACGGCGTCCTGGGACTTTTCCGTCGATACGATGGGCATCATCCGGGAGCTTGGGCTGCTCTACGATTCCTCGCTCATGGCCGATGACGATCCCTATGAGCTGGAAGTCCAGGGCGAGCCGACCGGCATCGTGGAACTGCCGCCCGAGTGGATCCGCGACGACGCGGTCTATTTCAACATGGTGCGCTTCTCGGGGCTGCGCCCCTACACGCCGCCCTCGGCTGTCGAGGAGATCTTCCGCGCGGAGTTCGAGGGCGCCCTCGCGGAAGGCGGCCTGTTCCTGTTGACGATGCACCCGCATGTCATCGGCCACCGCAGCCGCATCGCGTTGCTCGACCGCCTGGTGACCCTGATGAAGGGCACGCCCGGCGTGTGGTTCGGCACGCATGAGGAGGTGGCCCGCTGGTGCGCCGAGCAGGCGGGGCTGGGCGGCGCCTCGGTCTAGCCAGGGCCGGGTCGCCGGCGGCCGAAGAGGAAGCGGTCCATCTCCGGCACATGGCGGCGCAGCTCGAAGCCTGCCTTCTCCAGCACGCGCCGCGATCCGGCATTGTCCGGATGCGCGAAGGCCCGGATCTCCGGAAGGTTCAGCGCCCGGTCGGCGTGATCGAGGCAGGCGGCGAGCAACTCGGAGGCATAGCCGCGCCCCCAGGCATCGGGGCGGAAGAAGTACCCCACTTCCACGCCCCAGCCGGGATCGAAGGGGTCGTCATAGAGACCACCCCAGCCGATGATCCGCCCATCCTGCTTCGTGATGACGGTCCAGGGCGCATAGCCATCCCGGCGGCGGCGCCATTCATGCACGGCGACGCGGCGCCGGCAGGCGCGCGGCGATGGGTCGACATGGGTGTGCCGCATCGCCTCGGCATCGCCGAGGAAGGCGAAGAGCGCGGGAACGTCCGCAAGCGTGGGCGGGCGCAGGGTCAGCCGGGCCGTCTCGATGTGCATGCGTCTCGCTCCGCTCCGCACCGGGCGTGGCGCGCCCGCCGAACGGCCCTTACTGATGGCCCGGCGTCTTCCGCTGTGGAATTGGACGGGGCGTTGCCCCTTGTAAGTCTCGCGAGCGGTGCCTGTTGCCCGGTAGGGTGAA
>JAYSDS010000233.1:0-6505 GCA_041914265.1 Roseomonas sp.
GGCCTTTCGGCCTTTGGCGGGGTGAGGTTTGGAGAGGGGCAGAGCCCCTCTCCAATTCCGCGGCCCGGCATATCCTGGCGCCTATCGGCCAGCCCGCCGCCGAACCCGACAGGACCTGCGGTCTCCGTCGATCGTCGGCTCGGCGCTGAAGCGATCAAAGCTGCCCTGGACTGGCCCTCGCACGTGCAGCCCGGACATGTGCGCCGGACGACTTGCGGCCGGGCCCTGCCCCCGCCATTTTGGATGCGCTGCAACCACGAGCACCGGGGGCTCTTCGCCCGTGACCTACGTCGTCACCGAGAACTGCATTAAGTGCAAATTCATGGATTGCGTTGAAGTCTGTCCCGTGGACTGCTTCTACGTGGGCGAGAACTTCCTCGTCATCCACCCGGATGAATGCATCGACTGCGGCGTCTGCGAACCGGAATGCCCGGCCGAGGCCATCTATCCGGACAGTGACGACCGGGCGACGGAGTGGCTGGAGATCAACCGGACCTACGCCGGCCAGTGGCCCAACATCACCCGCAAGGGCGACCCCCCGGCCGATGCCGAGGAGTGGAAGGGCAAGCCGGACAAGAAGGAGCTGCTCAGCCCCAACCCGGGCTGATCCGTCCGGCCGCGACAGGAGGGTTGACAGCCGCCCCGGCCCGTGGGGTGACGCGGTTGCTTTTTTCTGCTATGCTTTCAAATGGATGGCCGTGACACGCAGATTGCATGGCACGGACATGGCATTTGAGGTCCCGCCCGTTCCGGCCGGGCCCGACCGTGGCGCCCCCTGCGCCACGGGAGCAGGAGCGACTCCGCGATGAAGGCAACGGCCCGCCCCAAGGCGCCGACCAGGTCCAGCACCACCGCCAAGGCGAAGCCCGCCACCAAGCCCAAGACGCAGGCCGAGCCCCCGGCGAAGCCCCAGGCCGCCGCCAAGGCGGTGAAGGTGCAGTCGAAGACTGCCCCCATGCCGAAGACAGAGACGAAGGTCGCCACCAAGGTGGCCGCGCCCGCCAAACCGGCGGTTGCCGCGAAGCCGGCCGTGCCGGCCCCCAAGCCCGCCGCGCCGGTCCCGGCCGCCCCGGTCGCCGCCGTGAAGCCCGCGGCGCCGATGCCGCCGCCAGCCCCGCCATTCATGGCCGCCCGCGGGCCCCTGCCACCGCAGCGCTCGCCCCAGCGCCTTGCCGCCGCACCGGCCGCCGTCGCCACGCCCACCAAGGTCGCCCCGCGCACCAAGGAGGACTTCAAGGCCGGCGACCATGTCGTCTACCCGACCCATGGCGTCGGCCAGGTCCAGGGCATCGAGACGGTGGAGGCCGCCGGCTACTCTCTCCAGGTCATCGTCGTGACCTTCGAGGAGAACCGGATGACGCTGCGCGTCCCGGTGAACAAGGCCGCCTCCTCCGGTCTGCGCAAGCTCGCCGCCGGTGCGGCGATGCAGGTCGCGCTCGACACGCTGAAGGGCCGCGCGCGCATCAAGCGCACCATGTGGTCCCGCCGCGCCCAGGAATACGAGGCCAAGATCAACTCCGGCGACCCGCTGCAGATCGCCGAGGTGGTGCGCGACCTGCACCGCAATGCCGGCCAGCCGGACCAGTCCTTCTCCGAGCGGCAGATCTATGAACAGGCGCTCGACCGCCTGGCAGCCGAGGTCGCGGCGATCGACAAGACCGACAAGACCAAGGCGATCGAGAAGCTGCTGACCTATCTCGGCAAGGCTGAGAAGGGCGGCAAGGCCGAGCCCGCCGACAAGGGCGACGACGCCGAGGATTGAGGCCGCCGGCGCGGCGCCTGGAGCAGATCCCGATCAGTGGAATCATCTGGTCGGGCAAAGGTGTTCGCAGAAGCAGGCGGCGAGAGAGATTTCCGTGAGCCAGGGCGAACGGAAAGCACTCCAGCAAAAAGGCCCCGGGGATCGCTCCCCGGGGCCTTTTTCGTTGCGCCCTTTGTCAGGGCACCCCGTGAATTACTCCTGACGCTGGCCCATGAAGGACAGCAGGATCTGGAACAGGTTCACGAAGTTCAGGTACAGCGCCAGCGCGTCCATCACGCTGCGCTTGCCGGCTTCGTCCGTACCCTCGGCATAGGCATAGGTCAGGTAATCGTTCTTGATCCGCTGGGTGTCCCAGGCGGTCAGGCCGACGAATACCACCACGCCGATGATCGAGATGGCGAAGGCCAGCGCGCTCGAGGCCAGGAAGATGTTGATCAGCGACGCGAGGATGATGCCGATCAGGCCCATCATCATGAAGCTGCCCATGCGCGTCAGGTCGGCCTTCGTCGTGTAGCCGTAAAGGCTGATGCCGGCGAACATCGCCGAGCAGACGAAGAAGGTCGTCGCGATGGACTGGCCCGTGTAGCGCAGGAAGATATTGGACAGGCTGGCGCCCATCGCCGCGGCGAACAGCCAGAACAGCAGCTGCACCGTGCTCTTCGCCATGCGGTTGATGCCGAAGGACAGCACCAGCACGAAAGCAAGCGGCGAGAGCATCGCGGCCCAGCCCAGCAGCGTCGGGGAGACGACGCGCGCGCCGTTCGCCGCGAAGCCGACGGACCAGAACAGGTTCATCAGCGCGGGCGTGCTGGCGATGACGTAGGCGACAATGCCGGTCAGCAGCAGCCCCGAGGCCATCCAGTTGTAGACCCGGAGCATGTAGGACCGCAGCCCGGCATCGACGGCGGCCGCGTCGGCGGTCGCGACGCGACCCCAGCCTGGCGCACCCGTCGTGTATCGAGTGTCGGGACCAAAGGCCATGGTGTGGAAAACTCCTCCGAAGGGGATGATTC
Source organism: Roseomonas sp. (assembly GCA_041914265.1). Classification (GTDB taxonomy): domain Bacteria; phylum Pseudomonadota; class Alphaproteobacteria; order Acetobacterales; family Acetobacteraceae; genus Neoroseomonas. The sequence continues at coordinate 2,776 of JAYSDS010000233.1, forward strand.
CCCGCAGGTGAAGAATATGGACACTTCTTCATCTGGATCAACGGGCGATCGCCGCGCCGACCACCGATGCCTGGGTGTCCCGTGCAAGATGGGGCGGCACAGCCACCGTCGCATCCCCGGACCGTGCCCTTGTTGCAGTTTGGCACGCTGGAATGGCCGGAAGGTAAACGCCCGCCGGGCGGGGCCGCGCCGTCAGCGCGGCCCCTGATCGGATCAGCCGGCGGCCGGTTCGATCGACACCGCGGTCGCCTCGACGAAGGCGACATTCACGCGCTGGCCGGGGCGCAGCGTGCGGATGAAGGCCTGCATCTCGGGCGCACGCACGACCACCGTGCGGCGCACCCCGCGGGAGGAGGTGAAGGTCACCGCATTGGTGGCCGGGTCGACCGCGTTCACCGTCACGGTATCGCGCACGGTGGCGACCACCGCGCCGGCGGGCAGGCCGCTCGTCGCGCGGGCGGCGGCGAGGTCGGCCTCGGCCGGCAGGTCGGTGCCGCGCGGCGTCATCTGCACGGCCACGGCTTCCTCGAAGCGGACGCGCACGCGATCGCCGCGGCGGACCCGGTTGAGGTTCTGCACGCTCTCGGGCGCCACCACCGTGATGGTGCGGTTCGCCGGGGTCAGGATCTGGACCTGCCGGGTGCGCAGGTTCACCGAGCGGACGACGCCGACCGCTTCCTGCGCCGTGGAAACGACCGTCGGCGCCGGAGGCGTCACCGGCTGCGGGGGCGGCGTCTCGGCGCAGGCCGCGAGGCCCAGCAGCGGAAGGGCGACGATCGCAGCCAGCTTGAGGCGCGAACGGGACGTGTGCGTCATGGCAGATCCTCGATGGGAAGGCGGCCTGGTTGAAAACGGCCGTCGCGACCTTACAGGAAGCCGCGAAACCACGGTAGCCGGCCGTTAGTGCCGGCTACCGCGATTTTCTGGCGGTCCGCGGCGCGATTCCACCTATTCGTTGCGCAACAGGGGCGCCGGCCGCGCCCGTAGTGCCAGCGCCGTGCCGACATGGCCGAAGGCCAGCGTCAGCGCGGTGCAGGCCAGGACCACCGCGGCCAGGGTGCCGGGCAGGAACACCCATTCGCCGCCCATCACGAAGCGTACGACCCCCCAGGCCGCGGCCGTGCCGGCCACCGCCGCGATCACGCCCGCCGTCGCGCCGAGCAGGCCGAATTCCACCAGGAAGGCCCGGCGGATCTGCGCCCGCGTGGCCCCCACGGTCTTCAGCACCACGGCGTCGCGCACGCGCCGCCGCTGCCCGGCCGCCACGGCGCCCGCCAGCACCAGCGCGCCGGCCGCCAGCGTGACGGTCGCGGTCGCCGACAGCGCCGTGCCGATGCGTTCCAGCAGGGCCGCGACCTGTTCGATCGCATCGCGCACCCGCACGCCGGAAACGTTGGGGAAGGCCTCGCTGATCGCGCGCAGCACCGCGCCCTCGCGCGCCGGATCCGCCCGCAGCGTCGCGATATGCGTATGCGGCGCGGCCTCGAGCATGCCCGGCGAGGCCACCAGCACGAAATTCAGCCCCAGGCCGCGCCAGGCGATGTCGCGCAGCGAGGCGATGCGCAGCGGGATGTCGCGCCCGAGCACGTTGACCGTGATGGAGTCCCCCACGCCGACGCCCCAGCCGCGCGCCAGGTTGGCATCGAAGGACACCAGCGGCGGGCCGCGGTAATCCGCCGGCCACCATTCGCCGGCCACGATGCGCGTCCCCTCCGGCGGCGTCGCGGCATAGGTCAGGCCGCGATCCCCGCGCAGCGCCCAGGACGTCTCGGGCGTCGCGCGCACCTGTTCCGCCGGCACGCCATTCACGGCGACGATGCGCGCACGCAGCGAGGGTACGCGCTTGATCTCGCTGACCGTCGGCTGGGCCGCCGCCACGCGGTCGAAGTCACGCGCCTGGCTGGACTGGATGTCGATGAAATAGAAGGACGGCGCCGCATCCGGCAGTTGCTCGGTGATCTGGCGGCGCATGTTGCCCTCGATCAGCGCGACGGCCGCGAGGGTGGTCAGCCCGATGCCGAGCGAGACCAGGATCAGCGGCGTCGGCGCGCCCGGGCGGTGCAGGTTCGCCAGCCCCAGCCGCAGCGCCGGCCGCCGCACCGAACCGAAGCGGCGCGCCAGGCGCATCAGCGCCAGCGCCCCCAGGCGGAAGACCGCCAGTGTCGCCAGCGCCCCACCCACGAAACCCGCCGCGAAAAGGCGATTTTCCGCCGTGCCGATGATCAGCGCCGCCAGCGCGAGTCCGGCCGCGGCCGTGGCCAGCAGCAGCGACAGCCTCGGTCGCACGCCGGCGGGCTGCAGCGTGTCCCGGAATAGCGCCGCCCCGGGGATCTCCATCGCGCGGCCCAGCGGCCACAATGCGAAGGCAAGCGCCGTCAGCAGCCCATACAGCGCCGCGAGGCCAAGCACCGCCGGGTACAGGCCGAAGCGCGGCGGCACCGGTAGCGCATCCGCGAGCGCCGAGGCCGCCAGCCAGGTCAGCCCGAACCCGATCACCAGCCCGATGACGATGCCGACCGCCGCCAGCGCCAGGACCTGCACCAGGTAGGTCGCGAAGATCACCCCCGGCGAAGCGCCGAGGCAGCGCAGGGTCGCGATGGTCCGCGCCCGCTGGTCGAGCCAGGACCGCACGCCCGTCGCGACGCCGATGCCGCCCACCAGCAGCGCCGTCAGGCTTGCCAGCGTCAGGAAGAAGGCCGCGCGATCGAGGAAGCGGTTGACCGACGGCGCCGCCGCGTCAGCCGTGCGGATGCGCCAGCCATTCTGCGGGAAGGCCGCGCGCAGGGCATCGGCGAAGACCGTCCGGTCCACGCCCGGCGGCAGGGCCACCCGGTATTCGAAGGTCACGAGGCTGCCTGGCTGCACCAGCGCCGTCGCGTCCAGATCCGCCATGCGGATCATCGCCCGCGGCCCGAGGATGGAGACGTTCGTCACCTTGTCGGGCTCGGCCGCGACGACGCCGCGCAGGGTGAAGCGCGCCTCGCCGATCCGCAACACCGTGCCCATCGCGACGCCCAGGCGGTCGGCCACCATGCGGTCCACCGCGATCTCGCCCGGCCCGAGCGCGCCGGGTGGATCCAGCACCAGCGCGCCGAACAGCGGATAGGCGTCGTCGACCGCCTTGAGCTCCACCAGCGTACGATCGCCATCCGGCGCCACCGCCATGGCACGCATCGAGGTCACACGTGAAACGCGCGCGGCGTGCTGCGCCAGCCAGTCCACCGCCGCCTGGGGCAGCGGCCCTTGCTGGGAGGCCACCTCAACCTCGCCGCCCAGCAGCCGCGCGCCATCCGCGGCAATGCCGGCCTCCACACCCGCACGCAAGGTGCCGACGGCAGTGATGGCCGCGACGCCGAGCGCGAGGCAGGCGAGGACGATGCGCAGACCCTTCACGCCGCCACGCAGGTCACGACGGGCGAAGCGGAAGGCGAGGGCGAGGGTCTTCATCGGGCAGCACCGTAGAGGGGCGCCGCCCCATTCCGGGCCTCACCCCGCCCAAGGCCGAAAGGTCCCTGGAAGCCGATACCTTGCCTTGGCCCGGGCTGGCGCCTTGGCCGGAAAGCTGTCGCGTCGGTCCCCGGCCTGAGGTTTCCACCGGCCTTCGCGATGAGAGGGAAGGGGGGGGGGGGGGGGGGGGGGGGCGCGCCCCCCCCCCCCCCCCCCCCCCCCCCCCCCCCTGCGTCGCCCAAGTCTCCCCGCGTATGCAGCAACCTCCAATTCCACAACGGAT
>JAYSDS010000234.1:0-6429 GCA_041914265.1 Roseomonas sp.
GGCGCCGCCCCTCCGGACCTCCCCGCCAGGCCACAGTGTGGCCTGGACCGCCGGCCTTTGGCGCCGGGCGCATCGCCAGTGCTGAACCCTCGCAGCGTGCTTCGTGCGAAAGAGCGGGTTTCGCCCCCATTCAGCCCGTGGCGCACAGCGCCAGGTCGAGGTTTCCAAAGGCCTTTCGGCCTTTGGTGGGGTGGCTTGGAGGGGCAAAGCCCCTCCAACTCCAGCAGCGGAGTGGTCAGGAAAGCCTTTCGGCCCTTGCCGATGAAAGGTTCGGGCGAGAGCAAAATCCTCCGCCACGCACCCCGTCATCAGAACAGCGCCCTCACCAGCCCCGCCCGCAGCGTATCGCCCGCGTTGTGCAGGTCTTCGGGTGTCGAGAGGTGGAACCACAGCCCGTCATGCACCAGCCCGAACAGCCGACCGTTCTCGATCGCGCGATCGTACAGGACGTTCAGGCTGAACGCCCCGTCCGGCGCGTGCTCGAACAGGGCGGGGCTGAGGATCTGCACCCCGGCGTAGAGATAGGGCGCGATCTCGCGTTCCTTCGGCCGGCGCATCCGCCCGACGGGGTCGAGCAGGAAGTCGCCCTTGCCGACCACGCCTTCGACCTGGGTGGTGCGCACCATCAGCAGCAGCGCGTCCATCTCGGCGGGGTCGAAGGCAGCGGACATGCGGGTCAGCGCCGGGGTGGGGCCATCCAGCCAGAAGGCGTCGCCATTGACCACGGCGAAGGGGTTGGCGCCGAGCTTCGGCAGCGCCAGCTTCACGCCGCCGCCGGTCTCGAGCAGCGCCTCCTCCTGCTGCACGGCGACGCAGGCGTCGGCGCGGCGGGCCATGGCGTCCACGATCTGGTCGCCATGCCAATGGGCGTTGACGACGAGCTGGTTCACCCCGGCGGCTTCCAGCCGGTCGATCGCGTGGTCGAGCAGCGAACGGCCATCGAGTTCCAGCAGCGGTTTGGGCCGGTCGTCGGTGAGCGGCCGCATGCGCGTGCCGAGGCCGGCGGCCAGCACCATGGCGTGGGTCAGGGCGATCATGCGGGTTCCGTCAGGGCCACGGGGTTGCAGCGTAGCCGGGGCGGCACGCGGGCATCGAGAAAATCGCGGAGGGGACGCGCGGCGGGGTGGTCCAGCGCCGCGCCCATCAGGCGCCAGCAGCGCGGGCCGTGGATGAGGTAGCCCGGCTTGCCGTCGCGGCGCGCGAGACGCACCCACAACGCCGCGACGCGCAGGTGGCGCTGTGCCGCGCAGGCCGCCATGGCGGCGGCGAAGTCGTCCCGGTCCACATCGCCCCGGGCGTCGAGGTAGCGGGCAATGGCGGCCTCGCGCACGGCGGGCGGGACGTCGCGGCGGGCGTCCTCGACGAGGGAGACCAGGTCATAGGCCGGGTGGCCGATCGCCGCGTCCTGGAAGTCGAGCAGGCCGGTGCGGCGCGGTCCCGCCCGTTCGGTCAGCCGCATCAGGTTGGCGGGAAAATAGTCGCGGTGAACGAAGCCGCCCGCCTGGGCGAAGGGGGCGAGCATGCCCCGGATGGCCGCATCGAAATGGGCGCGCGTCTCGGCATCCGGGTCCCGGCCCCGGGCGGCGGGCCACCACCAGTCGAGGAAGGTCGCGCTGGCCGTCTCCGACATCCGCGCCGGGCCCCAGGGCGGCAGGCCGGCCGGGGGCGGGGCGGCATGCAGGGCGGCGAGCGCCTCCGCCGCTTCGAGGTACAGCGGCAGCGGATCGGCGCCGGCATCGAGCAGCGAGGCGTGGGTCGCCTCGCCGAAATCCTCGATGATCAGGAAGCCGCGTGTCTCGTCCGCGGCGATGATCTCGGGCGCCGACAGGCCGAGGCCGCCGATGTGGCGCCCGATGGCGAGGAAGGGCCGGACATCCTCGGGCGGCGGCGCGTCCATCAGCAGTGCGGGGCGCGGCCCGCCATGCAGCCGGGCATATTTCCGGAAGGAGGCATCCGCCGGCAGCGGATCGAGCCGCGCGGCGCCGAAGCCGGCCTCGCGGAGGAAGTCGGTCGTGTCCCTCATGCGGCTAGGCGGTCCAGGCGGTCGTCCCAGCCGGACAGATGCGCGCGACGGGCATCCTCCTCGCCGCCGGGTTCCAGGGCGATGCGCAGCGCGTCGGGCGGCGCCAGGGCGCCCAGGCGGTCGGGCCATTCCACCAGCACGATTCCCTCCCGCGCCTCGTCCCAGCCAAGTTCATCCAGGCCAGCCGGCCCGTCGAGGCGATACAGGTCGAAGTGATGCGCCGGCCCCGCCGGCAGGTCGTAGGACTGCACCAGGGTGAAGGTCGGGCTCGGCACCTCGAGCCCCGGATCGCCGGCGGCGGCGCGCAGCACGGCGCGGGCTAGCTCCGACTTCCCCGCGCCCAGCGGCCCTTCCAGCAGCACCGCGTCCCCTGCGCGCAGCAGCCCCGCGAGGCGCCTGGCGAAAGCATGGGTGGCGGAGAGGTCCTGAAGATCCAGCGTCACGGTCCGGGGCATGAAAGGGGCTGCCGCGGGCAGGGCGGCTTTGATCCTGGGCGCACACCGTCTATCACGCGGGCCTTGATTCGGGGGAGTGGCCATGGCGGCCGTCATCGAAACGGATGTCGCGATCATCGGCGCGGGGCCTGCGGGGCTCTTCGCGGTCTTCGAATGCGGCATGCTGCGCATGAAATCGGTGGTGATCGACGCGCTGGACGCGGTGGGGGGGCAATGCACCGCCCTCTACCCTGAAAAACCGATCTACGACATCCCGGCCCATCCGGGCATCGCCGCCGCCGACCTGATCGGCCAGCTCGAGAAGCAGATCGAGCCCTTCGCGCCGCAATTCCTGCTCGGCCGCCGGGTCGAGACACTAGCGCGGGACGGCGGGACGATCGTCCTCGGCACCTCGGCGGGCGACACGGTGCGCTGCAAGGCGGTGATCATCGCCGCCGGCGCCGGGGCCTTCGGACCGAACCGACCGCCGCTGGAAGGCCTGCCGAGCTATGAGGCGAGCGGGGCCGTGCGCTACCTCGTCGCGCGCAAGGAGGAATTCCGGGGCAAGCGCGTGGTCATCGCCGGCGGCGGCGATTCCGCGGTGGACTGGGCGCTGTCGCTGAAGGACATGGCGACGGTGACGGTGGTGCACCGCCGCGCGAAGTTCCGCGCCGCGCCCGAGACGGCCGCGCAGCTCGACGCCGCCGCGGCGCGGGGGGAGGTCGAGATGGCCATCCCCTACCAGCTTCATGCGCTGAAGGGCGATGGAGCGCGGCTGGAGGCCGTGACGCTGGCCACGCTGAAGGGCGAGGAACGCGACATCCCAGCCGACCACCTGCTGGCTTTCTTCGGCCTGTCGATGGAACTGGGGCCGATCGCGGCCTGGGGCCTGGCGCTGGATCGCAGCCACATCACCGTGGCCCCCGCGACCTGCGAGACCAATGTCCCGGGCGTGTTCGCCATCGGCGACATCGCGACCTATCCGGGCAAGCTGAAGCTGATCCTGCAGGGGTTCAGCGAGGCCGCGATGGCGGCCCATGCCATCCATCCGCTCGTCTTCCCGGGCGAGGCGCTGCACTTCGAATACTCGACATCGAAGGGCGTGCCGGCGGCCTGAGGCGCGTGGCGTGCGGGCGCCGGGCCTTTCGGCGCCAAACGCCGAAGGGTCGTGCTCAAGTTTGCGGGACGGGAACCGGAGGGGCGCTGCCCCTCCGTCCGCCAGGCCACAGTGTGGCCTGGACCGCCGGAACTTGGTGCTGGGCGCATCGCTGATGCCGGGCTCTCGCAACGCGTTTGGGGCGCAAGAGCGGATTTCGGCACCGATCCGGGCCGCGGCGCCCGGCGCCAAGTCGAGGTTTCCAAAGGCCTTTCGGCCTTTGGTGGGGTGGCTTGGAGGGGCAACGCCCCTCCAATCGCCACCGCCGGGTCAGCCCCGGCAGAGGATCTGGAACACCGCCGGCGCCACCGCCGCCGATACCGCCCGCGCGCCGATCCCGCCGCTCGTCGGCATGCGTTCCGGCTGCACGCCGTGTTCGGCAAGGAAGCGTTCCACCTGGTCCGCGCGGATGGCGAAGTTCACGCCCTGAGGCAGGGACCCGGTCGCGCGCAGCACGGCGATATCGTTCAGCCGTCCCACCGCGACCCCCAGCAGCAGGCCGGCATCGTCCACCGCCGGCCCGCCGGAATTGCCCGGCTGCACCGCGGCATTCATCTGGAAGCGGGAGGCATCGCCCCCCGGCCCCGCCAGCCCGGTGACGATCCCGTTGGTCACGTTCAGCCCCGTGCCGAGCGCCTGGCCGTAGGGATAGCCGAAGACCAGAACGGTTTCGCCAAGATCCACCGCCGCGCGGTCGCGGAAGCGGATGACGGAGGGGAAGCTGCGGCCCATGTCGATGATCGCGAGATCACGTCGGCGATCGGCCGCGACCACCCGCACCGTGCGCCCGCGTTCATCCACAACCGAACGGCATTCCTGCACCACATGCGCGTTGGTCACGGCAAGGCCGTTGCCCGTGACGGCGAAGGCCGAACCGGTGGCAATCGGCCGCCCGGCCCGCTGGCTGCGCGGGGGTTCGGGCACTTCGGCGACCACGTCCCCGGCGGCGGGCCGGCCCGGCTGCGGGCCAGGCGCGGCGGCCGGCCCGGGCGCCCCGCGATCCGCCGGCACCGCGCTGCCGTCAGGCAGGCGGACATAGCGCGCGACCGGCGCGTTGCCGCCGCCGTAATCCGTCACGAAGGTGCCGCCGGCATCGGGCCCGCCCGGTATGGGCGCCGCCGCGTCGGATGGCGGGGCCTCGACAGGGGCACAGGCGGCGGCGAGCAGCAGTAGGATCAGGGCAGGGGCTTGGCGCATTGCGGAAACCAGATTGGGTGCCGACCGCGCGCGGGAAAGGGCCCGCGGCCGGCCTTCCATCATGCGGCTTTTCGCGCCGCCGGCACAGCGCGCATGCGCCCGCCCGGGACGGCCCCCGGAATAGCGGCCGCCATGTCCGCCGCGACCAGCAGCTTCGCCCAGTCGATACCGGTGGGCACGCCCATGCGGCGGAACATCCAGGCCACGTCCTCGGTCGCGACATTGCCGGTCGCGCCGGGGGCGAAGGGGCAGCCGCCGATGCCGCCGGCGGCGGAATCGAACACCCGGCAGCCGGCCTCCCACGCCGCGGAGACATTCGCCACGCCCATCCCATAGGTGTCATGCCCATGGAAGGCGAAGCGGTCGCCCCAATGGGCGATGGCATGGCGGAAGACGCGGCCGACCTGGTCGGGGCTCGCATTTCCGGTGGTGTCGGCCAGCGCGATCTCCATCTCCGGGTCCAGCGCCACGATGCGCTCGATCCAGGGCATCACCTCCGCCTCCGCGACCACGCCGTCGAAGGGGCAATGGAACACGCAGGAGAGGTTGAAGCGGATCTTCACGCCCTTCGGCGTGTCCTTCACGAGCGTCGCCAGCTCGGCGAAGGACTCCTCCCGCGTGCGGTTCAGGTTCGCCTTGTTGTGGCCGGCCGTGGCCGACATGAAGAAGCCAAGCCGGTCCGCGCCATTCGTGATCGCCGCGTCGAAGCCGCGGCGGTTCGGCACCAGCACGGTCGATTCGAGGCCCGGCATCGTCTTGCAGGCGGCCAGCACGATCTCGGTCTGCGCCATCTGCGGAATGGCCTTGGGCGACACGAAGGAGCCCACCTCCATCCGGCGCAGCCCGGCATCGTAGCAGGCCTGGATCAGCGCGATCTTCGCCTCGGTGGACACCAGCGCGCCTGTGATGGACTGGATGCCGTCGCGCGGGGCGACCTCGCTGATGATGGCGGCGTCGGTCATGGGTTCCTCCTTGGATTTCGATGCGTGTTGTCCCACGCCTCAGCGGCTTGGGCGAGGCCGCAACGCGCGCAGCAGAACCCAGGCCAACGCGGTCTTCACGGCCGTACCCGGCAGGAACAGCACGAAGCCGGCCATGATCGCCCGCTCCCAGCCCATGAAGGCCGCGAGCCAGGCGACGCCCGGCACGAACAGAAGCAGATGGGCTCCGGTCAGCGCCAGCGCCTGCCGCGCCGCACCCCGGCCGGCGAAGCCCGCCAGCCAGGCCGCCGGCAGGAAGCCCAGCAGATACCCCGCCGTCGGCCCGGCCAGGACGGCCAGCCCGCCGGTACCATGCGCGAAGACCGGCAGCCCCGCCGCGCCCTGCGCGAGATACAGCGCGACCGAGGCCAGGCCGAAGCGCGACCCGCCAAGGGCGCCGAGCAGCAGGACGACAAGGGTCTGCATCGTCGCGGGCACCGGCCACATGGGCAGCGCCACCTGCGCGGAGGCAGCCAAGGCCGCCGAACCGAGAAACGCCAAGCCCCAGAAACGCAGGGCGGAACGCGGGGCTGTCACAGCAAGGGTCATGTCGTCTCCAGAAAATCCAAACGGGACCGGAGAGAGGCGTTGCCCCTCTCCGGACCTCTCCCCACCAAAGGCCGAAAGGCCTTTGGAAAC
>JAYSDS010000235.1:0-6252 GCA_041914265.1 Roseomonas sp.
GGCGCGCCGGCGGGGGCGCCCGCGGGCCCGCCCCCCCCCCCGCCCCCTTCCTGCGCGCGGCGCAGCGTTTGCCGCGCACGGTGACCCCGCTGCGAGCCTTCTTTCCCGATACCCTTTGACGCCCGCAAGACGCGAAAGGGGCGCGGCCCTTGCGGCGCCGCGCCCCTCGCAACCTCCGGCGATGCCGAGGCGGCTTACGCCGCCTTGGCCATCCCGCGCAGCACGTAGTGCAGGATGCCGCCGTTCTTGTAGTACTCGACCTCATCGGCCGTATCGACGCGGCACAGCACCTGGGTCTCCACCTTGGACCCGTCGGCGCGGGTGATGACCACATCCATCATCATGCGCGGGGAGAGTTCCTCCACGCCCAGGATGTCGATGGTCTCGTCGCCGGTCAGGCCGAGCGACTGGCGGCTCTCGCCTTCCTTGAAGACCAGCGGCAGGACGCCCATGCCGACCAGGTTCGAACGGTGGATGCGCTCGAAGCTCTCCGCGATGACCGCCTTCACGCCGAGCAGGAAGGTGCCCTTCGCCGCCCAGTCGCGCGACGAGCCCGTGCCGTATTCCTTGCCGCCGATGACGACCAGGGGCACGCCCTCGTTCTTGTACATCATGGCGACGTCGTAGATCGGCGCCACCTTGCCCGAGGGGTAGTGCTTCGAGATGCCGCCTTCGACGCCGGGCACCATCTCGTTCTTGATGCGGATATTGGCGAAGGTGCCGCGCATCATGACTTCGTGGTTGCCGCGGCGCGCGCCGTAGGAGTTGAAGTCCGCCTGGCGCACCTGGTGCTCGAGCAGGTATTCGCCCGCCGGGGACGACTTCTTGATCGAGCCGGCCGGGGAGATGTGGTCGGTGGTGATCGAGTCACCGAGCTCGGCCAGCATGCGCGCGCCCTTGATGGAAGCGACCGGCGCCGGCTCCATCGTCATGCCCTCGAAGTAGGGCGGGTTCTGCACATAGGTCGAGCCCGAGTTCCAGCGATAGGTGTCGCTGTCCGCATCGACGCGGATGGCCTGCCACTGCTGCGGCCCCTTGAACACGTCGCCATAGCGTTCCTGGAACATGGCGCGCGTCAGCACGGCGTGGACGGTGTCCGACACTTCCTTCTGCGTCGGCCAGATGTCCTTCAGGAAGACCGGCTGGCCGTCCTTGCCCGTGCCGATCGGCTCCTTCGACAGGTCCTTCTTCACCGTGCCGGCGAGCGCATAGGCGACCACCAGCGGCGGGGAGGCCAGGTAGTTCGCGCGCACATTGGCATGCACGCGGCCTTCGAAGTTGCGGTTGCCCGACAGCACCGAGGTCACGACCAGCTTGTTGCCCTCGACGGCATCGACGATCGGGTCCGCGAGCGGGCCGGAATTGCCGATGCAGGTGGTGCAGCCATAGCCGACGGTCTGGAAGCCCAGCGCGTCGAGGTGCGGCTGCAGCCCGGACTTGTCGAGGTATTCGGTCACCACCTGGGAGCCCGGCGCGAGCGAGGTCTTCACCCACGGCTTCGCGGTCAGCCCCTTCTCCACCGCCTTCTTCGCGACGAGGCCGGCGGCCACGAGCACGTAGGGGTTGGAGGTGTTGGTGCAGGAGGTGATCGCCGCGATCACCACGTCACCATGGCCGAGGTCGTAGTTCGCGCCCTCGACGGCAACGCGCAGCTCGGCCTTGTCGCCCGGCACGCCCATCGTGCCGGCGGCGAGGTCCTTGCCGAAGGCGGTCGAGACGTTGTTCAGCGCGACGCGGTCCTGCGGACGCTTCGGGCCGGCCATGGACGGCTCGACGGTGGACAGGTCGAGTTCCAGCGTGTCGGTAAAGACCGGGTCCGGCGTGTCCTTCTCGCGGAACATGCCCTGCGCCTTGAGGTAGTCGCGCGTCAGGTTGATGCGGTGCTCGTCGCGGCCGGACAGGCTCAGATAGCCGAGCGTGATCTCGTCGACCGGGAAGAAGCCGCAGGTCGCGCCGTATTCCGGGGCCATGTTGCCGATGGTCGCGCGGTCGGCGAGCGGCAGCTCATCGAGGCCCGAGCCATAGAATTCGACGAACTTGCCGACCACGCCCTTCTTGCGGAGCATCTGGGTGACGGTCAGCACCAGGTCGGTCGCCGTCACGCCCTCGCGCAGCTTGCCGTGCAGCTTGAAGCCGATCACGTCGGGGATGAGCATGGCGATGGGCTGGCCGAGCATCGCGGCCTCGGCCTCGATGCCGCCGACGCCCCAGCCCAGCACGCCGAGGCCGTTGACCATCGTCGTGTGGCTGTCCGTGCCGTAGCACGAATCAGGGAAGGCATAGGTCTCGCCGATGTCGGTCGAGGTCCATACCACCTGCGCCAGGTATTCCAGGTTCACCTGGTGGCAGATGCCGGTGCCCGGCGGCACGACGCGGAAGTTGTTGAAGGCTTCCTGGCCCCAGCGCAGGAACTCGTAGCGCTCGCCATTGCGCTCGAACTCGATGTCCACGTTCTGCTGGAGCGCCGTCGGCGTGCCCGACACGTCCACCATCACCGAGTGGTCGATGACGAGATCGACGGGGACCAGCGGGTTCACCTTGCGCGGATCGCCGCCGAGCTTGAGCAGGGCGTCGCGCATCGCGGCGAGGTCCACCACGGCCGGCACGCCGGTGAAGTCCTGCAGCAGGATGCGCGCGGGACGGAATGGCACTTCCTTGGTGGAACGGCCTTCCTTCACCCATTCGGCGATCTTCTTGGCGTCGTCCACGGTGTAGGACCGGCCGTCCTCGAACCGCAGCACGTTCTCAAGAAGCACCTTGAGGCTGTAGGGCAGGCGAGCGATGTCGCCGATGCTCTTGGCCGCCTCGGGCAGGCTGAAGTAGTGATAGGTCTTGCCGTCCACCGCTAGGGTGCGGCGGGTCTTCAGGCTGTCCTGCCCGATCATCCGCATGGTTGGGGTACCCTTCCTCGCTCCGGAGCCGCTCTCGCGGCCGCACAAACGGGCGGTTTAAAGCATGACGGCCGAAAGCGGTCCATGGATGGGAGCGAGTATTGGCTGATCCGGGCGTCGCGGTGCTCGAAGCGCGCGATCTTGCTTGCCTGCGCGGCGAGCGAATTGTCTTCGCCGGCCTGTCTTTCGCGCTGCCCGCCGGGGCGGCGCTGCTGTTGACTGGCGCGAATGGTGCGGGGAAGTCGACATTGCTTCGCATTCTCAGTGGACTTCTTCGCCCGGCAGATGGCGCCGTGTATTGGCGCGGGCAGGACATTGCCGCCGACCCCGCCGCCCACGCGGCGCGGCTGCGCTACCTGTCGCACCAGGATGCGCTCAAGCCCGCGCTGACCGTGGCCGAAAACCTCGCCTTCTTCGCAGCGCTGTGGGGCGGGGCGGTGGCGCCGGCGCTCGATGCCGTGGCGCTCGCCTCGCTCGCCGAACTGCCGGCGCGGGTGCTGTCCTCGGGGCAGAAGCGGCGCCTCGCCCTCGCACGCCTTGCCCTCGCCCCGGCGGCGCTGTGGCTGCTCGACGAACCGAGCACGGGGCTCGACGCCGCCTCGGTGGCGCGACTCGGGCCGCTGCTCGCGGCGCATCGTGCGGCGGGGGGGATCGTGGTCGCCGCGACGCACCTCCCGCTGCCCTTGCCGGATGCGCGGGAACTGCGGCTGTGAGGGCCTTCGCCGCGCTGCTGGGGCGCGAGATCCGGCTCGCCCTGCGCCATCCGGCCGATACGCTGGCGGCGGTGCTGTTCTTCGTCCTGGTCGCCGCGCTGTTCCCCTTCGGCGTCGGACCGGCGCCGGAGACGTTGGCACGGCTCGCGCCCGGCGCGCTTTTCGCCGCGGCGCTGCTTGCGGCGCTGCTGCCGCTCGACCGGCTGTTCGGCGCGGATGCCGAGGACGGGACGCTTGACCAGCTCCTGCTCTCCGGCCTGCCGCGCGGGGTCATCGCGATGGCCAAGGCGATGGGGCATTGGATCACCACCGGGCTGCCGCTGCTGGCCGCCACGCCCGTCGCGGCCGCGCTGCTGAACCTGCCTGTCGAGGCGTGGGGCGCGGCGCTGGCGGCGCTGGCGCTGGCCACCGCGCTGCTGTCGCTGCTGGGCACCGTGGGCGCGGCGCTGACGCTCGGTGCGCGGCGGGGTTCGGTGCTGCTGCCGCTGCTCGTGTTGCCGCTCGCCATCCCGGCCGTGATCTTCGGCGCGGCGGCGATCGAGGCGGCGGGCGCGGGTCTCTCCCCGGCGCCCTTCCTGCTGTTGCTGGGAGCAGGCGTATCGCTCGCCCTGCCGCTGGCACCGCTCGCGGCCGGTGCGGCGCTCAGCGCCGAGTGACCACGGAACGGGCGGAATCCCGAACACGGCGCGAGGCACCGCCACGTCGCGCCCGCGCGACCGGTCCTGCCCGGCCGCTACCGGAAAACGCAGTGTTCCCGCGATGCGCCCGATGGCGGGAGCGCATCCGGGGTGAAAGGCTTGGCGGCTGCAAGCGGCCTGAATCCGCTACCGCTGGTCGGTAGATTCCCTTGCCCGCCGGGCCGTAAATCCCAAGGCATCGAATCGGCCGTGCTCCGGCCATTCACGTTCGACCGGACGCCGCCAGAAGGGCGGCGCCGTGTCCAGAGGTGAGCGGAAGGACACGTCGCCCATGCCTGTTTCACCGATTGGCCGGCCCGATGACGTCATCATCACGCTTCGCCCGGTCGCCGGCGGGTCCAGCACCATCGAGATCGACCGGCTCGAGGACGGGTCCTATCGCGCGACGCACCGCGCCGGGCTCGGCACGCTGGAACTCTGCCGCACCGGGGATCTGGAGCGGCTGTTGCGTCAGCTCAACGAGGCGCTGATCTCCGCCACCCAGTCCGGCTATGTCGCCGCCGTGCGCAACCTGCATGCAGAGGCGCAGTCGCGCCCCGTCTGATGTTTATTCCGCCCGCTGCGGGCGGGAGAGCAGCCGGGCCATCGCCTCGCCCAGCGTGATCCGCTCGGCCAGGAGATCGGCCACCGCCTCGCAGATCGGCAGTTCCACGCCCGCGCGGCCCGCACGCGCGACGATGGCCGGCGCGGTCGCCACGCCCTCGGTCACGCCCGCGCGGCCGGCGAGGATGTCGGCAAGCCTCTCCCCGCGTCCCAGCGCCAGGCCGAGCGACATGTTGCGGCTGCCAGGCCCCGCGCAGGTCAGCATCAGGTCGCCGAGGCCGGTCAGCCCCGCTGCCGTTTCCGTCCGCCCGCCCAGGGCGACGGCCAGGCGCGACAACTCCGCCAGCCCCCGGGTGACGAGCGCCGCGCGGGCATTCTCCCCCAGCCCCGCGCCGATCACCGCGCCGGCGGCGATGGCGATGACATTCTTGGCCGCGCCGCCGACCTCCGCCCCGACCGGGTCCTCCCCGGCATAGAGCCGGAAGGTGGGGGAGGAGAGCCGCGCCAGCCCCGCCTCCCGCAGTGCCGGGTCCGTTGCCGCGACGACCGCCGCCGCGGGCAGGCCGCGCGCGACCTCATGCGCGAAATTGGGACCGGAGAGCACGCCGGCCGGCAGGCTCGGGCGCAGTTCGGCGAGAATTTCGAGCGGCAGGCGCAGCGTGGCCGCCTCGACGCCCTTGCAGCAGAGCAGCATCGGCACCGGGAGGTCGGGCAGGGCGGCCAGCACGGGCGCGAGGGCCTGGGCGGGCACGACCATCAGGGCGAGCGCTGCGCCGTCGAGCGCGGCATCGGCATCCGCGGTGACGCGGACGGCTTCCGGGATCGCGACGCCGGGGAGGTAGCGCGCATTCTCCCGCGCTGCCGCCAAGGTGGCGGCAAAGACGGGATCACGCGCCCAGAGCGTGACGGCGCTGCCCGCACGGGCAGCCTGCATGGCGAGCGCCGTGCCCCATGCGCCGGCGCCCAAGACGGCGATCATGGCGACCGGAGAAGGGCTCTGCCTTCCTCCGGACCTCCTTCCGTCCAGGGCCGGAAGGCCGTTGGAAACGCCGGCCTGGCGCGGTGCGCGCCGGTCGGGATGCCTGCGGAAGCGCGCCCCTGTGCCCCCGGGAGGCCGGGCGGGGACAGGACGGCCGCCACCAGAAGGAGGTTTCCAAAGGCCTGCCGGATGACCCGGCCAGGTCCGCTGTGGATGTCAGAGGGGCTTTGCCCCTCCGACACCTCCCCAGCAAAGGCCGAAAGGCCTTTGCAAACCTCAACCTGGCGCTGAGCATCGCTGCCAGAATGGCGCCGCAAGACGCCCTTGCGCGCGAAGGGCGTTTGGAGGGCGCGGCAAACGCGTCGCGCCCGCCGCCAAAAGATTGCGGTCCAGGATGCCCAGCATCCTGGCGGGAGGAGGCTCGGAGG
>JAYSDS010000236.1:0-6220 GCA_041914265.1 Roseomonas sp.
GCGCGAAGGCCCGTTCGCGGTCGAGCGTCACGCCCTGCAACTGCCCGGCCTGCCAGAGCCCGCGCCGGACCCAGGTCGCCTCCAGCCCCTTCTCGTAGATCGTGCGCAGCACCGAATCGAAGACGTAGCCGCCATCGAAGACCAGCCGGTCCCCGGGCGCGAGCGCGTGGCGCAGGCGCAGGTAGGTGAGAAGGTCGTTGGCGTGGTCCTCGGGGTGGTCCGGGCTCTTCTGCACCAGGGGCAGGCAGTCGAAGCCCTCGGCGCGAAGAAGGGAGATGCAGCTCGGGAAGGCGGCGAAGGCGGGCGAGGCTTCGCCCCTGTCGATCCCGGCCGCGATCAGCGCGCAGCGCCGCGCATGGCCAAGGCCGATCCCGTTCGTCGGCAGGAAGAGGACCCGTCTGCCTCCGGGCCGTTCCACTGCCGACCCGGGCGAGGGCGCCTCGGGCGAGGGTGACGGCGAAAGACCAAGCGCCGCCTCCAGCGGCTCGACCGACCTCTGGGCGATCCAGGGGCTGCGCATCGACTGCCGCCCGATCTCGCGCCGGTTCACCAGAACGGTATGCTGGACATAGTTGGCAAGCGCCCCCAGGTCTTCGGGCCCCCTGAGCGCCGGGGCGCCCGCCGCGACCAGGCCCGCGCCCGCCGTGCAGTCGATCGCCACCCGCCCGGACCGCATCAGGTCGAGCGCGAGGGCTGCCATCCGTTCGCCCGGCACCCCGTCGCCGAAGAAGGCGGCGATGTCCGCCCGCGCGGCGAAGATGGACGGCGAAAGCTCCGACAGGCCGAAGACGGTGAGATGCGCATGACGGGTGGATTTCACCTGGTCCTTGCCCTTGCCGGGCAGGATCACCCGCAGCCGGTAACCGGGAAGCTGGTCCATCGCCGAGAGAAGCGGCAGGACCATCGGATCCTCCAGCGCCTCCTGCCGCAGCACGACAAAAAGGCGCGGCGTGCGCTCGGGCCCCGATACCGGCCCCGATACTGGCCCAGATACTGGCACCGGCGCAGCGGCGAGGGGAGAGATCGCATTGGCCACGAGCGTGGGCCCCTGAAGGCTGGACAGGTCCACCATCACCGGTTCGCGGCCAAGCGCATAGGCCACCCGTGCCTGCGCCGCGATCGCGCCCTGGCGGTCGGTGAACCTGCCCACGACATGGACCGGAACCCCGGGGAGGAACCGGCGCGACCTCAACGCCGTCAGCGTTTCCTGCCCGACCGTCTCCGCCCCGATCAGGACGACGCGCGACACCTCCACCCCGTCGAGATCGGCCAGATACGGCGCGGCTTCGTATTTCTGATAGCGCTCGAGCCTGTCCGGCAGTGTCCGGTCGTCGAGCACGATGCGATGGCCGCGCGCCGCAAGCTGGGTGGCAAGCAGCAGCTTCGCATCGAAGCTGCGGTCGCTGCGCTCGCCCGCCTCGATCAGGATCATGCCGCCACCCCGCGGCCGGAGCCGATGGCGGCGGCGAACCGCGAGCGGAACGCATGCGCCGAAAAGCGCGCAAGCACCGCCTGCGCCGCCAGGACCTGGGCGGCATAGCGTTCTGGCGCGGCGACAAGGCCGGCGACGATCCCGTCCACCTCCTCGGGCCGCGCGGCGATCACCGCGCCGGCGAAGCCCGACGCCGTCTCCGGGTCGGAGATGACGACCTTTCCGGCGGCGATCCCCTCGGCCAGCACGCGGCCGAAGCTTTCCTGCCAGGTGGGCGCGGTGAAATAGACCATGAAGTCGATCATTTCGAAATACCGCGCCAGATCAAGGCCCCGGAAGGGGTAAAGCTGCCAGTGGGGCGGCGATGTCTCCTCGGCCATCAGCACCTCGGCCCCGAGGATCACGTTCGCCTCGGCATGGGGCGGAAAGCAGAGATCGAGCGCCGCGCGGGGCGGAAACTTCTCGAACCCCGGCCGCGAATGCCGCCCGCGACGGTCGCGCGGGGCTGTCGTTGGGGGCTGGGCCGTGAACTCGCAGATGTTGAACCAGTCCTCTGCCGCGACCGACCAGCCGGGGCGCAGACCATGGCGCGCCGCCCAGCCCGTCACCGTCGCCCGGTTGTGCGCGGAGACCGGCGCCAGTGTCTTTGCGAGCGCCAGCGTGCCGCGGTCGATCCGGTCGAGGCAGCCGGCCACGTCGAAGCCCTCGGCGCCCCCGGGGCGCAGGAAATTCTCGTGCGTCACCACGATCAGCTCGCGCGCGATGATCCGCCGGCCGAGTCTGGCGTCGAACTTCAGGAACGCGGGGTTGTGCAGGATCACCGTATCGGCGGCGATGACGGGCGCGTCCCAGACCGGCTCCAGCCCAGCGATGTCGCAGGCGGCGGCGAGCGCGGGCGAAAGGCTCTGGCCCGCGAACATGCGCGACGAGACAGCGTGGATTTCCGGCCGGACCAGCGGCCGGATCGCCGCGATCTCCTCGGCCACGGCAGAGGATGTGCCGCCCGGAAAGCGGGGATCGAGCACATAGGCCACACGCGGCCGGTTGGTCATGATTGCCCCCGCCGCCGCACCGCCGCTCAGTAGGGCTCGATCCGCGCGACCGTACCGGTCGCGAAGGACACGACCGGGGCGGGCTGGACGATGGCCGGTGCCGGCGGACGGGCGGCGAAGCAGTTGAGCTGGCCGCGTTCGGTCGCCGCCACGAACACCCGCAGCTCGCGGGCAAGCGCGTCGTCGCCGGTCATGATCGCGGGGTTCTCGACGAGATACTGCCAGAGGGCGCCGCAATCCTTGCGCAGGATCAGGTCCTCGATCTGGCGCAGTTCCGCGACGTCATAGGCCGCCCGCGCCGCCGATGTCCCCACCAGAAGCACAAGCGCAGTGATCACCGCCATCAATCTCGGTTCAGGCATCACGCCCCCTTCAGAATTCGTCGAGAACCGGCGGCAGCCCTGCCGCAGCCCTCAGAGATGCTCGCCATTGCGAAGCTGCTGCAGGATCCGGTCGCGCAGCAGGTTCAGCTCCCGTTCCTCGGCGGTCACCGCGCGCTGCCCGGAGGCACGGCGCGTCTTGGCCGGCGCCGCGGCATTCCCGCGCCCGGAAAGCCAGACCTCGATCGTCCCCGCAGGCGGCGACGGCGCAAAGCTGGTGAAGTCGCGCAGGCGCGCGCCGAGGCGCGTGGCCACGGCCTGCGCGGCGGCGGCATCCTCGGAGTGGAAGAAGCGGACGTTGCTTTCGCTGATCGGAATGTCGACCCGGTTCGGCTCCGCAAGGGCGAAGCCCGCCGCGCCGAGCCGCTCGACAAGGCCCGCAAGCTCGGCCTCGGTGACGCTTTCCGGCGCGTTGACGATCACCGGCCCGGTGGGGGTGGGTGCAACGGCGGGCGGATTTTCCTGCGGGCGCAGCGGTGCGTCGCCGGGCGCGGCCGCGGCAAGCACCACCGCGCCGGCGACCGCCGGCTGCCCATCGGGCCGCGGAAGCGATCCGGGGCCTGTCGCCGCGCCGGGCAGGGCGAGGCCTGCCGCGCGGTCGAGACGCGCCAGGACATCCGGTCCTCCCGGCACCCTGACCAACGCAGGGGCCGCGTCAGGGGTATCGGTCGAGGCCAGGCCCTGCGCCGGAAGCGGGGCTGTGGAAAGGCCGGCAATCGGCGCCGGAACGCCGGGCAGCGCATCCCCGGCGGCATCCGGCGCCGCCAGCGGGGCGGAGGCAAGCGCCGCTGCCCCGATATCGGGCGCGACTGCACTGGCGGAAGGCACGGCCACGGCCACGGGCACGGGCATGGCCACGGGCACGGGTGCAACCACATCGCCATGATACGGCAGCGCCATCATGACGGCGGCGCCGATCATCAGACCGGAGAGGAAGCCACCCCCGACCATCGCTGCCCGCCGCGCGGCGGGCACCGGCTCGATGGCGGGTGCCACGGCGGGCGCAACCTGATCCGGCTGGATGGCGGGTGCCACGGTGGGTGCCACGGCGGGCGGAACCCGGTCCGGCACGAGGTCGTCGTGTCGGGGCAACAATGCCGCAACCGCCGCCGCACGATCTTCCGCCGCAACCGGGTAATCCAGCCAGAGGACATTGCCCTGCCGGATCGGCACGATCTTCGCTGAAAGGCCGCCGCCCCCCGGTCTTGCGGCGGGTCTTGCCGCGGTTCCCATGCCGCGTCGGGCGGCGGCCGGACTCGGGGCAGGTGTCGGGGCCGGGGCCGCGCCTTCCACGGCGATCGAATTTCCAAGCGCGGTCGTCAGCGGATCGCGACGCTCGGCCCGCTCCGCCTCGCGCTCCCAGGGCTTGCGGGTGGTGTCGAGGATGAAGCCGTCGGCATCGCCGGATTCGGCCAGCGCCCGCTCGCGCTTCAGCCGCGCCTGCGCCAGGCGGGCATGGAACGATCCCTTCGCCAGAAGCTCTTCAAAGCTCGGCAACTCGCCGCTCGCCACCGGCGGCTTAGCGACATCTGTCGCCACTCTCTCCATTGGCCCCACCCTCTTGTCGGCAGCTTAAGATGATCCGCACGACCCTGGCCGGCCTTTTTACCCACTTCGGGGCCCTTCGAAAGTCGGAGAAACCCCACCCAGTCACACCATGATATTAGCAATCCTGCGGGCAACATTCAAATCACGCGACCCAAATTGTTCAGTTTTCTGTCTGCCCGGACACAAGCTGCTGTGTCCACAGGCAAATTCACGAGCCGCCACGCAGGGTTGCCGCAATCCCTGCGGCAAGGCCGCGCACCGCCTCGAGGTCTTCCGAGAGGTCGGCCACCAGCCTTCCGTCCGCGACGATACGCCGGCCGCGTGCCAGAACCTGCCGGACATCGGACCGGCCGGCAGCATAGACGAGCGTGGAATAGGGGTCATAGGCGGGAACCAGATGCGGCGCCGACAGGTCGATGACGACGACATCGGCGTCCCTGCCCGGCGCAATCACCCCCTTCCGCCCGCCGAGACCCGCCGCCCCGGCTCCGCCGCAGGTGGCCATCGCCACGATCTCGCGCGCGGGCATCGCGTCGGGCTCGCCCGAGGCAAGGATCGCCATATGCGCCGCCAGCCGCATCGTGTGGAACATGTCGAGGTCATTGCCGCTTGACGCGCCGTCGGTGCCAAGCGAGGTGACGACCCCCGCGGCGCGCAACGCCGCCATCCGTGCGGTGCCCGAGGCGAGCTTGGCGTTCGACAGCGGACAATGCGCCATCGCCACGCCGCGCTCGGCCAGCAGCGCGATCTCCTCTGCGTCCAGATGCACCGCATGGGCCAGAAGCGTGCCGGGCCGGATCATCCCCGCGCGGTCGAGCGCGCGGACCGGCGTGGTGCCATGCTGCGCGGCGACCAGCGCCATCTCCGACGGCGCTTCGGCCGCATGGACGTGGAGGGCCACGCCCAGCCGGTCGGAGAGCGCGGCGACCTCGGCGAGCTTCCCGGCATCGAGCGTGTAGGCCGAATGCGGCATCAGCATCAGCTCCACCCCCTCGGTCCCGCGGTGGCGGGCGACGAAATCCTCGGCGAAGCGCAGCCGGTCGGGCCAGGGCAGCCGGTCGATCCCGTCGAAGCCGATGAAGACCGGCCCCGCGGTCAGGCCGATGCCGATACGGGCCGCGGCCTCCACCGTCGCGTCGGGATGGAAATACATGTCGATCACATGGGTGACCCCGCCCAGCGCCATCTCGGCCAGCCCGACCGCAGCCCCCGCCAGGACCGTTGCGGGCGTCACATGCGCGGCCTCGGCGGCCCAGACCGCCTTGAGGAAGCCGTCGAGCGGCCGGTCGTCGGCCAGGCCCCGGAACAGCACCATCGCGGCGTGGCAATGGGTGTTGACGAAGCCGGGCAGCACGATCCCGCCGCGCGCGTCCACAACCTCGGCGGCCAGCACCCCGGCGGCGTCCGCCATCGGCCCGACGGCGGCGATGCGGTCGCCGGTGACCGCCACCGCGCCGTCGGGGAAGGCGGTGAAATCCCCGTCCATCGTCAGCACATGGCCGTTGGTCACGAGCGTGTCGCAGCGGGCGGGGAAGGTCATGCCGGCGCCTCCGGCAGCACCGGGATCAGCTCGCGCATCAGCGAGAGAAGCTTCGGCTGGACGATCTTGACCGCCTCCCAGACCTCGGCTTCGGTTGTCACATGCGGGCTTGCCGCGCTGTCCACGGCGAGGTTGGTGACGGCCGAAATCGCCAGCACGCGAAGCCCGAGGTGCCGGGCGGCGATGACTTCCGGCACGGTGGACATGCCGACCAGATCGCAGCCGGCGAGCTTCAGGAGCCGGATCAGCGCCGGCGGCTCGAAGCTCG
>JAYSDS010000237.1:0-6074 GCA_041914265.1 Roseomonas sp.
GGCGTTGCCCCTCTCCGGACCTCTCCCCACCAAAGGCCGAAAGGCCTTTGGAAACCATCACCTGGCGTTGGGCGCAACGGCCACCTCAGAACATCGCGGCGTGCGTCCTGCATCGCATCCGGGGTTCATGCCCGGCGCCGTGCACCACCCGCGCCGTCCCGCTGCGACGACCCTGGGTGCCCGGTACCAAATGGAGGTTTCCAAAGGCCTTTCGGCCTTTGGTGGGGAGGCTTGGAGGGGCAAAGCCCCTCCAACTTCGCCCGCCACCCGCGTCACACCGCGCGCCCGGCCATGAAGCCCTCGTAGATCGCCTCCTCCGCGCTGCGCGGCGACAGGCAATCGCCCACCAGATGGATGGGGCAATCGAGGCCTTCCAGTTCCTGCTCCAACCGCGTCTCGGCCGCATGACCCGTCGCGAGCACCACCGTATCCACGCCGTCGCGGATCATCGGTTCGCCGGATGTCGCGTGCAGCAGGAAGGCGGTGTCGCCGTCCACGCCATGCAGCCGCGCATCCGGCAGGAACTCGACGCCGAGCCGGTGCAGGCGCCCCACCCAATGGCTGCGCAGGTAGAGCTGCAGGTTGAACCCCGCATGTGGCGCATTCACCGCGAGGGTGACGTGATGCCCGTCCAGCACGAGCTTCTCCGCCAGGCCCATCCCCACCCAGTCGGCGCGCCAATCCGCGACCAGCACCCGCGCGCCGGTATTGGCCTGGCCCTGCAACACGGCCCAGGCCCCGACGACATGGCCGTTCTCCCGCCCCTCGACCGCGGGTTCATAGGGCTGTGCGCCCGTCGCGACGACGATGGCATCAGGCGCGAGGCACCGCACCAGCGCCGCATCGACGCGCGTGTTGAGCCGCACATCGACGCCCGCTGCCGCCAGTTCCTGTTCGAGATTGGTGACCAGCCCGCCGAATTCGGCGCGTCCGGGCAGCATCTGCGCCAGCAGCGCCTGGCCCCCGAGGCGCGGTGACGCCTCGCAGAGGGTGACGCGATGGCCCCGCTCCGCCGCGGTGACGGCCGCCTTCATGCCGGCCGGCCCGCCACCGGCGACGAGGATGCTGCGCACCGGGGATGCGACCGGCGACGCGGCCAGCCGCGCCTCCCGCCCCGTGACCGGATTCTGGATGCAGGAAATGCCGTAGCCCGCGTGGAAATGGCCGATACAAGCCTGGTTGCAGGCGATGCAGGCGCGGATGGCATCGAGCCGGCCCGCCATGGCCTTGCGCGGCAGATCGGGGTCCGCGATCAGCGCGCGCGTCATGCCGACCATGTCGGCCTGGCCGGCCCGCAGCACGGCCTCGGCGACCTGCGGCTGGTTGATGCGGCCGGCGACGAGGATCGGCAGGCCCGTCGCTTCCCGCAGCAGCCCTGCCTGCGGCGCGATGTAGGCGGGCGGGATCGCCATCGGCGGCACGACATGCACCGACCCGCCCTGATCGGCCATCGAGCCGACCGTGACGTTGAGGTAGTCTACCGCCCCCATCGCGGCGAGGGTCTGGCAGGCGGCGATCACCTCCTCGATCCGCAGCCCGTCGGGTTCCAGTTCCTCGACCGAGATGCGCATGCCGACGAGGCGATCGCCCATCGCCCGGCGCGCGGCCGCGAGGCTCTCGGCCAGGAAGCGCAGCCGGTTCTCGGGCGATCCGCCGTAGCGGTCGGTCCGCTGGTTGGTGCGCGGGTTGAGGAACTGCGCGAAGAGAAGGCCATGGCTCGCGAGCAGCTCGACGCCGTCGAGCTCCGCTTCCGCGAAACGTGCTGCTGCCGCGGCGACGCTCTCGACGAGTTCCTCGACCATCGCGGTCGGCATTTCGCGCGGCATGGTGTGGAAGCGGTTGTCGGGCACGGCCGAAGGCGCGAAGGCAACGTCGCGCAGCCCGCCCCGGATGCGCTTCGACACGCGCCCCGCATGCGACAACTGGCCGAAGATGCGCGCGCCGTGGCGATGCACCGCATTCGCCAGCGCGCGATAGGGCGCGATGCAGCGGTCGTCGGTGACGATCAGCTCCGGATAGTCGGTGAAGGCGGAGGCGTGGAAGCGCGCGGATTCCACGATGATCAGCCCGGCCCCGCCGCGCGCGCGGGCTTCGTGATAGGCGATCAGATCCTCGCCCGGCACGCCATCGCGGGCGAGGAAGGTCTGATGACCCGTGGAGAGGATGCGGTTGCGGATCTCGATGTTGCGCAGGCGCAGCGGGGAGAACAGCAGCGGAAAGCCGGTCACGCACGGGCTTCCAGATGGGCGATCAGTGCCTCGCGGAACGGCAGCATGGATTTGTAGCGTTCCATGGCCGGCGGCAGGGCCTGCACGGCGGCGAGCAGGCGGGCGGCCTCACCGGGCAGCGCCACGATCGGCGCGAGTGGCGTGACATGCACGCGGATGCCGAAGGCGATGCCGCCCGTGGCCGGCAGGCGCCGGAAGGTCTGCCGTTCCACCCGCATGAACAGCGCCTCGCCGGCATTCGCGGCGGTGACGTGGCAGTCGAAGTCGTTCACGCCATGCCCGGTCGGCTGGAACAGGGTCGGGTCGTCCATGATCGACCAGTTCAGCCGCTGCGCGATGCGGCCGGTCCTGAGCGCCGAGAGGAAGCGGTCCACCGGCCGTTCCAGCTTGTCCTTGTACATCGGGACCGGGGTGTGGATGGCACCGAGCGGCCGGCCCATCTTGCTCGACAATCGCCAGCGGCTGGGGAAGCAGAGGATGGCGGCGACCAGCGTCAGCGTGCCGTCGCCCTCGTCGCGCAGCAGGCAGAAATCCTCCTGCACGAGACGCCCGATGCGGTCGAGCGGATCGCCATCGAGCGAGATGGTCTCGCCGAGCAGATGGTTGTCCATGACCCGGCCGCGGCGCGTGAACCAGTCGCGGTGATGCTCGGCGAGATGGTCAGCGAGCACCGCGAGCAATTCGGCCTGCATCGCCTCGGAACCGGGCACGGCCTCGAGCACTTCCGCGCGCTGTTCATCCAGCAGGCGGTGCCGCTCGGCGAGATGCGCCGGGTAGTGCTCGTCGAATTCGATCCAGGCCGGCTCGGCCACCGCCGTGAGGCCCAGCAGCATCCGGAAATCGCCGGGCTCATACGGCAGATGCATCGTGGCGCGCGGCAGCGGAACCGGTGCGGGCCGGGCATCCGGCGCGGAGGAAATCTGGCTCATCATCACCCCATCCGCTGGCAGCATGGGCCGGGATCGCGGGCGCGCTCAATGGGGCAAAGACGCCAGCCTGCAGGCGGCGGCGCAGACCTGCCCGATCACTGTGCAACGCCTGCCTGCCGTCCTTCGAGAAGGTCGCGCAGCGGCGTGACGGCCGGCCCGAGGAAATCCAACATCGCCCGCACCCGGGGCGCCTGGCGCAGATCGGGATGGGTCAGGACCCAGAGCGTCGAGCCGAAGGCCGCTTCGGGTGGCGCCAATCGTCGCAGGCCGGGCCGGACGTCGCCGACGAAGCAGGGGAGATGACCGATGCCAAGGCCGGCCTCCACCGCCTCGGCCAGCGCCAGCACGCTGTTCACCCGCGCGGCGATGCGTTCGGGGGCGACACGCTTCTGCAGGAATTGGGTGGCCTTGAGCGATCCCATGCTGTCGCCGAGACCGACCCAGTTCGCCTGCGCGACCTGATCCTGACCCGGTGCCGCGACATCCTCCGCCCGGCCATAGAGCGCCCAGGCGATGCGCGCGAGCCGCCGGCCGACCAGCGTCTCCGGCGCGGTATCGGCGGCACGGATCGCGATGTCGGCATCGCGGCGCGACAGGTTCGATTCCGCATTGCCGATGACGAGGTCGAGCGTGATGCGCGGGCAGGTCGCGCGGAAGCGCGCGAATAGCGGGAGCAGCAACTGCACCAGCAGGCTGTCGGAGGTGCTGATGCGCAATTCACCGGCCGGGCTCGGCACATGGCCGGCGAGGCGTCGCAGCACCTCGGTCACGTCATGGTCCATGCGTCCCGCCGTCGCGACGATCTCCTCGCCCGCCGGCGTCGTCGCGAAACCGCTGCGGTGCCGTTCGAAAAGGGTCAGGCCGAGCATGGCCTCGACCTGGCGCAGCCGCCGGAACACCGTCGAATGGTTCAGCCCAAGCATGGCTGCCGCCGCCGGCAGGCTGCCGGTTTCGGCGACCGCGCGGATCAGGCGGAAATCGTCCCAGGACAAGGCTTTGGCGGTTTCTGGCATGCGGCGCATCCGGGCGTACTGGCAATGATAATGGCACAATTGCACAAGCAGCCTTGCATGGATGCAATCAGTTTGACCGTGATTCCCGCCGCGAACGGATTATCTCTGGTGCCACAGACGGGCGGCCGATCCGCCCAACAAGGAGACACCACCATGTCCCGTCATGGCATCCACCACGTCACCGCGATCTCGGGCGAGGCCCGCCGCAACGTGGATTTCTATACCCGCATCCTCGGCCTGCGCCTGGTGAAGCGGACGGTGAACTTCGACGATCCCGGCACCTGGCATCTCTACTACGGCGACGAGGCCGGCCAGCCCGGCACCATCCTGACCTTCTTCCCCTGGGCGCAGGCCGCGCAGGGCCGCCAGGGCGTGGGCGAGTTGCACGAGACGGTCTTCCGCATTCCGCAGGCCTCGGTCGGCTTCTGGACGCACCGGCTGCTGGCGCAAGGCGTGGTGCAGGAGACGACGACCGAACGCTTCGGCGAGACGGTGATCGCCTTCCGCGACCCGGACGGCATGCGCGTCGCGCTGGTCGCCCTGCCCGGCATCGAGAATGAACCGGGCTGGGCCACCGCCGACATCCCAGCCGAGCACGCGGTCCGCGGCATCCACGGCGTGACACTGATGCTGGAGGACGGCGCGGCGACCGGGGCCATCCTGTCGGATGTGCTCGGCCTCGCGGAGACGGCGAAGGAGGGCAACACCGTCCGCTACCAGGCACCGGGCACGACCATCGGCGGCGTCGTGGACCTGCGCAGTGTCGGCGGCTTCCTGCCGGCGCGGCAGGGGCGCGGTTCGGTGCACCACCTCGCCTTCCGCGCCGCGGATGACGCGGAGGAAGCGGCGATGGTCAGGCGCCTGGCCGAGAACCACGGCATCCGCACCACGGAGCAGATGGACCGCAACTACTTCCGCTCCGTCTACTTCCGCGAGCCCGGCCATGTGCTGTTCGAGATCGCGACCGATGTCCCCGGCTTCGCCGTGGACGAACCGGCCGAGAGCCTCGGCACCACGCTGAAGCTGCCGCGGGTGCTCGAGAAGCACCGCGCCGAGATCGAGCGCGTGCTGCCCGAACTCGCCTGACACACCCATCGCGTCGCCCTGCGCACCAGGGCGACGCTGCGGAGGCATTCATGTCTGCCACCACACAATCCTTCATCCATCGCTTCGAGCCCGCGACGCAGCCGGGTCGCCCGCCGATCCTGCTGCTGCACGGCACTGGCGGGAACGAGAACGACCTGATCCCGTTGGGTCAGGCCGTGGCGCCCGGTTCGGCACTGCTCTCGCCGCGCGGTCAGGTGCTGGAAGCCGGCATGCCGCGTTTCTTCCGCCGCCTCGCCGAAGGTGTCTTCGACGAAGCCGATCTGCGACGCCGCGCCGATGACCTCGCCGCCTTCGTCGCGGATGCACGCGCGCAATACGGGCTGCCGGCACCGATCGCGCTGGGCTTTTCCAACGGGGCGAACATCGCCGCGGCGCTGCTGCTGCTGCATCCTGAGACCCTTGCCGGCGCAGCGCTGCTGCGGGCGATGGAGCCGCTGCGCAATCCGCCAATGCCGGATCTGAGCGAG
Source organism: Roseomonas sp. (assembly GCA_041914265.1). Taxonomy (GTDB): domain Bacteria; phylum Pseudomonadota; class Alphaproteobacteria; order Acetobacterales; family Acetobacteraceae; genus Neoroseomonas. The sequence continues at coordinate 5,745 of JAYSDS010000237.1, forward strand.
CGGGATGTCCTGCTGGTGTCGGGCGCGATGGATCCGATCGTGCCGGCTGCGAATGGCAAGCGACTGGCGGCGACGCTGGACGCGGCAGGGGCGCGCGTCGAGCACGAGACGCTGCCGACAGGGCACGGACTGTCGCAGGCGGATCTGACCCTGGCGCGGCGGTGGTTCGCCGCGCGGTGAGGACGAGTGAGCGGGGAGCGCTGGAGCCCGGGCGTTCCTGCCGTTTCGTGGTGATGGCAGGGGGCGGGGGGGCCCCCCCCCCCGCCCCCCCCCCCCCCCCCCCAGCTGGCCGGGCGCCCCCGGCCGAGGGCCCGCGGCGAGCCCCCCCCC
>JAYSDS010000238.1:0-5951 GCA_041914265.1 Roseomonas sp.
CAAAGGCCCTTCGGCCTTTGCTGGGGAGAGTTCGAGAGGGGCAAAGCCCCTCTCGCTTCCACAGCGGAACCAGCCCGGCATTCAGGAAATGCCAACCATGTCGGGAAAGGGCGGGCCCCGCCGGCGGCCTGGCGCCGGTCATGCGCCGGCCATCGCATCGACCTGCGCGCAGGCCGAGGTCAACGCGTCCTCGATCGCTGCCAGCGCGGTCTCGGCATTCTCCCGCGTGACCGTGATCGGTGCGCCGACCATGGCGAAGCCGCGTCCGAAGGGCAGGGGAAAGCGCATCCGGTCCCATGACCCGGCGAGGTGCATCCGGGTCGAGGCCACGGCGCAGGGCAGCACCGGCACGCCCGACAGGGCGGCGAGCTGTGCGACGCCCGGCGCTGCCACCCGCGCCGGGCCGCGCGGCCCGTCGGGCGTGATCACCGCGACGCCGCCGCCGGACAGGATTCGCGCAAGCCCTCGCAGGCCTGAGGCCCCTCCCTTGGAGGAGGAAGCGTGCACCACGTCGATCCCGAAGGGTTTCACCGCGGCCGCGATCAGCCGCCCGTCCCGGTGGCGCGAGATCAGCACCTGTGCCCGCCTTCCGCCCGATGCATCGCCTTGGTCCAGCACGCGCCGCGCCAGCAGCCGCCAGCCCAGCGCGGCGAGCGGCAGGCGTTCGTGCCAGAAGGCCAGGATCATCGGCTGGCCGACGAAGGGCTGGGCATGCTCCTCCCCCAGCAGGGTCCAGCGGGTGGTGGCCCAGACCAGGCGCAGATAGAGCGCCACAAGCCGCGCCAGCATCCCCTGCACCAGGGGGTGGCGGATCAGGCGCTTGGCCATCGGGCGGGGGGTGTCGGCGTGGTCACGGCGCCGTGCCCTAGCACGCCGGGGCGAAGGGGCGAAATCCGGCAGGTGTTCCGCCGTCCGGGCCGGCATGCGAGACTATCGTATCGCGACCGTGTCCCTGGGCGCGACTGGATGGATGGGGGTTGTCTGCATGCTGGGTCATGTTGCGCGCGGTGCGCGTCGCAAGGGCGGGAACCTGGCGGTCCTCGGCGCCTTGGCAGCCTTTGCCCTGACATCCTGCAAGGAAGCCGCGCCGCCGCCGTCGCAGGCCGCTGCCCCGCCCGCCGTCGCCGTGGTGCGGGTGGAGCGCCAGCCGATCTCCCAGGCTGTCGAATTCATCGGCCGGGTCGAGGCGATCGACAAGGTCGAGATCCGGGCGCGCGTGACGGCCTTCCTGATGTCCCGCCACTTCACCGAGGGCGATTCGGTCAAGGCCGGCCAGTTGCTCTTCACCCTGGAACAGCCGCCCTTCGCCGCCGAGGTCGCCCTGCGCCAGGCCCAGGTGGAACGCGCCGAGGCCGAATACCGGAATGCGACCCTTCAGGTGCAGCGTGGCCGCGAGCTGGTGCGCACCAACAACATTCCGCAATCCACCCTCGATGAGCGCATCGCCGCCGAGGGCGAGGCGAAGGGCGGCCTGGACGCCGCCCGCGCGCAGCTTGAGCAGGCGCAGATCCAGTACGGCTACACCGAGATCCGCGTGCCCTTCGATGGGCGGGCGGGGCGTTCCCCCCTGAGCCCGGGCAATCTCGTGGGGCCGGACAGCGGCGTGCTGGTCACGGTGGTGCGGGAAGACCCGATCCGCCTGACCTTTCCCGTGACGCAGCGCGAATTGCTGCAGGTCCGCCGCGACGGGCCGGCGACGGTCCGCAGCAGCGTGCGCGTCCGCGCGCGCCTGCCTGACGGGACGCTGATGGCGCAATCCGGGCAGATCGAGTTCATCGACGTGGCGGCGAACCGGTCCACCGATTCGGTGCTGGTGCAGGCCGTGGTGCCGAATCCCGAAAGGCTGCTGACCGATGGCCAGGCCATCGCCGTGGTCATCGAATCCGCCGATCCGCAGCAGGCCATCATCATCAGCCAGGCCGCGCTGCAGGTGGACCAACAGGGCTCCTTCGTGCTGGTCGTCGGCGCTGACAACAAGGTGGAGGTGAAGCGCGTCACCACCGCCCCGGGGCCGGCCGGGCAGGTGATCGTGACCGGCGGGCTGGAAGTCGGGCAGCTCATCATCACCGAAGGGTCCCAGCGCGCCCGTCCCGGCCAGCCGGTGACGCCACGCCTGCAGGAAGCCCCGCCTTCCGGCGCGGTGCCGGCCAACGCCACGCGCGGCGGCTGAGCCCATGATCAGCAAGGTCTTCGTCGACCGGCCGCGCCTCGCGGTCGTCATCGCCATCGTCATGACCATCGCGGGCATCGTCGCCCTGCGCACGATCCCGGTGGCGCAGTTCCCGGACATCGTGCCGCCCCAGGTGACGGTGACGGCGAATTATCCGGGCGCCTCGGCCGAGGTGGTGGAGGCGACCGTCGCCCAGCCGATCGAAAGCCAGGTCAACGGCGTGGACAACATGATCTACATGCGGTCCACCAGCGGCAATGACGGGTCCTATACGCTGACCGTCAGCTTCCGCGTCGGCACCGACCCGGACCAGAACACGACCAACGTGAACAACCGCGTGCAGCTCGCCCTGGCCCAGTTGCCGGAGGAAGTGCAGCGTCAGGGCCTGTCGGTGCGCAAGAAGTCCTCGGCGCTGCTGCAGGTGATCACGCTGCGCTCCGCGACCGGTGCCCAGGATCCGCTGTTCATCTCGAACTACGCGACGATCAACATCATGGACGTGCTGAAGCGCGTGCAGGGTGTCGGCGACGCCATCATGTTCGGTCAGCGCGACTATGCCATGCGCATCTGGTTCCAGACGGACCGGCTGACCGCGCTGAACCTGACGCCGGCGGACATCGTGGCCGCGATCCGCGCGCAGAACCAGGTCGCGCCGCTCGGCCGCGTGGGCGCGCAGCCGGCCAGCAACGACACTTCCTACCAGCTCAACATCCGCACCACGGGGCGGCTCATCACGGCGGAGGAATTCGCCAATATCGTGGTGCGCGCCAACCCGGACGGGTCGGTGCTGCGGGTGCGCGACGTCGCGCGCATCGAGCTCGGCGCCTGGAACGAGGATGTCGGCACGCGCCTGAACGGGCAGGATGCGATCGGCATCCAGATCTATCTGGCGCCGGGCGCCAATGCCGTGGGCACGGCCGATGGCGTGGCGCGGGCGATGCGGGGCCTGTCGGAGCGCTTCCCCGCCGGCATCGAGTACAACGTCGTCTACGACACCACCACCTTCGTGAAGCTGACCATCGACGAGGTCATCAAGACGCTGATCGAGGCCTTCGTCCTCGTCGTGCTGGTGGTGTTCCTGTTCCTCGGGTCGATCCGCGCGACGATCATCCCGCTGATCGCGGTGCCGGTCAGCCTGATCGCGACCTTCGTCGTGCTGAATGCGATGGGGTATTCGGCGAATACCGTCTCGCTGCTCGCGATGGTGCTCGCCATCGGCATCGTGGTGGACGACGCGATCGTGGTGGTCGAGGCGGTCGAGGCCACGATGGAGGCCGACCATTCGCTGTCCGTGAAGGACGCGACCAAGAAGGCGATGGAGACCATCACCGCGCCGATCGTCGCCATCACGCTGGTGCTGCTCTCGGTCTTCGTGCCGCTCGCCTTCATCCCCGGCATCTCGGGCGAGCTGTTCCGGCAATTCGCCGTGACCGTCTCGGTCGGCATGTTCTTCTCGGCGATCAATGCGCTGACGCTGTCGCCCGCGCTGTGCGGCGTGCTGCTGAAGCCCCATACCGGGGAAAAGAAGGGCATCATGGGCCGCATCTCCCGCGGCATCGACTGGGTGCGGGATGGCTATGCCGGCATCGTCGCGCGGCTGGTGCGGGTCGCGCTGGTCTCGATCCTGCTGCTCGGCGTCTTCATGGCCGGGATCGTGGGGGTGGGCAGCCGCACGCCGACCGGCTTCCTGCCGCAGGAAGACCAGGGCGCCTTCTTCGTCGAGATCCGCCTGCCGGAGGGGGCCTCGCTCAACCGCACGCTTGATGTCGCGAAGCAGGTGGAACAGGTCGCGCGCAACCTGCATGGCGTGCGCGACGTCGTGACCATCACCGGCTATTCCATGCTGAACGGGCTGGCGCAGTCGAACTCGGCCTTCCTCATCCTGTCGCTGGAATCTTTCGAGGAACGCGCCTCCCCCTCGCTCGGCGTCAATGCGCTGATCGCGCAGGTGGCGGCGCAGACCAACGACGTCCCGGCGCAGATCATCCCCTTCAACCTGCCACCCATCATCGGCCTCGGTACCTCGGGCGGCTTCGAGTTCCAGCTGCAGAACCTCGAAGGCCGGCCGGTCGGCGAGATGGCGGCGGCAATGCGCGCCCTGGTGCTGGCGGCGAACCAGGATCCGGCGCTGACGCGCGTCTTCTCGACCTTCGCGGCGAACACGCCGTCGGTCTTCCTCGATATCGACCGCGACCGTGCGCAGGTGCTCGGGCTGTCGCTGACCGACATCTTCTCTGCCGTCTCCTCGGCCATGGGCGGGGCCTATGTGAACGACTTCAACCTGTTCGGCCGCACCTGGAAGGTCAGCCTGCAGGCGGAGATGGCCGATCGCGCCGGTATCCCGGACATCTACCGCGTCCATGTCCGCAATCGCGACGGGGAGATGATCCCGCTGCGCGCCCTGGCGGAGGCCCGCATCGAATTCGGGCCGCAATCCATCATCCGCTACAACAACGTCCGCAGCCTGACCATCAATGGCGAGCCCGCGCCCGGGCGGTCCTCCGGCGATGGCCTGGCGGCGATGGAGCGCGTGGCGAACGCAACCTTGCCACAGGGCTATTCCTTCGAATGGACGGGCACGGCCTTCCAGGAGAAGGCGGCCTCTGGCCAGACCGGGACGATCCTGGCGCTGGCGGTGCTCTTCGCCTTCCTGTTCCTGGTCGGACTCTACGAATCCTGGACCATTCCGGTTCCGGTTCTGCTTTCCGTTGCCGTCGGCGTGCTGGGGGCGATGATCGCGATCGGGCCGTCGGGCCTCTCGCTCGACCTCTATGCCCAGGTCGGCATCGTGGTGCTGATCGCGCTCGCGGCGAAGAACGGCATCCTCATCATCGAATTCGCCAAGGAGCAGCGGGAACACCATGGCCTGCCGATCACCGAGGCGGCGACGATGGGCGCGAAGCTGAGGTTCCGCGCGGTGATGATGACCTCCTTCGCCTTCATCCTCGGTCTTTATCCGCTGGTGGTGGCGCACGGAGCATCGGAGATCAGCCGCCGCGCCGTCGGCACCCCCGTCTTCTGGGGGATGATCGCGGCGTCCTCGATCGGCATCTTCATGATCCCGATGCTCTATGTCGTGTTCCAGTCGGTGCGGGAGCGGATCAAGGCGCGGCTCTTCGGTGCCAAAGCCGAGAGCCCGGTCCCGCATGCTTGACCAAGCGTTACTGAGGCACGATCTCTGTTACAACCTGGGGGGCCATCCGGCCCCCCACCCCATGATGGAGACCCCCCGATGGGTGACCTGACCAAGCCCGTCTCCGACGACACCTTCAAGCAGGACGTGCTGGAAGCGCCGGGGCCGGTGCTCGTGGATTTCTGGGCCGAATGGTGCGGCCCCTGCCGGATGGTGGCCCCGATCCTGGACGAGATCGCCACCGAATACGCCGGCAAGCTGACCATCGCGAAGGTGAACATCGACGACAACCCGATGACGCCGACCGAATACGCGGTGCGCGGCATCCCGACGATGATCCTGTTCAAGGACGGCAAGCCGCTCGACACCAAGGTCGGCGCCATGCCGAAAGGCGCGCTGAAGTCCTGGATCTCGGGCGCGATCGGCGAGTGAAGGGCTTTGGTCCCTTCTGATCCCAGACGGTGACCGGGAGGGGCGTCGCCCCTCCCGGACCCTCCCCACCAAATGACCGTGTCATTTGGAAAGCCGGCATTTGGTGCCGTGCCCGGCGGGCATTCGACCCCCTCATGGCGCGTGTCTTGCCCAAGAACGGGGTTCGGCCCTGATCCTGTCCGTGGTGCCCCATGCCAGGTGACGGTTTCCAAAGGC
>JAYSDS010000239.1:0-5865 GCA_041914265.1 Roseomonas sp.
AAAGAATGGTGTCGAAATCCGCTCTTGCGCACAAAGCGCGCTTCGAGGGTTCGGCATTGGCGATGCGCCCAGCACCAAGTGCTGGCGGTTCAGGCCACACTGTGGCCTGGCGGGGTGGTCCGGAGGGGTGGCGCCCCTCCGATTCCCGCGAGCCATTCGTGTCATCAGATCATTCGTCGCCGAGGCAACTCCGAGAGCGGCCACGCCCCTCCCGGTTCCGCAGATGCCAATTGGCGCCCTGTCAGGCCGCGTCCGGCTTCGTCGCCCGCAGCTTCCGGACCTTCGCGCCGCCTGCTTCCGCCGGTGTCGATCCGGCGGAGAAGATGCGTTCGATTTCCGCCAGACGTTCGGCGACCGGCGCCGGGATTTCGCCCGTCGCTTCCACGACCGCCCGAATCGCCCGCAGGCCTTCCTCGCGCAGTGCCGCATCTTCGGGCAGCAGTGCGGGAAGGGTCGCGATGGCTTCGATCGGGTCGATCCGCAGCATGTAGAATTGCTGGCGGACGATGCGCTTGAATTCCGCCAGCGGCAGCTTCTCCGGCCCGATCGTCGCGCGGATGCGGCGCACCACGCCGAAGGCGCGCTCATCGGCCGAGGCGGTCGCCATCCGGGCCCAGAGCAGCGCGCGGATCACCGCCTCGCGCAGCCCGCCCTCCGCCATGGTCGTGCGGAAGCGTTCGGTCATCAGCGCGACGAAGGCGCGATGGTCGGGGGACTCGCTCGGGCGCAGCCGTGGCGGGGCGCTGCCGGCCGCGACACCCGTCGCCGCCTGCACGACCGGTGCGGCATAGACCTCGCGGAAGATGCGTTCGGACAGCGCATCGCGCTGGCGGCCATAGGCATCGAGCAGCCCGGTCACCGCCTCGGACACCTGGCGTTCCGCCACGCAACCCGGATTATCGGGCGGCACGGGCTGACGGTTGGCGCGCGTCAGTTCCGCCGCCCAGCCGACCCAGGCCATCATCGGGTTGCGATCGGAGAAGAGCGTGTAGCCGAGCCGGGAGGGATGCAGATTCGCGGTCGCCATCGCGACGGGCGGCGTCGCCATCGCACGCACCGCGGGCTGCACATACTGGCGATAGAGGGCGAGGTTGGTTTCCGACACCCGGCGCACCGCGGCGAAGCGGCGCTCATCGTCAGGGTCCGTGCCGCCATGCGCGGCGAGGTCGGCGAAACCACGCGCCTCGAAGCTCGCGACCCAGTCGCCATGGCCGGTCAGCATGGCGTTCGGCTCGTCCTTGGCCGGGTGCAGCACCGTCTCGTAGAGGCCCGGCGGCAGCACATCGATCATGTCGATGTTCGACGCGAATTCCTGATGCTCCTTCCGCGCCACCCCGCCCGAGACGAAGATGCCGAGATGCCCGATGCTGCCATGCACGGAGTAGACGATGGTCTGCCCGTGCGTCTGCAGATCCTCGAGGCTGCCATACAGGTCGGTGATCCAGGACAGCGCCTGCGCCGGCGGCGTGATCTCGTCGCCCTGCGAGCAGAAGACGATGATGGGCGACTGGATGGCGCGCAGATCGACGCGCGTGCCATCGGAGAAGAGCAGCTCGCCCGTCGCCAGGCGGTTGCCGATGAACAGCTCATCGACGATGAACTGCATCTCCTCGGCATTCAGCGTGACGTGGCCGCCCCACCATTTCTCGAAGCCGAGATAGCGCGACGCGGCGTGATCCACATCGGCCCAGACCTCGTACTGCTTGCTCCAGTAGGTGTTGGCGGGATTGCCGGATTCGAAGTTGGTGACGAGCCAGGCACCATCGAAGATGCCCGCGCCGAGATCCCCGGTCAGCGCCGTCATCCACGATCCGCCGAGCAGCCCACCGAGGTAGCGCATCGGCGCGCGCCCCTTCACGCCCGCCCAATAGGACAGCGGCGTGCCGGCGACGATCAGCGGGCCGAAGGCCTCGGGACGGATGGCGGCGGCCATCATCAGCGCCCAGCCTGCCTGGCAGTTGCCGATCGCGACCGGCCTGCCGTCGGCCTTGGCGTGGCGGCTGCCTACCTCCTCGGCGAAGGCGACGATGGCGCGGACCACATGCTCGATCGTCTGCCCGGGTTCGGGGCGCGGGCGGAAGCCGACGAAATAGCAGGGATGGCCGGCATGCAGTGCGACGCCGATCTCGCTGTCGGCCTTGAAGCCACCGATGCCGGGGCCATGCCCGGCTCGCGGGTCGATCACGATGAAGGGCCGCGCCAGCGGGTCGGTCGGCGGGGCGCCTTCCGGCGGCGTGATGCGGGCCATCCAGTAGTTGACGGGATGCGGCAGATCCCGCCCGTCCATGACCAATTCGAAGGCGAAGGTCAGGACGTTGCGCATCGGATCGTCTTCCGATGCGAGGAAGTTGTTGCCGCGCTGGCGCAGCACATCGAGGAAGAGCACCGAGCGCTGCCAGGCATCGACGGCATAGGACGTCCAGGGCAGCAGGGTCATGTCGGGGGGCATGGGCTGGCTCCGTGGCACCGCGGCGACACGCCGCTTGGCAAACGGCCGGCGGAAGCGCGCTGCCGGCATCCTCAGGACGTGCCTACCATACGCCATCCGAGGCGGTTTGATCTGGGACAATTCCGTGACCCGGCTGAGGGACCCCCGGATGGCGAGGAGAGAGGCAGGACCCCTCTCCTCGGCGCCGCCTGCCTCAGTTGCTTCCCCCATCCACGACGAAATGCTGCGCTGTGACCATCGCGCTGTCATCCGCGGCGAGCCACATCACCATGCGTGCGATGTCATCGGGCATCAGCGCGCCCTTCAGGCATTGGTTCGCCTGGCTGCGTGCCTCGGCTTCCGGGGTCAGCCACAGCGTCTTCTGGCGGTCCGTATGCACCCAGCCCGGCACCACCTCGTTCACCCGGATCCGATCGGGGCCGAGGTCGCGCGCGAGGCCGCGCGTCAGCCCGCGCACCGCCGCCTTGGCCGTGGTGTAGGCTGGCATGCCCCCGGTGCGGTTCATCCATGAAACCGAGCCGAGATTGATGATCGACCCGCCGCCGGCGCGGCGCATCATCGGCACGACCGCCTGGATGCAGAAGAAGTGGTGGCGCAGGTTGGTCGCCATGCGCTCGTCCCAATAGTCGGGCTCGATGTCTTCCAGCCGGTGCCGGTCGTCGCGCGCCGCGTTGTTCACCAGGACGGTGACGTCGCCGAATCGCGCCCCCGCTTCCGCCACGGCCGCGCGAAGAGCGCCGATGTCACGCAGGTCGCAGGGCAGGAACAACGCGCCCGTTGCTGCCGCCACCTCGGACCCGTGTTCCGCATCGAAGTCCAGGAAGCTGACGCGCGCGCCCTGTTGAGCAAAACGCGTGACCACCTGCGCGCCGATACCGCTCGCGCCGCCCGTGACAAGAACATGACGCCCATCAAGGCTTGGATAGCGCGCAAATTGATCAGTCATGGCGATTCCTTGTGCTGTTTTCATGATGTTGACAGGCTGGCGAGCAAACGGCGAGCATCGCTTTCGGGAGATCCTTACAACAGAGAGGCTATCATCATGCTCAAGCGGGGCCTTGCGGCCGCGTTCGCTGTTTTGTCGGCTGTCGTCACGGGCGGTACCGCCCAGGCGCAGAGCACGACGCCCAGTCCGACGCTCGATGCCATCCGCGCGCGCGGCGCGCTCATCTGCGGCATCAATACCGGCGTCGCCGGCTTCTCGCTGCCGGACAGCCGGGGCGTGTGGCAGGGCCTCGATGTCGAGATGTGCCGCGGCCTGGCCGTCGCCATCTTCAACGATCCCGAGAAGGTGCGGTTCGTGCCGCTCTCCTCCTCCACGCGCTTCACCGCGCTGGGCTCGGGCGAGGTGGACGTGCTGTTCCGCACCTCGACGCAGACCATGCTGCGCGACACCACGCTCGGCCTGCGTTTCGCGACGACCTACTTCTACGACGGCCATGGCTTCATGGTGCGTGCCAATTCGGGCGTGACGCGGGCGCGCGACATGGCCGGCGCGACGATCTGCCTGCTGCAGGGCACGACCAATGAGCAGGTGACGGCGGACTACTTCCGCTCGGTCAACGTGCAGTTCCAGCCGGTGATCTTCGAACGCGGCGACCAGGCGCAGGCCGCGCTGCTCTCGGGCCGCTGCGACGCCTATGGCACGGACGCCTCCTCGCTCGCCGCCATGCGCTCGACCATGCCCAACCCGGCGGAATGGACGGTGCTGACCGAGCGCTTCTCCAAGGAGCCCTACGGCCCCTACATCCGCCGTGGCGACGATAGCTGGTTCGACATCGTGCGCTGGTACACCAACGCCGTGATCGAGGCGGAAGAACTCGGCCTGACCCGCGCGAATGTCGAGGAACAGCGCCGCACCAGCGCGAACCCGAACGTCCGGCGCTTCCTCGGCGTGACGCCGGAACTGGGCCAGTCGATCAAGCTCGATCCCGCCTGGGCCTACAACGTCGTCCGCACCATCGGCAGCTATGGCGAGATCTATGAGCGCACCATGGGGCCGAACACCCCGGTGGGCCTGCCGCGTGGGCCGAACAACGTCTGGACCAATGGCGGGCTGCTCTACGCCTTGCCGATGCGCTGATCCCTTGGGCGGAGCCGTCCTCGGCGGCTCCGCCACCCCCTTGCCGGCACCGTTGACACGGGCCGAGCGCGACAGCGACGATCCCCGACGCAATCACGCAAACGGGAGCGTCCGATGTTCTTCAAACGCGGCCTCGCAGCCGGCTTCGCAGCGGCCTGCCTTGCCTTCGCCGGCGCCGCCGAGGCGCAAAGCAACATTCCGAGCCCGACGCTCGATGCCGTGCGCGCCCGCGGGCAACTGATCTGCGGCATCCATACCGGCGTCGCCGGCTTCGCGCTGCCGGACAGCCGGGGCGTGTGGCAGGGGATGGATGTGGATCTCTGCCGCGGCCTGGCGACCGCGATCTTCAACGACCCGTCCAAGGTGCGGTTCGTGCCGCTGTCTTCCTCCACGCGCTTCACCGCGCTGGGGTCGGGCGAGATCGACGTGCTGTTCCGCACCTCTACCCAGACCATGCTGCGCGACACCACGCTCGGGCTGCGGCATGTCACCACCTACTTCTATGACGGGCACGGCTTCATGGTACGCGCCAATGCCGGCGTGCAGCGCGTGCGCGACATGGAAGGCGCTACGATCTGCCTGATCCAGGGCACGACCAACGAACAGGTGACGGCGGACTACTTCCGCTCGGTCAATGTGCGCTTCCAGCCTGTGGTCTTCGAACGGACCGACCAAGCCGCCGCCGCCCTGGCCGCCGGGCGCTGCGACAGCTTCGGCACGGATGCCTCCCAGCTCGCCGGCACGCGCGCCGCCATGCCCAACCCGCGCGACTGGGTCATCCTGCCCGAACGCTTCAGCAAGGAGCCCTATGGCGCCTATGTCCGTCGCGGCGACGACAACTGGTTCGACATCGTGCGCTGGTACACCACCGCCGTCATCGAGGCGGAGGAACAGGGCATCACCCAGGCGAATGCCGAGGAACAGCGCCGCAGCAGCGTGAACCCGAACACGCGCCGCCTGCTGGGCGTGACACCGGAACTCGGCCAGTCGATCAAGCTCGACCCGGCCTGGGCGTACAATGTGATCCGCGCCGTCGGGAACTATGGCGAGCTGTACGAACGCACGATGGGCGAAAACACGCCGGTCGCCCTGCCACGTGGGCCGAACCGGCTGTGGACGGATGGCGGGCTGCTTTACGCGCTGCCGATGCGCTGACGCGACGGGGGAGGGGCTGTGCTCCTCTCCCTACCAAAGGTCGGAAGGCCTTTCTGATGACGTGGCGGCTTCCGCTGAGGAAGCGAGTGGGGGGTTGGCCACCGACCAAACAACCCCCCAAAAGCCCCAAATCCCATGCAAAACAACCCAAGGCGGCCGGCCCCCCCGCCCCAAAGGC
>JAYSDS010000240.1:0-5743 GCA_041914265.1 Roseomonas sp.
CGGCACCGAATCCACCGCCCGTGGCGGCGCTGCCCACGCCTCCGCCGCCGCCGGATCCGGATAGCGCGCCCTCCTCGGCGTCGCGTTCCTCGCAGGCGGCGCAGCCACCGCGGCCAGCGCCGCGCGTGCCGGGGCAGGCGCCGGGGATCAGCGTGAAGCCGCCGATCCAGCGGGGGTGGTGACGATGGGAGGGGCGGCGCCCCTCCCGGTCCCGTCTGGCGCTATTCGTCGTCCGACCGGCTCGGTGGCCCGGCCAGCACGCCGCCGTCGATCACGATCGTCTGACCCGTCATGAACGACCCCGCCGCCGAGGCCAGGAACACGGCCGCGCCCGCGATCTCGTCCGGTTCGCCGATGCGCTTCAGGGGCGTGTCCTTCGTGCGCTTCTTGTAGATGCCGGGATCCTCCCACAGCGCGCGGGCGAAGTCGGTGCGGATCAGGCCTGGCGCGATGGCGTTGGCGCGCACGTTCTTCGGCCCCCATTCGACCGCGAGGTTGCGCACGAGCTGCATGTCCGCCGCCTTCGAGATGGCATAGGCGCCGAGCACCGGCGATCCGCGGAACCCCCCGATCGAGGAGACGATGACGATCGACCCGCCGCCGCGTTCGGCCATGCCCGGCGCGGTCATGTGGGCCAGCCAGAGGTTCGACTTGATGTTGGACGCCATGATCTTGTCGAAGATCTCGTCGGGCATCGTCGTGGCGGGGCCGAAATGCGGGTTGATCGCCGCGTTGCACACCATGATGTCCACCTGGCCCCAGGCGGCGATGGCGGCATCGACCAGCGCCTGGCATTCGTTCTTGCGGCCGATGTTGCAGGCGACGGCGATGGCGGTGCCACCCTTCGCCGCGATGGCGTCCACCACCTCCTGGCAGGCCTCGACCTTGCGGGAGGAGACGACGACCTTGGCGCCGTGCTCGGCCAGGCGTTCGCAGATGGCGCGGCCGATGCCGCGGCTGCCGCCGGTCACGATGGCGACCTTGCCGGCCAGGTCGAAGAGGGTCATTGGCGTTACGCTCCCGTTTGGTTCAGGCGTGCAGCGCAGCACGGCGCGCGCCGCACGGCAACCGGGCGCGCATCCTGCGACACTTGCCCAGGCGCGCATCCTGCACGACACTCCGGCCCGACCGATCGGTCGGATCGATGGAACGGAATAGCCAAGGGGAGTGACGCCAGTGGCCCAGGATGCGGACTTCGTCCAGCATGAGGCGAAGGGCGATGTGCATGTGCTGCGCATTGCCAACCCGCCCGTGAACACACTGCGGACCGAGGTCCGGGCCGGGCTTCTGGCCGGGCTGAACGCGGCGAAGGCCGGGGGGGCGAAGGCCGTCGTGCTGATCGGCTCGGGGCGGATGTATTCCGCCGGGGCCGAGATGACCGAATTCGGCAAGCCGCGGGTGCCGCCCTCGCTGACCGATGTCTTCGATGCGATCGAGGGATATCCGGGCATCGTGGTCGCCGCGATCCATGGCTCGGCACTGGGCGGTGGGCTGGAACTGGCGCTGGCCTGCCATGCGCGGGTGGCGACACCGGGCGCGCAGGTGGGCCTGCCGGAGGTCAAGCGCGGCTTCGTCCCCGGCGCCGGCGGCACCCAGCGCCTGCCGAGGCTGATCGGTGCGGAAGCGGCGGCGAAGATCATCGTCTCCGGCGACCCGGTGAAGGCCGAGCAGGCGGTGAAGCTCGGCTTCGTCGATGCGATCGTCGAGGGCGATCTGGAAGCCGGCGCCGTGGCCTGGGCCAAGGCGAATATTGGCAAGACCTTCACCCTGGCCCGCAACCGGACGGACCGGATCGAGGGCCAGGATGCGGCGGCCTACGATGCGGTCATCGCCGGGCTGCTGAAGCGCACGCGCGGCCAGGAAAGCCCCAAGGGCTGCGCCGAGGCGGTACGGGCCTCCTTCACGCTGCCCTTCGAGCAGGGCCTCGCGAAGGAACGCGACCTGTTCCAGGCCCTCGTCTCGGGCGAGCAGTCCAAGGCCCTGCGCCACATCTTCTTCGGCGAGCGCGAGGTGCTGCGCATCCCCGGCCAGCCGGCCGATGCGAAGTCGCTGCCGGTCGAGAAGCTGGTGGTGATCGGCGGCGGCACCATGGGTGGCGGCATCGCGATGTCCGCGGCCAATTTCGGCGTGCCGGTGACCATTGTCGAGATGACCGAGGAGGCGCTGCAGAAGGGCCTCGCACGCTGCCACGCGAATTGGGAGCGCACCGTCGCCTCGGGGCGCCTGTCACAGGCCGAGTACGAGAAGCGCAAGGCGCTGCTGACCGGCAGCACCGATTTCGAAGGCACCGTCGCGAAGGCCGATCTCGTCATTGAGGCCGTCTTCGAGAACATGGAGGTCAAGAAGGAAGTCTTCGCGCGGCTGGACAAGGCGGCGCGGCCGGGGGTCGTCCTCGCCTCAAACACCTCGACGCTCGATGTGGACCAGATCGCCTCGGCGACCTCGCGGCCGGAACTGGTGGTGGGGATGCATTTCTTCTCCCCGGCCAACGTCATGCGCCTGCTGGAGAATGTCCGCGGGTCGAAATCGTCCTGGGCGACGATCGCGACCGCGACGGAATTCGGCAAGCGCATCGGCAAGCTGCCCGTGCTGGTGGGCAATTGCGACGGCTTCGTCGGCAACCGCATGACCGGCAAGCGCGGCCCGCAGGTCGAGAAGCTGCTGCTGGAAGGCTGCCTGCCGCAGGACATCGACAAGGTGATGGAAGGCTATGGCATGGCGATGGGCCCGCTCGCGACGGGCGACCTCGCGGGCCTCGACATCGGGGCGGCGGTGCGCAAGGCGCGCGGGACCGTGGCGCCGGTGGCCGATGCCGTCGTCGCCCTCGGCCGCTTCGGGCAGAAGACCGGCAAGGGCTGGTACATGTACGACGAGAAGCGCACCCGCATCCCCGATCCGGAGGTCGAGAAGATCATCCTCGACGTGGCGGAGAAGATGCAGGTCCGGCGCCGCAAGATCTCGGATGAGGAGATCCTGGAACGCATGCTGCTGCCCATGGTGAATGAGGGCGCGCGCATCCTCGAGGAAGGGGTGGCCTATCGGCCCATCGACATCGACGTGGTGTTCTGCAACGGCTTCGGCTGGCCGGCCTTCCGGGGTGGGCCGATGTTCTGGGCGGATTCCATCGGGCTGAAGGCGGTGCGCGACAAACTTGCCCACTACGCGGCAGCGACGAACGATGCCAATCTGAAGCCCGCCGCGCTGATCGAGAAGCTGGCGGCCGAGGGCGGGACCTTCGCGGGCATGACCGCCGCGGCCAAGGCATAAACGGGAGCAACGACCGTGGAACTCCGGTTCACCGACGAGGAACGCGCCTTCCGCCAGGAAGTGCGCGACTGGATCGACGCCAACCTGCCGGCCGAGACGCGCGAGCGCATGGCCTCCGGCCGCACGCCCACCCGGGCGATGCAGATCGATTGGCAGAAGCGCCTGTACGAGAAGGGCTGGGCCGTGCCGCACTGGCCCGTGGAATGGGGCGGGCAGCCCTGGAGCGCGATCAAGCGCTTCATCCTGTCCGAGGAAATCCAGTCCACCCCGGCGCCATCGCCGCTGGGCTTCAATGCGAACATGCTCGGGCCGGTGATGATCGCCTTCGGCACCGAGGAGCAGAAGAAGCACTTCCTGCCCAAGATCGCGAGCCTCGACCTGTGGTTCTGCCAGGGCTTCTCCGAGCCCGGCGCGGGGTCGGACCTCGCTTCGCTGAAGACCCGCGCGGTGCGGGAGGGCGACCACTATGTCGTGAACGGGCAGAAGACCTGGACGACGCTCGCCCAGCATGCGGACTGGATCTTCCTGCTGGTGCGCACCGATCCGGGCGCGGCGAAGCAGCAGGAAGGCATCTCCTTCCTCATCGCCGACATGAAGACGCCGGGCATCACCGTGCGGCCGATCATCACGGTCGATGGCGCGCATGAGGTGAACGAGGTCTTCCTCGACGATGTGAAGATCCCGGTCGCGAACCTGATCGGCACCGAGAATCGCGGCTGGGATTGCGCGAAGTTCCTGCTGTCGAACGAGCGTACCGGCCAGGCGCGCGTGGGAGCCTCCAAGGAGCGCATCCGCCGGCTGAAGCTGATCGCGAAGGAAGCGCCCGGCGGCGGGCGGCCGATCATGGAAGACCCACGCTTCCGCTCGCGCCTCACGGATGTCGAGGTGCAGCTCAAGGCGCTGGAGATGACCACGCTGCGCGTGCTGGCCGACGAGAACCGGCAGCTCAGCCAGCGCAAGCCGAACCCGGCATCGTCGGTGCTGAAGATCCGCGGGACGGAGCTGCAGCAGGCGATCAGCGAACTCTATGTCATGGCGGCAGGGCCGTACGGCATGGTCGCGCCGGACGATCCGGAAGCCGATGGCCGCAACGAGCCCGCGGTGGCGGACGACTGGCAGACGCTCTCGCAGGCGACCTATTTCAACTGGCGCAAGCAGAGCATCTACGGCGGATCCACCGAGATCCAGAAGAACATCATGGCCAAAGCGTTCCTTGGTCTTTAACGGCTCGCGCAAGCGCGACCCTCGGGGACTCTGACACACATGGATTTCGATCTCTCCGAAGATCAGCGCCTTCTCCAGGACAGCCTGGCGAAGCTGCTGAAGGACAAGTACGGTTTCGAGCAGCGCAAGGCCTACATGAAGTCCGAGACCGGCTGGTCGCGCGACGTCTGGGCGGCCTATGCCGAACTCGGCCTGCTCGGCATGCCCTTCGCCGAAGAGGATGGCGGCCTCGGCTATGGCGCCGTCGAGACGATGATCGTCACGGAACAGATGGGCCGGACCCTCACGCTCGAACCCTTCGTCTCCACCGTGGTGATGGGCGGCGGCTTCCTGCGCCACGGCGCTTCCGCGGAACAGCGCGGCGCGCTGGTGCCGCAGATCGCCGAGGGCAAGCTGCTGCTCGCCTTCGCGCATACGGAGAAGCAGTCGCGCTTCGACCTGCACGACGTGGCCACCACGGCGAAGAAGGACGGCGACGGCTACGTCATCGAAGGCCGCAAGGGCGTCGTCGTGCATGGCGACACCGCGGATCAGTTGGTCGTCACGGCGCGCCTGTCCGGGGCGCAGCGCGATCGTGACGGCATCGGCGTCTTCCTGGTGCCGGCGGATGCGAAGGGCGTCTCACGGCGCGGCTTCGCGACCTCGGACGGGCAGCGCGCGGCGGACATCACCTTCGACCATGTGAAGGTTGGTGCCGATGCGCTGCTGACCGGCTCGGGCGGCGGCATCGCGCTGGTCGAGAAGGTGGTGGACGAGACGCTGGCCGCGCTGGCCGCCGAAGCCGTCGGCTGCATGGAGGCGGCGAAGGACCTGACGGTCGACTACCTCAAGACGCGCAAGCAGTTCGGCCGGCCGATCGGATCGTTCCAGGCGCTGCAGCACCGCGCGGCGGAGATGATGGTCTGCCTCGAGCAGGCGCGCTCCATGGCGATGCTCGCGGCGATGCTGGCGAGCGAGCAGGATGCCGGGGAACGCCGCCGCCAGATGCGCGCGGTGAAGATCGAAGTGGGCCGCAACGCCCGCTTCGTCGGCCAGCAGACGGTCCAGATGCATGGCGGCATCGCCATGACGATGGAATATGCCGGCGGGCACTACCTCAAGCGGCTGACCGTCATCGAGAACAGCTTTGGCGACATGGACCACCACCTTGCGGCGCTCAGCGCCGAGGGTGGGGTGTTCCAGGCGGCGTAACGCGTTGTGGGGGGGGGGGGGGGGGGGGGGGGGGGGGGGGGGGGGGGGGGGGGGGGGCGGG
>JAYSDS010000241.1:0-5695 GCA_041914265.1 Roseomonas sp.
CCAGGTTGAGGTTTGCAAAGGCCTTTCGGCCTTTGCTGGGGTGGGGTCCGGGGAGGGGCAAAGCCCCTCCCCGGCGCGCCGCCCCTCACCGCCCGTCGCTGTTCCGTTCGATCGACCCGATCGGCCGCAGTGAATCCGCCCAGACACCTTCCAGCCCGTGCCTGTATCCGTAGTCGAACAGCGCGCGCATATAGGCCGTCTCGAACGGCTCCGACCGGGGTGCGTCGAAATCCGGCCCGATATAGGCGAGGCGGAAATTCACCCCGTCGCGCTGCGTGGTCAGGAAGATGCGCGTGATGTCGTTCACCGCGCTGAAATGCAGCAGCGTGGAGGCCGAGCGCGACGCGATGCCGAGGATGGAGCGGTTCGTCGCCGCCCATTCCGTATCGAGCCGCCCGTTGCGCACCACCCAGGCCGTGCGGTCGCGGGCGGGCCGGCGGCTGCGTGCCTCGGGCGCGAGGGACAGCGTCGGCGGGTAGAGGAACATCTGGATCGACGCCCCGCCATCGACATGCATCTCCTGATAGGCGCGGCCCGCGACGTCCACATCCACCAGCACCGGCGGGAAGGCGCCGGGGATGGAGGCCGAGGCCAGCAGGATGCGGCGGAAGAGTTCCAGCGCCTGCGGATGCCCGCTCGCCGCGATGGCGCCGATGTTCCACAGCACCGGCCGGCCGAGATCGAGGTTGGTGGTGCCGATCAGCAGCAGCCGGCCGCGCCCGTACTCGACGGCGATGGCGTCCATCATGGCCTGGTTCACATGCCGCTCGATCAGGCGATAGAGCGGCGAGGTATCGGCCAGCGCCTCCCCGAACAGCACGGCGCGCAGCATGCTGCCCATCTGGATCACGTCTTGCGGCGCGACCTCGGTGAAGACGTCGCGCAGTTGCGGGTCGTAGGCAGGGCCAAGGAAAGCGAAGGGCGCGATCAGCGCCCCGGCCGAGATGCCCGTCACCACATCGAAGGCCGGGCGGCGGCCGGAGGCGGTCCAGCCCACCAGCAGCCCGGCGCCGAAGGCCCCGTTGTCGCCGCCCCCCGACAGGGCGAGGAAGTTGCGCGCCGGCAGGGGCTGGCGCGGCCCGGCGACCTGCGTCTGGCGCGTGCGCAACTGCTCGATCTCGCGCAGCAACGGCGCGGTGTCGGAATCGGGCCAGAAGCGCGCGTTGTCGATGCCGACGATCGGCAGGGACTGCGTCGCGGCGAGCGGCGGTGGATCGAGGCGCTGGATGCTGCCGCAGCCCGTCAGCGTCAGCAGCATGACCATCATGCATGCGAGCAGGCGCCGCGAAGCCTGTGTCACCACCACCGCCTCCTCCCCCTCTTCCTTCATTTCCCCGACAGCAGTTGGGCGAACCAGCGGCTGCCTTCGAAACGCTCGCAGATCGTCAACGCGGCGATCAGCGCCGGCACACCGATGAACGCCCCCGGGACACCCCAGAGGAAGGCACCGACGAACACCGCGACCAGCACCATGAAGGCCGAGATGGCAAGCCGGGCGCCCGCCAGGATCGGCTCGATGTAGCTGCCCGAGAGGAACTGGATGACCTGCAGGCAGGCGAAGACCGTGATCGCCGACTGCCAGGACCCGAATTGCAGGATGGCGAAGACCGTCGGGAACAGGGTGGCGAGGAAGGAGCCGATGAAGGGGATGTAGTTCAGCACGAAGGCGATCACGCCCCACTCGGCGGCGAGCTCGAGGCCCATGGCATAGGCGAAGAGACCGACGGCGATGCCGGTCAGCACGCTCATCACCGTCCGCACGGCCATGTAGGTCCGCAGCTTCGCCCCGGTCTCGGCCAGCGCCTCGAGCAGGGCGGCGGCGGTGCCGCCCATGGATTGCAGCCGCCGCGCGGTTCCCCCGGTTTCCAGCAGGCCGAGGATCATGAAGACCAGCGTCACCGCGACGAAGGTCAGCAGCCCCTGGAACTGGCCCAGCATGGTCTGCGCCAGCCGCACCAGGGATCGCGCGTTGAAATGCTCGGCCAGCACGGGGGCGATCTCGACCCCCTGCTGGGCGGCCCATTCCAGCTTGCGCAGGTACATCTCCTGCAGCATGGCGGCGTTGGTGATGACCCAGGCGCCGACGCGCCCGAAGCCCCAGGCGGCCAGCCACACCATCACCGCCACCACCGCCAGCGTCACCAACAGCGTGACGACCATCGCGATCGCCCCGCCCAGCATCGGTTCCAGCCCCCGCTGCAACGGCCAGGCGAGCGCGATGAGGAACAGCGCGAAGGCAATGGGGGCGAGGACCGATTCGGCGACCGACAGCGCGGCGGCGAGCAGGATGGCCGTGATGATTCCGGCCATTGTGCGGAGGGCGCTGTCTCTGGTCATACGGTTCCACGCATCGTGTCGAGAGGTTGCGCGCAGCCTCCATGGCGGCGAAGCATGGCGCAAGGGCTGCACGGAGTTGTCATGATCGGTTTCCTCACCCGCGGCCTGAAGCGCGTCGCGCTGGGCCTGGCCGGGCTGATCCTGCTTATCGCGCTGTTCCGGGCCTGGGATGTGCAGAGCGGCCCGCCGCTTGGCCCGTGGCATGAATTCGTCCCGCCGGAGCTCTCGCTGGCGGAGACGGACGCGGCGGATTGGCGCGGCTGGATCGCGGCCGAGGATGCCGCCTTCGCCGCGACCCGCGCCGCGGTGACGGATCGGCTGGCCCCCGAGGAGCGAGTCGCGGCCAATCGGTGGTTCGCCGACAGTCCGGTGAACGCGGCGCGCTTCGCGCAGGACTGGAACCGTTCCTTCATCCTCGAACCCGCCGGCCCGCCTGTCGGCGCGGCGGTCTTCCTGCATGGGCTGACGGATGCGCCCTTCAGCCTGCGTCACCTTGCCGAGGCGTATCGCGACGCCGGCTTCGTCGCCATCGGCATGCGCATGCCCGGCCACGGCATGGTCCCGGCGGGCCTCACCGAGGCGGTGTGGGAGGATTGGATGGCCGCGACGCGCCTCGCCGTGCGCACCGCACGCGCGCGCGTGCCAACGGGGCCGCTGCACCTGGTCGGCTATTCCAATGGCGGGGCGCTGGCGCTGAAGCACGCGCTGGACGCCATCGAGGATCCGCGCCTGCCGCAGGCGAACCGGGTGGTGCTGGTCTCCCCCATGGTGGGGGTCACGGCCTTCGCGCGCTTCGCGGGGCTCGCCGGGCTGCCGGCCTTCCTGCCGCGCTTCGCCAAGGCCGCCTGGCTCGACATCCTGCCGGAGTTCAACCCCTTCAAGTTCAACTCCTTCCCGGTGAACGCGGCGCGCCAGACGCATCGGCTGACCACGGCGCTGCAGGCGCAGCTCGACAGCCTCGCCCGCGCCGGGCGGCTTGGCGCCCTGCCGCCGGTGCTGACCTTCCAGTCGGTGGTGGATGCGACCGTCTCCACCCCGGCCGTGCTCTCACGCCTCTATGCGCTGTTGCCCGACAACGGCAGCGAGGTGGTGCTGTTCGATCTCAATCGGTCGGTGAAGTTCGGGCCGCTCTTCGCCCCCGGGGCCGATGCGGCGCTGGGGCGGATCCTGCCGCCCGCGCCGCGGCGCTTCGCCGTGACCGTCGTGGGCAATGAGGGGGACGGGCTGGCCGCGGCCGCGCGGCGCACCCCCGCCGGCAGTACCGAGGAGGCGATGCAGCCGCTCGGCCTAGCCTGGCCGGGCACGGTCTATTCCCTCTCCCATGTCGCGCTGCCCTTCCCGGCCGGCGACGGGCTCTATGGCGGCGAGCCGGATCCGGCGGACGCGATGGGTGTCGCCCTCGGGGCGATCGCCGTCCGAGGGGAGCGGGGCGTGCTGGTGATGGACGCCAACCACTTCGCCCGCATCACCTGGAACCCCTTCTTTCCCTATCTGCTAGATCGGGTGCGGGACGGCTTGCGGTGACCGCGGAACTTCGCATGGCGGAAGATACTTCCGGCGCATGGAATTGCAGCCTATAGGATTCGGCAGAGGAACTCCGGAAAGACCGATCGCACCCTGACGCGGCCGGGCCGCGCCGCGTTCCCGCCCTGTCGAGGAACGCCGCCATGCCCCGCCTGGACCTGCCGCCCGAAGAGGCGATGACCCCGGAACAGAAGGCGGCCTGCGCCGAGGCCGTCTCCGGCATCCGCGGCCGTGTCCCCGCACCGATGGTCGCCTGGATCCAGAACGCGGCGCTCGCCAGCCGGGCGCAGAAGCTCGGCGAATTGCTGCGCTACCAGACCAGCCTGGAACCGCGCTTGTCGGAACTCGCCATCCTGGTCTGCGGCCGCCACTGGACGTCGCACCACGAATGGACCGCGCATAAGCGCGAAGGGCTGAAGGCCGGCATGGACCCCGAGGTCATCGCCGCCATCGCCGCCCGCCGCACGCCAACCCTGCGCGATGCGCGCGAACAGGCGGTCTACGACGTCTCGACCACGCTGCTGAAGACAGGCCGGGTGCCGCAGCCGCTCTACGAGGCCGGCGTCGCCGCGCTCGGCCAGGCCGGCATGGTCGAGCTGGTGGGCATCCTCGGCTACTACTGCCTGGTCGCGCTCACCCTGAACACCTTCGAACTCGGCATCCCCGGCAGCATCGCGCCGGAACTCGAGGACCCGGATTTCCCGGCGCCCTGACGCGCCTGGCAAGGTTCGACGCAAGGAGGATCCAAGAATGAGACTGACCGCGACGCTCGCCGCCGTCCTCGGCCTGTGTGCCGCCGCCGCGCCGGCCCTGGCGCAGGACCGCTTCCCCTCCCGCCCCATCCGCTTCGTCGTTCCCTTCGCCGCCGGCGGGCCGAGCGACATCGTCGCCCGCGTCATCGCACCCCATATGGCGGCAAGCCTCGGCCAACCGGTGGTGGTCGAGAACCGCGCCGGCGCGGGCGGGGTGACCGGCGTGGATGTGGTCGCGAAGGCCGCGACCGATGGCTACACCTTCGGCATCGGCAGCGCGGGGGCGCTCGCCATCTCGCCTCATCTCGGTCGCGGCACGCCATACAACCCGGTCACCGACCTCGCGCCCATCACCCTTGCCGTGCTGGTGCCGGAACCGCTGGTCGTGCCCGGCGCGTCACCCTTCCGGAGCCTGCAGGACCTGATCGCGGGGGCCCGGGCCCGGCCGGGGGCGCTGAACTTCGGATCGACCGGGAGCGGCTCGATGCCGCACCTTGCCGCCGAGCAGCTCCGCGCGGCGGCCAACATCGACATCGTCCATATCTCCTACAACAGCGGCGGGCAGCTCGCGACGGCGATCCTGCGCAACGAGGTGCAGCTCGGCTTCGCCGACCTGCCGGTGCTGCTGCCCAATATCCAGGCCGGGACGATGCGCGCGCTCGCGGTCGGCACGCCCGAACGCCTGTCCTGGATCCCGGACGTCCCTACCTTCGCCGAACTCGGCCTGCCCAGCGTCGATGCCAGCAACTGGCACGGGCTGGTCGCACCGGCCCGCACCCAGGCGGAGCCACTCGCGGCGCTGCGCCGCGCGGCCATCGCGGCATTGCAGGACCAGGAAGTGCGGCACCGCCTGAACCAGCAAGGCGCCATCCCCGGCGGCAACAGCCCGGAAGCCTTCGGGGCGTTCATCGCCAGCGAAGGCCAGAAATGGGGCGAGGTGATCCGGCGGAACAACATCCAGGCGGACTGAGGCCGGAGAGGCTCGCCCCACCACGGGCCGAAGGGCATTCCTGACTGTTCCGCGGTGGGAGTTGGAGGGGCTTTGCCCCTCCAAGCCACCCCAGCAAAGGCCGAAAGGCCTT
>JAYSDS010000242.1:0-5670 GCA_041914265.1 Roseomonas sp.
GGGCGCCGCCCCTCCGGACCACCCCGCCAGGCCACAGTGTGGCCTGGACCGCCGGTACTTGGCACCGAGCGCGACGTCCATGCCGACCCCTCGCACCGCGTTTCGTGCGCAAGAGCGGGTTTCGGCACCGGTTCTTTCAGTGCCGCAAAGCGCCAAGCGGAGGTTTGCAACGGTCTTTTGGACTTTGCCAGGGTGGCTTGGAGGGGCAACGCCCCTTCAATTCCACAGCGGGCACCTTACCCGGGCATGGTCAGCATCAGCGGCCCGGCGGCGGGCCCGCCCGCCGGCATGGCGAGGCTCAGCCGGACGCCGGCGGGCCCGGCCACGGCGCAGAGCCAGACCACCAGCACATCCCGCCCCATCGCGTCGCTCGGCATTTCCCCCGCCAGCGCCCGCACCAGGGCTGGCGGCCAGGCCGCGCGCTGCCCGTCCGGCCAGACGGCAAGTTCGCGCGCCGGATCCCCGGCCAGGCAGACGCGCCCGCCGCGCGGCAGCGATTCGCCCCCCAGCAGCATGGCGGCGAGCACCGCGGGGACCATGTCCTCGGGCAGCACCAGAGTGGGATCGAGGCCGCCGGTCTCGGCGACGGCGCGCCCCCCCGCAAGCTGTCCCTCGAGCAAGGCGAGCGTCGCGCCCAGCGTCGCCTCGCCCTGCCCACCCAGCAGCGCGCGCCACAGGATGAGCCGCCGGCGCAGCACATCCGCCGCATCCTGCGCGAGGCTCGCCGCCTCGCCACCGACGCCTTCCATCATGTCGAGCGCATTGGCGATGGTGCCCACCACCCCGCCCAGGTCATGGCACAGGCGCAGCCCCACCTGCCGCGCGAGAAGAAGATCGGCCGTCGGCGGCGCGGTCGTCATACGGTGCATCCCTTGCATCGCGGCTGCGAACGGTATCCTCTGCGGTCCTGACGCCACATTACCGGCAGGGCCGTGACGACCATCGAACCAGGCATGCGCGTGCGCCTCCCAGCGCGGCCCGAATGGGGAATTGGGCAGGTCCAGTCCGTGGCAGGGCAGCGCATCACCGTCAACTTCGAGCACGCCGGCAAGGTTCTGATCAACGCCGCCGTCGTGGATCTGGAACCGGTGGAGGACGATCGCCCGTGAACAGCCTGGCTGAGGCCGCGGCCACGACGCTGGCCGATTGGCGGCTGCTGGGCGCCGTGCTGGCCACCATCGTGGCGGGGCTGATGCGAGGCTATTCTGGCTTCGGTACGGCGGTGATCCTCGCGCCCATCTACTCCCTGCTCTGGGGTCCGCGGGCGGGCGTGCCGGTGATGCTGCTGATGGAATTGCTGGTCTCGGTGCAGTTGCTGCCATCGGCCATCAAGGATGCGGATCGCCGGGTGGTGCTGCCGCTTGGCGGCGCCGCGGCGGTCGCGACGCCACTCGGCGCCTGGATCCTGTTCTCCGTCGATGGGGAAGCGCTGCGACGCTTCATCGGCGGCTTCGTGCTGATCTTCGGCCTGCTGCTCATGTCGGGCTGGCGCTATCACGGCTCACGCCCGCTCGGGCTGAACGTCGCGGTCGGGACCGCGGCCGGGCTGCTCAAGGGCTCGACCGGCATGAGCGGACCGCCGGTCATCCTGTACCTGCTGGCGGGGCTCGAGGACGCCAGGCGGCACCGCGCCAACCTCATCATGTTCTTCGCCACCATCGCCGTGGTCTCGGTCATTGCGCCGGTTCTCGGCGGGTTGGTGGATGCGACCGCATTGGTGCGGCTCGCGATCCTGCTGCCGGTGATGCTGCTGTCCGTGCCGATCGGCGCGCGGCTGTTCCATGTGATCCCGGAGCGGCTCTACCGCCCCTTCGCCATGGGGGTGCTGATGTTGGCCGGATCTCGGGCGCTGTTGGGATAGAAGAAGGCCCTCCCGGCCGGCCCGGCGCCGGCCGAGACCCCGGGGATCGGTCGAAGACCTCAGGGATGCGAACCTGCCTCACGCCATCGGAGCGAGTCCTTCGGCGGAAAGCTGCTGCGCTCCTTTTTCATGACTGGGCACG
Source organism: Roseomonas sp. (assembly GCA_041914265.1). GTDB lineage: Bacteria > Pseudomonadota > Alphaproteobacteria > Acetobacterales > Acetobacteraceae > Neoroseomonas. The sequence goes on from JAYSDS010000242.1 coordinate 2,004, forward strand.
CCGGTTTCGGGATTCCCCGACCATGAAGGCGCGGTCACCTGCCCGATGCGTGCGTCGCGAAGAGGCCCTAACCGGCTTCGAAAGCGGCGCTCCGCTGGCCTCCGCCGCGGCGAAGCGGGCGATGGAGAAGGTTCCTGCCACCGCCACGGACCGCCGCCCGCCTGCCGCCTGACCCGGAGCCGGCCGGAGCGCACCGGGGCGCCCCGGGTCCGGGCACCGATGGGGACTTGCAGCCATGGGGCCTTCGGCCCCAAATCCCGACCATGGGCATGACCGACACCGTCGCAACCGGCCTGACCGACCCCTTCGGGCGGACGGTGAGCTACCTGCGTGTCTCGGTGACCGACCGTTGCGACCTTCGCTGCGTCTACTGCATGGCGGAGGACATGACCTTCCTGCCCAAGCGGGACATCCTGACGCTCGAGGAGATCGACCGGCTCTGCGGCGCCTTCATCGCTCTCGGTACCGACAAGATCCGCCTGACGGGCGGCGAGCCCCTGGTCCGCAAGGGCGTGATGACCCTGGTGCGCAGCCTCGGGGCACGCATCGGTGCCGGCGGGCTGCGCGAGCTGACCATCACCACCAACGGCACGCAGCTCACGAAGATGGCGGATGACCTCTTCGCGGCCGGGGTGCGGCGCATCAACGTCTCGGTCGATACGCTCGACCCTGCCGCCTTCGCCGCCATCACGCGGTGGGGCAAGCTCGAACAGACGCTGGACGGCATCTTCGCCGCCAAGGCCGCGGGCCTGGCCGTGAAGATCAATGCCGTCGCGCTGAAGGGTGTGAACGAGGACGAATTCGACCGCATGATCGCCTGGTGCGGCGAGCACGGTTTCGATCTCTGCCTGATCGAGACCATGCCGATGGGCGACATCAGCGGCGACCGGACGGACCAGTACCTGCCGCTCTCCCTCGTGCGATCCCGCCTGCGCCAGCGCTGGACGCTGGAGGAGAGCGACTACCGGACCGGCGGGCCGGCGCGCTACGCCACGGTGAAGGAAACCGGCGGGCGGCTCGGCTTCATCACGCCGATGACCCACAATTTCTGCGAGAGCTGCAACCGCGTGCGCCTGACCTGCACCGGAACGCTCTTCATGTGCCTTGGCCAGGATGATGCTGCGGAGTTCCGCGAGCTGCTGCGGGACCCGTCGGCGGATGACGCGGTGCTGGCCCAGGCGATCCGCGACGCCATCGCGCGCAAGCCCAAGGGGCATGATTTCGTGATCGACCGCCGGCACAAGCGCCCGGCCGTCGCACGCCACATGAGCATGACGGGCGGCTGATAGAATGCTTCAGGAACTGGTCGAGAAGCTGTCGATACCGGGCATGCCGCCCTGGGTGGGCATCGTGCTGCTGGTCGCGATCGCAATCTCGATCCTCGCCTTCCTGGCCATGCCCTTCTCTGTCTTCGGCGTGAAGTCGCGACTGGAGGCGATCGAGGCCGAGCTCGCCGACCTGCGCAGCGACATCCGCGCCATGATGCGGCAGGGACCGACCCTGTCGGCCGCGCGCGCGACCGTGGAGGACGATTACGTCGCTCCCCCCCGCGCGACGTCGCGGGTGTCCGAGCCGGAGTTCCGGGCATCCCCGCCCGTGCCGCCGCCGCCAGCGCGGCCGGCGGCCCGTGGCGGCCGCGCGGAGCCCAGGCTGGATTGGCCACGGACGGATCGGGAGGCGTGAGGAGACGCCAGAGGGGGTTTCGCCCCCTCCGGACCTCCTCTGCCGAAGGCGGAAAGGCCTTTGGTAACCTCCTTTCCGGCGCGGGGCGTGGATGCCGCGCCGATGCTCGCAAAGGGGCCGGCGCGGCGTTGCGGTATCGGTGCCCAATGCCAGCTATTGGTTTCCACAGGCCTTTCGGCCTTTGGTGGGGTGGCTTGGAAGGGCAAGGCCCCTCCAACCTGTCGGGGGCGACATGCGCGTATCCGTGATCCAGATGAACCAGGGCAGCGACAAGACGGCCAATCTCGATCAGGCGCGCCGCCTGGTCGAGGCAGCCATCGAGGCGGACCGCCCCGGCCTCGTCACCCTGCCCGAGACCTGGACGAATCTCGGCGGCGGCCGCGATTCACGCCGTGCCGCGGCGGAAATCCTGCCGTCCCCCGGCGACGAAGGCGGCCCCGCCTATGAGATGCTGCGCGGCCTCGCCCGCGCGCATGGCATCACGGTCCATGGCGGCTCGATCATCGAGGATGGCGGGGAGAAGCTGTTCAACACCACGCTGGTCTTCGGCCCCGACGGCTCGGAGATCGCGCGATACCGCAAGATTCACCTGTTCGACATCACCGCCCCCGATGGCACGGGCTACAAGGAAAGCGCGCTGTATGGCGGCGGCGGCGACCTCGCCTTTTTCGAGGCCGGCGGCATCCGCTTCGGTTGCACCATCTGCTACGATATCCGCTTCCCGGAGCTGTACCTGACCCTGCGCCGCATGGGGGCCGAGGCGATCCTCGTGCCGTCCAACTTCACGCTCCAGACCGGCAAGGACCATTGGGAGGCGCTGCTGCGCGCGCGCGCGATCGACACGCAATGCTGGATGATCGCCGCCGCGTCCTACGGCACCTATGACGAGCGCGGCGCGACGCGCAGCGTCTATGGCCATTCGCTGATCGCCGACCCCTGGGGGCATGTCGTCGCGAAGTGTTCCGACGGCATCGGCTGGGCGACCGCACGGATCGACCCGAAGCTGATGGCGCGCGTGCGCGCGGGCATGCCGCTCGAACAGCATCGCGAGGCTGCGCAGGCCTGGCACGCCAGGGCGGGCGCGTGAAGCTCGCCATCCTCGCCGCGCAGAACGAGGCCGCCCGCAGCGCGCAGGAAGCGCTCGCCGCGCGCTACGGCGCCGCATCGCCGGACAAGGCGGACGTGGTCGTCGCCCTCGGTGGCGACGGCTTCATGCTGGAAACGCTGCACCGCTTCCTGCGCCGGGGCGTGCCGGTCTATGGCATGAACCGCGGATCGGTCGGCTTCCTGATGAACGATTACCGCGAGGAAGACCTGCCCGAGCGCATTGCCGCGGCGCAGGAGTCCACCCTCCACCCGCTGCGCATGCAGGCCTTCTGCAATGGCGGCCCGCCCGTCGAAGCACTCGCCATCAACGAGGTCTCGCTGCTGCGCGAAAGCCGGCAGACAGCGAAGATCCGCATCCTGGTGGACGGCAAGCAGCGCCTCGCGGAGCTGATCTGTGACGGCGTTCTGATCAGCACGCCGGCCGGCAGCACGGCCTATAATCTCTCGGCGCACGGGCCGATCGTGCCGCTGGGAGCGAACCTGCTGCCGCTGACGCCGGTGTCGGCGTTCCGTCCCCGGCGTTGGCGCGGCGCGCTGCTGCCGTCCGATGTCGAGGTGGTGTTCGAGATCCTGGAACGCGACAAGCGGCCGGTCGCCGCGGTGGCGGACTACACCGAGGTGCGCGACGTCTCGCGCGTTGAGGTGCGCGAGGCGCGCGACGTGTCCCTGACGCTGCTCTTCGACCCGGATCATGGACTGTCGGAACGCATCATCGTGGAACAGTTCACGGTGTGAGGGCGTCCGGCGGGATACGGGGTCGTTCTGTGCCTTTGCGCCGCCAGGGGCCGGGAGGCTTTCCGGGTCGCATTGATGCATCCGCTGCGGACCGGGGGGGGGGGGGGGGGGGGGGGGGGGGGGGGGGGGGGGGGGGGGGGGG
>JAYSDS010000243.1:0-5648 GCA_041914265.1 Roseomonas sp.
CGGCCGGGACCTCGGCCGCCGCAGTAGCGGCTGGCGCTGGAGCAGGCGGGCTATCGGCGGCCGCGCCAGCGGATGGCGCCGCCGCCGGGGTTGGCGGGGGCGCTTCGGCCACCGGTGTTTCCGGCGGCGCGTGTCGTTCCAGCCACATGGCGCCACCGGCGCCGGCCCCGATTACCGCGACCCAGAAGGCCGCGAGTACCCCCCAGCCCGGCACCCGCATGGCGCGCGCCTTCCCCGGAAGGCTCAGCGCGCGGCGCGGCGCTGCGGATTGGCCGGCGCCGCGGCGATGCCGTGGAGGAGCTGGATCGCCTGCTGGAGCTGGTGATCCGTCTCGGGCTTGGTCGGGTCGAAGGCGGGGGCGCCTTCGGCCGGCATGCGCTGGATCCGGTCGGCCAGCCCGGCGGGCAGGTTCATCGGCGGCAGCGGCGGCGCGGCGGGCGTCTCCCGCCCATTGTCGTTGCGCAGCGCGCGACGCAGATCGGCTTCCCGGTCACGCCGGGCGGCCGCGGCCTGCTGGGCGTCCTCGCGCGTCGCCAGCACCTCGATGTCCGGCTCGATGCCGGTCGCCTGGATGGAGCGGCCGGACGGCGTGTAGTAGCGCGCGGTGGTCAGGCGGATCGCGCCATTACCGGGGATCGGCATGACGGTCTGCACGCTGCCCTTGCCGAAGGACTTCACGCCCATGACGATGGCGCGGCGATGGTCCTGCAGCGCGCCGGCGACGATTTCGGAGGCGCTGGCCGAACCGGAATTGATCAACACCACGACCGGCAGCCCCTGCGCGATGTCGCCCGAACGGGCATTCCAGCGCTGAGCATCCTCGGCCCGGCGGGCGCGGGTGGACACGATTTCCCCCTGTTCGAGGAAGTCGTCCGAGACCTGCACCGCCTGGTCGAGCAGCCCACCCGGATTGTTCCGCAGGTCGAGCACGATGCCCTTGAGGTTGCCGCCCGCCTGCTGGCGAAGCTGCTGCATGGCGCGGCGCAGCCCGACCTCGGTCTGCTCGTTGAACGAGGTCAGCCGGATATAGCCGATATCGCCCTGTTCGAGCCGGAAGCGGACCACCTGCGGACGGATCACGTCACGGGTGATGGACAGCTCGACCGGCCGTTCCACGCCCTCGCGCCGGATGGTGATGCGGATGGCGGTGCCGCGTTCCCCGCGCATCTGCTCCACCGCCTCCTGCAGGGACAGGCCCTGCACGGAATTGCCGTTGAGGTGCGTGATCAGGTCGCCCGGCTTCACCCCGGCGCGTGCGGCCGGCGTGTCGTCGATGGGGGAGATGACCTTGATGTAGCCATTCTCCTGACTGACCTCGATGCCGAGGCCGCCGAACTCGCCGCGCGTCTGCACCTGCATGTCGCGATACATGCGCGGATTCATGTAGCTGGAATGCGGATCGAGGCCGGTGAGCATGCCCTGGATGGCGTTCTCGATCGCGTCGCGGTCGTTCACCGGCTCGACATATTCGGCGCGGACGCGCTCGAATACGTCACCGAACAGGTTCAGCAGGCGATAGGTCTCAGCCCGTCCACCGCCGTCCTGGGCCCAGGCCGCGACCATCGGTCCGACGACCACACCGGCCGCGAAGGCCGCGCCCACAGCCGCGAAGGTCACGCTCCTGCGCCGCATCCGAATTCCTTCCTTCCGTGGCGCGGGGCAGGAAAGCACCCCCGCGCGAGAGATCAAGCTGTAGCCCATGGCGACCCCCGGGTGCAGCCGGAAACCGCGCTGAAACACTGCTGTTACCGGCCTTACCAATTGGCAAGTCCATGACTTACCGATCGGCAAGGCTGGTGCCGGATCATCCCGACCCGCCCCGCGCCCCCGCCAGCCAGGGCCGCGGATCGACCGGATGGCCGCCGCGCCGGAGCTCAAGATAAAGCCGCCCGCGCCCTCCATCACCGTCGCCGACGACCCCGACCGGCTCCCCGGGGAGCAACCGCGCCCCGGTGGTGGCGTCCAGTCGCCCGAGTCCAGCCAGCACGACATGGTGCCCGTCGCCGCAATCGACAATCAGCAGCAGGCCATAACTTCGGAACGATCCGCTGAAGACTGCCCGGCCGCCGCAGGGGCTGACCACCCGCGCCCCCGCCGGCGCCTGGATGGTTTCCCCCCGCGCCGATCCGCCATCGCCCTGCTCCCCGAAGCTCCGCAGCACCCGGCCCGAGATCGGCATGACGCGCGCCGCCCCGCCGGCCGCCGCGGTCCGCGCCGGCTCGGGCGCCGCCGATCGCTCCGGTGGTTCCGGCAAAGCGCGGCCGGCGCGGCGGGCCGCGCGTTCCTCCCGCGCGAGGCGGGCGGCCTCGGTCCTTTCCCGCGCGGCCTCGGCCGCTGCTTCCCGGGCGCGGTCGCGCTCGATGCGGGCAAGCATCTCGGCAAGGTCCGTCGCCCGTTCCAGAGCCTCCTGGGCACGACGGCCGGCCTCGCGTTCGGCGCGGCGGGCCTCGGCCTCCCGCATTCGGGCGGCGGCGATTTCCGAATCGAGCGCGGCAGCCGTGGCGACCGCGTCCTGCCGCGCCGCGGAGACCAGCAAGGCCTCGGCGGCGGCGACCCGGGCGCGGCGGGATGCTTCCTCATCCGCCTGGCGCAGTGCCTCGACCTCCCGCCGGATCTGGCGCGCGATGCCCTGGAGGACCAGCACGCCACGCAGCGCTTCATCCGGCGGGACAGGCACGGCGAGGAGCGTTTCGGCCGGCCACAGCGAGAGACGCCGCATCGCCGGCAGCATCGGGGCGAGCGCCGCGGCACGGCGGCCGGCTTCCTCCCGCGCCGCGATGGCGGCGAGGACGGCCCGGCGCTCGCGCTCCTGCGCGGCATCGAGGATGGCCTCTGCGCGCTGGGCGCGCTCGGCGAGTGCGACGCGCTGCCGGGCGAGGCCGCGCTCGACCTCCGCGGCTTCCTGGGCCAGGCGGGCTGCCTCGGCGGCCGCGGCGCGCTCGGCTTCGGCGGTGCGGCGGGCGTCCTGGACCGATTCGCGCGAAGGCTGCTGGGCGAGGGCGGGGGTGGCGAGCAGAAGGCAAAGGCAGAGTTGGAGGGGCCTTGCCCCTGCAAGCCACCCCATCAGGGGGCTACGGCCCCCTGGAGCGCGGGCTTTTGGCGCCGGGTATTCAGGGGAGGCCTGATCCCCAGTGCCGGGAATTGGCTTCCAAAGGCCTTTCGGCCCTTGGCGGGGTGGGGGCCGGAGAAGGGCAGGGCCCCTCTCCGGTTCAATCCGCCGCGTCGGCTTCATGCCGTGCCGGCAGCAGCGACCGCCCGGTCATGGCGGCCGGCTGCGCCACGCCGAGCAGAGCGAGCAGGGTCGGTGCGATATCCGCCAGCCGGCCATCCGCCAGCGCCGCGCCCGCCGGCCCGCCGAGCAGCATGGCCGGCACCGGGTTGGTCGTATGCGCGGTGTGCGGCCCGCCGGTCGCGGGGTCCTTCATCAGTTCCGCATTGCCGTGGTCGGCCGTGACGAACAGCGCGCCGCCGGCCTTGCGGATCGCCTCCGCGATGCGGCCAAGGCCGGTGTCCACGGCTTCCACCGCCCTGGTCGCGGCGGCGAGGCTGCCGGTATGGCCCACCATGTCGGCATTGGCGAAGTTCAGCACGATGAGGTCGTAGCTGCCCGATCCGATCGCCGCGACCGCCTTGTCCGTCAGCTCGGGTGCCGACATCTCCGGCTGCAGGTCATAGGTCGCGACCTTGGGCGAGGCGACGAGGATGCGCTCCTCGCCGGGGAAGGGGGTCTCCTCGCCGCCATTCAGGAAGTAGGTGACGTGGGGGTACTTCTCGGTCTCGGCCATGCGAAGCTGTTTCAGCCCCGCCTTGGCGACCACGGTACCGAGGATGTCCTCCATCGACTGCGGCGCGAACAGCGTGGCGAGGAAGGGGTTCAGCGCCTGGCTGTATTCCGTCATGCCGGCGGCGGCGGCGAAGCGGATCGTGCGGCTGCGGGCGAAGCCGGCGAAGGACGGATCGAGCAGCGCGGCGAGGATCTGGCGCACCCGGTCGGCGCGGAAGTTGAAGCAGAGCAGCCCGTCGCCATCCTGCATGCCGGCGTAGTCGCCGATGACGGTCGCGGGGATGAACTCGTCGGTCTTGCCGGCCTCGTGCCCCGTGGCGATGGCGGCCTGGGCGGTCGCGGCATGGGCTCCTTCCGCCGAGACCATGGCGTTATAGGCGGTGCTGACGCGTTCCCAGCGATTGTCGCGGTCCATGGCGAAGTAGCGGCCGATCACTGTTGCGATCGACACGCCCGGCAGGCTGGCGATATCGGCTTCGAACCGCGCCAGGAAATCCGGGGCGGCCTTGGGCGCGGTGTCGCGGCCATCGGTCAGCGCATGGATCGCCACCCTGATGCCCGCAGCCGACAGGATGCGCGCCAACGCCACCGCATGGTCCTGATGCGCATGCACGCCGCCCGGCGAGAGCAGCCCCATCAGATGGCAGGTGCCGCCCGAGGCCTTGAGCGCCGCGATCAGCCCGGTCAGCGCCGGCAGCGCTGCGATGGACCCATCCGCGATGGCGTTGCCGATGCGCGGCAGGTCCTGCATCACCACGCGGCCCGCGCCGATGTTCAGGTGCCCGACCTCGGAATTGCCCATCTGCCCGTCCGGCAGACCGACATCCTGCCCCGAGGTGCGCAGGAAGGCATGCGGGCATTCCGCCCATAGCCGGTCGAAGGACGGCGTCTTCGCCTGGCGCACCGCATTGTCCGACCGCTCCTCGCGCCAGCCCCAGCCGTCGAGGATGACGAGCATGACGGGACGGGGGCGTATGGCGGGCATGGCGGGGTCCTTGATTCTCCTCGCGGGCTTACCCCCCGGCGCGGGGCGGGGGCAAGGCCGTGGCGATCAGGTGGGGATGAGCACCGGCACGCCGAAGAGCAGCCCATGCCCATGCAGCACGCCCGCCCACAACAGCAAGCCGGCGAGCGGCGCGATCCAGCCGACCTCCCACAACACCAGCCGGTTCCGCCCGGCGAGGATCGCGCCGAACGGCAGGATCGAGGTCGCGGCGGCAAAGCCCGACCAGGAATCCCGGTGCCGCCGGGCCATCTTCGCGTCGATGGAGGGCATTCCCGCGACCGCCGTGACCAGCAGGGCGCCGAAGAAGACGATGGCCGCCGTGTCGCCATTGCCGAGGATGTGCAGCCCCGCCCAGCCCGCGAAGGCGCAGAGCATCGGATGGCGCGTGATGCGCTGGATCCCCCGCGGCCCGCGTGCGAGCAGCCCGCCGCCGCCCGTCGCCGTCGGATTGCCCACCAGCGAGCAGGTGAAGAGGATGAAGGCCGGCAGCATCAGCAGCGCGATGACCCAGCGCAGCCAGCCCGGTGCGAACCACAGCGGCGCCGTGTCCGCCCCCCGCCAGGCCATGATCATCAGGGCGAGCAGCGCAAAGGAAACGGCCGAGAAGCCGGCCATGAACACGGCCTCGCCAATGCGCGCGACGATCTGATCGCGCAGCGCCGTGCCGGAGATGCCGACATGCACGGCGACCCACAGCAGGCCGGCGAGGAGGAGCAGCGACATGGACGCATCATCGGCGTCGCGGCTGCGCGACGTCCAGTGCCGCGATGCGCGGAGGTGGCGCGCTATGGTGATGAAACGGCGGCAGGCCGGGGATGGGCTTTGCCCCTCCCCGGACCCCACCCCAGCAAAGGCCGA
>JAYSDS010000244.1:0-5570 GCA_041914265.1 Roseomonas sp.
GCACCAAGTGCCTGCGGTCCAGGATGCCCAGCATCCTGGCGGGAGGAGGCTCGGAGGAGGGCAGAGCCCTCCTCCGACCGTCACCGGCGCAACCGGGCCAGTAGTCGGGAAGGCCTCCATCGGGCCTTCTGCGGTATGAAGTCCGGAGAGAGGCGCCGCCCCTCTCCACCCGCCTAGCCGGTTCCGACCTCAGGCCGTCTGCGTCTGCTGGATCGCGGACAGCATCCAGCGCCCGCCCGGCCCCTTGCGCACGAAGGTCCAGAGTTCGGTCGCTTCCGTCCGCTGCGTCGTGCTGCCTTCCACGACCGTGTTGGTCGCCTTGTCGAAGGTGGCGTCCAGCAGGGAGAAGCGCATGGCGACGGTGGCGTAATCCTCGCCGTCTTCCGACCAGGATTCGGCCAGGTCGCCCTGCTCCAGGCGCACGTCACGCGTCTCATTGCGCCAGTTGCGGGCCTCGAGGTCCTGCATGTCCTGGGCAAAGTAACCCACCATCTCCGGCGTCGCGGCGGCGCGCAGCGCGGTCAGGTCGCGCCGCGACCATGCCGCGTTCACCTCCTTCAGCGTCTGCTCGAAGGCCTGGTAGTCGGCCGGGCCGATCTGGACAGGAGTGCTGACCGGTGCCGCGGCCTTCATCCCGCCCGACCCGCCGAACTGCTTCGGTTCCGGCTGCGCCTGGAAGGCGTAGGGCGCGGGGCGCGGGCCGCCGGCGGGTGCCGGACGGCGGCTGCGGATCAGCCGCATCACGAACACCACGGCGAGCACGATCAGCCCGACCTGCAGTAGCATGCCGAGCATGGCGCCGAAGCCCGCCCCGCCGCCGAACAGGCCGAAGCCCAGCACCGCGCCGATCAGCCCACCGGCCAGCAGCGCGCCGCCGAAGGAACCGAAGAAGCCGCGCTGCGGGGCGCCGCCGGGCATGCCCGGACGTGCCGCCGGATTCATCGCGGGCGAGCCCGGCTGCGGCGTCTGGGTGCGGTCGAAGCGCGTTCCGCCGCCTGGCGCGGTCTGCGTCGACGGGGGTGCCGAATAGGTCTGGCTGCCACGGCTGCCGGCGGATCGGCCGCCACCCGGCCGGGCCTCGGCCAGCAGGGGCGCGAAAACCAGGGCCAGGGTGGCCATGGCGGTCAGGAAAGTGGCGGTGCGGCGCATAGGTTGTGGCGTCTCCGACATGAATTGTTGGCAATATAGGCGATCTTCGGCACATTTTCGATGGGCTGTCGACGCAACGCTTCCTTCATCGGCGCGGGCCGATGCTGCGCGCCGCGCCGGCCATCGGGCCGTGCCTGCGCAGGATGCCAGGGATGCCCTTGCCCGAAAGTCTCACCGCCCAGGAGGCCGCGCCCGCGCCATCCGGCCCCGGGGCGGACGCGATCCGCCGCACGTTGCGAGGGCCACCGGGCCGGGTGGCGCTGCGCCTGCCCGCCCCGGCCCCGCCGGCGCATCGGCGCGTCGTCGTCGCTTGGCTCGAGGAAGCGGGGCGGCCGCGCGGCGGCACGGTGCTGGAAACCGCCGAGGGCGACCTGCTGCTGACCGAGGCCGAAGCCATGGACGGTGCGCGCGTCGCCGCGCTGCTCGAAGGCCTGCTCAACCATCCGGTGGAGCGGCTCGACCTGCCCGCCGGCGCGACGCGGCTTCTGGCGCTGCCCGGCCTTGCGCCGGCCCTGGCGGCCACGGCGCCGCCCCCGCCGGCCACCGGGATCGAGGCGCTGGCCGATGCCGCCCCCCTGCCGGCGCTGCTCCGGCGGGACGGGATCCTGCACATCGCACCGGGCGTGCCGCAGCGCCTCGCCCTGCTGCGGCTGCGGCTGCCGGCGGCGATGCTGGCGCCGCATCTCGGGGACGCCGCGCAGGATGGCGACCTTGCGCGGCATGCGCGGGACCGCCTGCGCGGCCGGCTGCTGCGGAGCCTCGCGGAACCGGCGCGGCGCGACGGGCTGCTCGGCGCCATGCCGCCCGTCCCTCTGCTGATCGACCTGCCCTTCGCCATGCTGCCGGACCTGCCCGCCCCGGCCACCGAGGAAGAACCCGCGCCGACGCCGGCCCTGGTCGCGGCACTCTCGCCGGGGGAGGCCATGGCCGATGGTCTCGCCGCCCGTCGCGCCGCGCTGCGCCAGGCCGGCTGGGGGCTGGCGGTGCGCGGGCTGACCGCCTCGCGCCTCGCCCTGCTGGCGCCCGAGACCGTGCCGGCCGATCTGCTGCTGCTGCGCTGGTCCCCTGAGCTCGGCGACCGGGCCGCCGCCAGCGCGTTGCGCCGGGTCGATCCGGCCCGGCTGGTGCTGACGGGCTGCGACGGCGCGTCGGCCCTGGAATGGGGCCTCGCCGCCGGCATCGCCCGTTTCGCCGGTCCCTGGATCGACGCGGTGATGGCCGCGAAACGCATGACCGCCTGTGCACACGCCGCCGGCTGCACCCGCGCGGCCTGTAGCGCCCGCGGCCGCGCCGCCACGGCCGACGGGCGGCAGGGGTGCGGCGACCGCACGCTGCTCGCGTCGCTGCTGCCCGCCGCGGCCGCGCCGTGACGCTGGACGAGGTGCCCGTGCTCGGGGCCATGGGCCCGCCGCCCGGCGCGGCGGCGGCCATCGCCCTCGCCGCCCTGGTGCGGGAAGCCGTCGCCGCCGGGGTTGAGCGCCGCGTGCTGGTCTTCCGCCCCGCCCGGCTGACGCCGGCACGCCGGCGCGAACCGCAGATCTCCCTGCTGCGCGGAGCCTGGGACGGGCTGCACCGCACCTCCCGCACCCGCGTCTTCGCCCTGCCGCGCGGCGGGCTGGTCGCCATCGAGCCCGCCCCCGCCCACCATCTGATGGAAACCGAACGCAGCCTGGCCGGCATGCTGGAACCGGCGGAGGCCGCCGCCGCCCTTTCCCTGCTGCGCCTGCCCGACGAGGCGGCCGCCGTGCTCGCCGCCGTGGAGGAATCGCTTGGCCTGGCCGCCGCGGTGCGCGCCGCGACCATCGCCCCCAACGGCCGCGCGCCGGACGGGGAGGCGATCGCCGGGGCAGAACGCGCGCTGGCCTCGGCCGATGTCTCGGCCTTCCTGCGCCGCCGCAAGGTCTGCCGCCTGGTGCCGGGCGGCGGCGCGCCGGAACCGCTATGGGAGGATCTGCGCCTCTCCCTGCCCGACGTGCGGGACGCGCTGCTGCCGGGGACCGAGCCCGACCTTGCCCCCGCCCTGATGCGGCGACTGCGGCGGGCGCTCGACCGCCGGCTCGTCGCCGGCCTCGCGCGGACCGAGGAACTGCGCCGGACCGGACCGATCTGCCTCGCCCTTGGGATCGAGGCCGTGACCTCGCCCGGCTTCCTGCGGCTGGATGCGCTGTGGCCGCTCGCGCTGCGCGGCAACCTCACCGTCGCGCTGGCGACGGAGGAAGCGATGATGGACCCGGCCGGCTTCGCCTTCGCGCGGGACCTGCTGCGCGCCCGGGGGCATCGGGTCATGCTCGACGCGACGGGGCCGGCGGCGGTGCTCGCCCTGCCGCCGGCGCGGGCCGGGATCGGGCTGCTCCGCCTGCGGTGGTCGGACGCCCTGCCCGCGCTCGGCTCGCCCGAGGCCGAGGCCCTGCGTGCGGCGCTGCCCGGCACCCCCGGCGCCGTGGTCCTTGCCGCCGTGGACCGGCCCGCCGCCATCGCCTGGGGATGGGAAAGGGGCATCACCCTGTTCGAGGGGCGGCTGATGGAAAGCCGGCGTCCGGCGGGCTGACGCCATCACCCATTGGCGGGTGGCGCCAAAGCGCCGATATGGGCGCTGATGGATACGCCAGCGCTGCTCGTCGAGGGCCTGACCAAGATCTACCGCCCCGGCGACCGGCCGGCGGTCCATGGCCTGACCTTCACCCTGCCCATGGGCCAGACCTGGGGCCTGCTCGGCGGCAATGGCGCCGGCAAGTCCACCACCATCGCCATGCTGCTCGGCCTGCTGGTGCCGAGTGCGGGGCGCGTCGTGGCACTCGGCCACGACATGGCGACCGACCGCTTCGCCGCCCTCGCGCGGATGAACTTCTCCTCCCCCTACATCGCCCTGCCGCATCGCCTGACCGTGGAGGAGAATCTGCGCGTCTACGCCCATCTCTACGGCGTGCCGGACATGAAGCAGCGGATCGCGGAGCTGCTGGAAGACTTCGCCCTGACTGAATTCGCGAAGCGCCCGGCCGGGCAGCTCAGCGCTGGGCAGAAGACGCGTGTCGCGCTCGCCAAGGCGTTGGTCAACAAGCCGGCGCTGCTGCTGCTCGACGAACCGACGGCGAGTCTCGATCCGGATACCGGGGACTGGGTGCGCAGCGCGCTGGAGCGATATCGCGCCGAGAGCGGGGCGGCGATGCTGCTCGCCAGCCACAACATGGCGGAGGTGGAGCGGCTGTGCTCCCACGTGCTGATGCTGAAGGGCGGGACAGTGGTGGATTCCGGCAGCCCGGACGACCTGCTGCAACGCTACGGGCGCGACGACCTGGAAGAGGTATTCCTGGACATCGCACGCGGGCGGTCGCGGGAGGCGGTGGCGTGAACGGGGTGGTCGTGGTCGCGCCGGAGGGGCAGCGCGGTGTCGGTATTGCCGACGCAGTGGCTTGGCCGTGGAGGGCCTGCGCATGAGAGCCGGACCCGTTCGCCGCGTGTGGGGGCTGATGTATCGCCATCTCGCCCTCTACCGCCGCTCCTGGCCGCGCGTGCTGGAACTGATGTACTGGCCGGTGCTGCAGATGGTGGTGTGGGGGTTCATCACCGCCTACCTCGCCGGGCTGCAGGGCAATGTCGCCTCCGTCGCCGCGGGCGTGCTGCTCGGCGGCGTGCTGCTGTGGGAAATCACGCTGCGCAGCCAGATGGGTTTCGCCATCTCCTTCCTTGAGGAAGTGTGGTCGCGCAATCTCGGCCATCTCTTCGTCTCGCCGCTGCGGCCCTGGGAATTGGTGGCGGGCCTCGCCGCGATGAGCGTGCTGCGCACCCTGGCCGCGGTGGTGCCGGCGATGGTGCTGGCCTTCTTCCTCTATGGCTTCGGTGTGTGGACGCTGGGGCCGGTGGTGGTTGCCTTCGTCGCCGCGCTGATGGCGATGGGCTGGGCGGTGGCGCTCGCCGTCACGGCGTTGATTCTGCGCCATGGCGCAGGGGCCGAGGCACTCGCCTGGGGCGTGATGTTCGGCATCGCGCCTTTCGCCGCGGTTTTCTATCCGGTCGCGGTGCTGCCGGGTTGGCTGCAGCCCCTCGCACTGTCCATCCCGGCGGCGCATGTGTTCGAGGGGATGCGCGCGGCGCTGATGCACGGCGTCATCGCCTGGGATCACCTGGCCTGGGCGTTCCTGCTCGATATCGCCTGGCTGGGCGTGGCGGCGTGGATTTTCCTCGCGCAGTTCCACCAGGCACGGGTGCGCGGCGCGCTGCTGAATATCGGGGAGTGAAGGGCGCCGGCAGGGCAGGCATGTTGCCGCCGCGCCCGAAAGTGGCCCGTGGCTTCCAATGCTGGCCGCATCGCGCGGCGCCGGATGGCGGTTTGCTGGTGGCCCGGTTACTGCGGCTGTCAGAGCTGGAGGGGCGTTGCCCCTCCAAACCACCCCACCAAAGGCCGAAAGGCCTTTGGAAACCTC
>JAYSDS010000245.1:0-5543 GCA_041914265.1 Roseomonas sp.
CTGGAGCGGGGCTCCGCCCCTCTCCAAACCTCACCCCGCCAAAGGCCGAAGGGCCTTTGGAAACCTCGACTTGGCGCGGGGCGCCGCTGCGGGAATGGCGCCCGGCGCCAAGTCCCGGCGGTCCAGGCCACAGGGGCGGCGCCCCTCCGGTTCCCGCCAGCGGAAGCATCGAGGCGACCAGGGTGGCCTTTGGGAAGGGGAGCGACGCCCTCCTCCGACCTATCGTCACGTCCGAGCCGGCGCTTCTTTCCTCCGCGCTGTCAGCTTTCCAGCGCGTGCGCCGTCAGATCCTCCCGCCGGCAGACCGCCAGCGCGGCCTCATGCGTCGCTTCCAGCAGCACGGGCGGCGCCACGCCGGCGTCGCGCGCTTCCTCCCACCGCGCGGCGCAGAGGCACCAGCGGTCGCCCGGCCGCAGGCCCGCGAAGCCGTATTCCGGCCGAGGCGTGGACAGGTCGTTGCCCGCGGCCCGGCTGAAGGCGAGGAAGGTCGCTGTCACCTCGACGCAGACGACGTGCAGCCCCACATCGCCGGGGCCGGTGTTGCAGCAGCCGTCCCGGAAGAAACCGGTCAGCGGTGCGACGGAACACGGCAACAGAACCCCGCCCAAGACGTTGCGCGCCTGGGGTCGGGGCGGCAGTCCGCGGGCCGGGCCTTCGTCCAGCGGCATCAGAAGTCGCTGACCCGGCCCTTGCGTTCCCAGTCGCCGAAGCGGGTGGGTTCGGGGCCGGTCGGGCCGCCGATCTCCTTCGGCGGCATGGGCGCCGCGGGCTTCGGGTCGGGCTCCGCGGCCGGGGTGGCGGTGGTCTTGGGGTCGGGGGTGGGGGTCGTCTCGGTCATGGCTGGGATGATGTAGGCTGTCACGGCCCGTGGCGCAGCAGGGAGATGGGGTGAATGAGCGGTTATCTGCGGACAGCGGTTCTTCTGGCGGCGCTGACGGCGTTGTTCGGGGGGCTCGGCTTCGCCATCGCGGGACAGCAGGGCATGGTGCTGGCGCTGCTGTTCGCCGGCGCCATGAACCTGTTTGCTTGGTGGAACAGCGACCGGATGGTCCTGCGCATGCAGAATGCGCAACCAATCGGTCCGCATGACGCGCCAAGGCTGTACGAGATGACGGCGCAGCTCGCCCAGCGCGCCGGGCTGCCCATGCCGGCGCTCTACGTGATTCATGAGGACCAGCCCAACGCCTTCGCCACCGGCCGCAGCCCGGCCAATGCCGCGGTCGCGGTGAACACCGGCCTGCTGAACCTGATGAGCGAGGATGAGGTCGCGGGCGTGATCGCGCATGAGCTCGCCCACATCAAGAACCGCGACACGCTGATCATGACCGTGACGGCGACGGTGGCCGGTGCCATCTCGATGCTCGCGAACTTCGGCATGATCTTCGGCGGTGCGAACCGGGATCGCAACGGCAGCCCCTTCGGCCCGATCGGGATGATCCTGATGCTGATCCTCGCGCCGCTCGCGGCGGCCGTGGTGCAGATGGCGATCAGCCGGTCGCGCGAATACGAGGCCGACCGCGTGGGCGCCGAGATCACCGGCAATCCGCTCGGCCTCGCCTCGGCGTTGCAGCGGCTCGATCACTATGCGCACCAGATCCAGAATTTCGGGGCCGAGGCCAACCCGGCCACGGCGCATATGTTCATCGTGAACCCGCTGTCCGGCGCGCGGATGGACAACCTTTTCTCGACCCATCCGCGCACCGAGAATCGCGTGGCGGCGTTGCAGCAGCTCGCGGGTCGGATGGGCCAGGCCGGTGGCGGTCGGGGCGCGCCACCGCCGCCCGCGGCGCCCGGGCCGTGGGGTGGCGGGCAGCGCAACCCCTGGGGGTGAATGAGGGCGCGCGACTGGGAGAGGAGCGACGCCCCCCTCCCATCCCGTCGCGCGCCGAGCCGTCAGGGCTGTGGGGCAGCGCCCATCAGCGTCCCTTCTCCTGGCGCCAGGCCTCGAAGATCGGCCGGTTGGCGGGATCCGTCATCGGATAGAGCCCACGGATCGTATGGCCCGCGGCGACGCGTTCCTGGACGAAATCCTCGAAGACCGTCTGCTCGAAGGCTTCGTCGGCGACTTCGTCGGCGATATGGGCCGGGATGCACACCACGCCTTCCCCGTCGCCGACCATGATGTCGCCGGGATGCACGCCGACGCCGGCGCAGGCGACGGGCACGTTCAGGTCGACGCAGTGGTGGTGGATCAGGTTGGTCGGCGCCGAGGGCGTCGCGTGATAGGCGGGCCAGCCCATCTGCGCGATTTCCGGGCTGTCGCGGAAGCCGCCATCCGTGATGGCGCCAGCCACGCCGCGCGCCTTCAGCCGCGTGATGAGGATGCCGCCCGCGGATGCCGCGCGCGCATCGCCCCGGCTGTCGATGACGAAGACGGCGCCGGGCGGGCATTCCTCCACGCCCTTGCGCTGCGGATGCGTCGGATCCTTGAAGACGTCGAGCGTGTCGAGGTCCTCGCGCGCCGGAATGGTGCGCAGCGTATACGCCGGGCCGACCATCCGCGGCGCTTCCGTGCCGAGCGGCGCGAGGGAGAGGAACACGTTGCGGAAGCCGCGCTTGAACAGCACCGTGGTCAGGGTGGCGGTCGAAACCTCGGCGAGCTTCGCCCGCGTCGAATCCTTCATGGCGTTTGCCTCATTGTGCGGCCTTGGAGATGTTCCAGTACACGGGAACGGGGGAATCGAGGATGCCCTGCAGCCGCGCCGAATAACCGCGCACCAGCGAGAACTGGCCGAGCGGGACATAGGGCACGGTCTCGGTGGCGCGGCGGTGATAGGCCTCGGCCGCCTCGGCGCGCTGGGAATCGCCGCTGGCGGCGATGAAGGCGTCGCGCAGGCGCTCCATTTCCGCATCGCAGGGCCAGCCCGGCAGGGCGGTGCGTTCGCAGGCGGACCGCATGGCATTGTGACCGGACGGATCCATGCCATCGAGGCCCGTGGGCGCGGAGACGAACAGCCCCCAGCCGCCCTGGTTCGCCGGGTTGCGTGACAGGCGGCGCTGGATCAGCGTCGCCCAATCCATCGCCTGGACATCGACGGTGACGCCCACCCGGCGTAGCAGGTCGGCGGAAACCAGCGCGAAGGTGTGGCTAATGGTCGAATCCTGCGCATCGAGGATCACGACCGGCGTGCCGTCATACCCGCTTTCCGCCACCGCCCGTCGCGCGGCGTCGAGGTTCGGCGTCGCCCAGCCGATCTCGGTGCGATAGGGCGAGGTGCAGGTGTAGAAGGACCGGCAATCGCGCCACAGGGACGGTTCCGTCATGTAGGCCGGCATGGCGTGCGCGGGGTCCACCAGCAGCCGCATCGCCTGGCGCAGCCGTGGATTGTCGAAGGGCGGCACCGCCTGGTTCATGCGGAAGATGGCCTGGACGCCCACGCTGTCCTGCGGGCCGATGCGTAGCGCACGGTTGCGCTGGACGACGGGGAACAGGTCGGGCGGCAATTCCTCGAAGATGTCGAGCTCACCCGTGGTCAGCGCGTTCAGCGCGGTCTGAGCATCGGGCAGATAGACCCATTCGACGCGTTCGATCCCCGCACGCTTGCCGCCAGCCAGCCCATCGGGCGGTTCGTTGCGGGGCGTGTAGGCGGCGTTGCGGCGATAGGTGACGCGGTCGCCGACGCGCCAATCCTCACGCCGTAGCGTGAAGGGGCCGGAGCCGGTGGGGTCGGTGATGGGCGTCGTCGCGGGCGTGGCGGCGATGCGCGCGGGCATGATGAAGGGCGGCTGGCCCGAGGGCTTGGACAGCGCCTGCAGCATCAGCCCGAAGGGTTCGCGCAGCACGATGCGGAAGGTCCGCGCATCGACGGGTTCCATCGCCGTCGCCAGCGCGACGAGCTGCTGGCCGAGCCCGTCGCGCACGGCCCAGCGGCGCAGGGAGGCGATCACATCCTCGGTCGTGACCGGTGCGCCGTCGTGGAAGGCCAGGCCCTCGCGCAGCGTGAAGGTCCAGGTCTTGCCATCGTCGCTGGTGGTGAAGCGTTCGACCATCTGCGGCCGCACCTGCAGCCGGGAATCCAGCGCGAACAACGTATCGTAGACCATGTAGCCATGGTTGCGGGCCATGTATTCGGGGCTGATGAAGGGGTCGATCGACCGCAGGTCGCCGAAGGTCTTGATGCGCAGCGCATTCGGGTCGCCACGCCCCTGGGCCTGCGCCGCGGGCGCAGCCAGCATCAAGGCGGCGCCAAGCGCCGCGGCCAAACGCTTCATGGATGCTTCCTTCCCTCTGGCCGTTCGGCGATGCGATGGCCTTGGGGCTACGATGGGGCCGGGGCCGGCCAGGCGGCAAGCCGGAATCGGATCGAGAACGAAGCGAGAAAGACATGCGTGACAACGGCGCCCAGAAGCGCTCCCGCTCCTACCTCCTGGCCATCGAGGACCAGGAATTCCTGCTGCGTGACGAGATGCGTCCCTTCCGCTTCGGGATGGAGTACGCCAAGGCCGAGTATGCGCTGCGTGACTGGGGCGTGCGGTCGACGGTGGTGGTGTTCGGTTCCGCCCGCATCCCCAGCCCCGAACGCGCGGCCGCGCTGGCCGACGCCGCGACGACGCCGGTGGAAAAGCGCGCCGCGAAGCAGGCCGTGGAGCGGTCGCGGCTCTACGAGGATGCGCGCGCCTTCGCGCGGATCGTCTCGCTGCGCGGGGGTGCGCTCGCCGTCTCGGGCGCGCCGCGGGACAACGTGATCGCGACCGGCGGCGGACCCGGCATCATGGAAGCGGCGAACCGCGGCGCGGCCGAGGCCGGCGCGCCGTCCATCGGCTTCAACATCACCCTGCCGCATGAGCAATACCCGAATGCCTGGTCCACCCCGGCGCTCACCTTCCGCTTCCATTACTTCGCGATGCGCAAGATGCATCTGGCCATGCGTGCCAATGCGCTGGCCGTCTTCCCCGGTGGCTTCGGCACCTTCGACGAGCTGTTCGAACTGCTGACCCTGGTGCAGACCGGCAAGGCGACGCCGCGACCGATCGTGCTGGTCGGGCGGTCCTTCTGGGAGGGCGTCGTCAACCTGCCGATGCTGGCCAGGGAGGGCATGATCGATGAGAAGGATCTCGCCCTGTTCGACATCGTCGACACGCCGGAGGAAGCCTGGGCGAGCCTGGTCCGGCGAGGGCTGGAGGCGCGCGCCCTGCCTGCCGTGCCGGCCGCGCCGCTGATGCCGACGCCACGGCGGAAGAAGCCGGAGGCGGAAAGGATGCCGGCCCCGCCGGGCAAGCGGCGGTAAACCCCCAATCGGCGCGGGAAGACTGGCTGGCTTTCGGACCGGAGGCTCTGCGTCCGGAGCGGTGGAACCGAGAGGGGCTTTGCCCCTCTCGGGCTCTCCCCACCAGGTGCTTGGAGCACCTGGACCGCAGGCAATTGGTGCCGGGCAGAAGGGACGCGCTGCTCCCCTCAAAGCATCTTGCGGGCACAAGAGGGGGCTCTGGTCTCCATGCTGCCCGCAATGCCCGGCACCAGGTGACGGTTTCCAAAGGCCTCGGGCCTTTGGCGGGGTGGTTTGGAGCGACTGTCTTAAGGGTCAAGCCGTGGTTGTTAGCCA
>JAYSDS010000246.1:0-5498 GCA_041914265.1 Roseomonas sp.
CCAGGGGAATCCAAATTCGATCAATGCCGGTAACTTTCTGCCAAAGTAGTGCTAGTGCAACGGCACAAGCCAGGCCGGGTTTGGCGCCGGCACGACCAAACTATCGGTCCAATGCACAGGCGCGCGAGGAATCGCCAGGGTCCCGACCTATGATAGACAATAACCGTATGACGATCAGGGTCGGCATACTTCTCACACCTGACTTCGGACTCACCTCGTTCACGTCGATTGTCGAGGTGATGCGAAGTGCCAATACGCTCCAAGGGTCCAAGGTCTATGCTTGGCAGATCATCGCCGCGCGAGCCGGCCCGATCCCGAGCACAGCAGGTGTGGCCATCGTGGCTGAGCCGCTGCCCGCCGAGCACGTCAAATTTCAACGCGTCTTCATCCCCGCGGCCGGCAATCCGGCCCTGTTCGAAAATGGCCGGGTTCTGCAATGGCTGCGACGCGCGCATCGCCACGGGGCGCAGATGGTCGGCGTTTCGGGCGGCGCTTTCCTCCTGGCCAAGGCAGGCCTGCTCCAGGGCCGGCGCTTCACCATTCACTGGGAGCACATTGAGCCGCTGCAGCAGGCCTTTCCCGAATTGACGCCGAGAACGACCGTGCACGAAATCGACGGCAGCACGGCGACTGCAGCTGGCGGCATCGCCACCTTTGATTTGATGTTGACGCTGCTGGCCCAGGACTGCGGAGCAGCATTCTCCGCGCGCGTCGGTGACTGGCTGCTGCACACCGAACGCCGGTCCGGCGCACAACTCCAAAGGTCCGACCCCGGCACGCGCAACGCCGTGGAGCACGGGGCACTCACGCGTGTCATGGCGCATATCGAGCGCCACGCCCACGAATCGCTCACGCTCGAAGCTCTGGCCCGACACGCTGAGTTGTCGGGTCGTCAGTTGGAGCGCCTGTTCCAAGACTATCTCGGCCGAACCGTGCATCAGCACTTGATCGACGTGCGCTTGTCGCGGTCGCAGGTGTTGCTTCGGCAGACGCGGCTGCCGATCGGCGAAGTGGCGCTCGCAACCGGCTACGCGAGCGCGAGCCATTTCTCACAGCTCTATCGCGCGCGCTTCGGCCTCACGCCGCGGGCGGAACGCGATCAGGAGCAGCGCCGGTTGCGAAATGCGTCGCCATGACAGGTTGTACGCTTGCGACAGCGCCTCCCCCAGCCCAGGCCGGCAGCCCTTCGGCCATGCGCTCATGGGCGACAGCCTGCGCCACGGCTCGACCGATCATCGCGCCAAACTTGAAGCCATGGCCCGAACAGGCACTGATGAGCCAGCCGCGCTGCGCCAATGGCTGGACGATGAAGCGCTCATCCGCCGTCACGGTATAGTAGCAGGCGCGGCGCGCCGTGATGGCGTAGTCACCGCCATTGCGCAGGTTCGCCGAAATGGCCGCATGCAGCCGGACCACATCCGAAGCTTGCGCCTCGCGCGTCGCATCAGGATCGCCACGGAGCGAGAAGCTGTGATCACCAATCTTGAGGCGCGTGCCCTGCCTTGGGGGCAGGATGTATACGCCATCCATACCCCGGGAGATGACAACCGGTGCGTTCGCCCAGGCCGCAACCATCGCTGCGGGCGGCTCCAGGTAGAGCACCGCTTGGCGCGAGGGCACCGCCGCCCGCGCGAATCCCGGCAAGAGGTGCCCCATCCAGGCACCCGCGGCAACCACCACCACATCCGCTTCGTAGTCGCGCTCACCTGCGGTGGCGCTCCCTTTCTCCGGATCGACGGCCGTGACCCTCGTCCTTGCGAGAATGTCCACACCGCGGTGTTCAAGCCAGCGCACGAGGTCGGCGACGATGCGCGACGCGAAGAGGATGCCTGATCCCTCGGCCTCCATGATGCGTGCGAAGTCCTCGACGCGCAGCATCGGGTACGACCGACGCGCCGAGGCCTGATCCAGTTCCCGGAAGGCCATCCCTGCCTCCGCCTGGGTCCGCGCGACTGCCTCGATCCAGCGATCTTGACCCTCGGGAAGCAGGTGAACAGAAACTGTCGGCTCGAGATGCACGGCGCCGAGGTCCGACCACAACTCGCCCCAGGCGGCCAGAGCCTCCGGGATCAACTTGGCATAGCCGCGCATCTCGCCATAGACGTGACGAATGATGCGGTGATCGTCGAATGACGAGCCCAGAGGATTGGGTAGGTCCCCCTGCTCAATCACCGTCACCGCGAAGCCGCGCCGCGTCAGCGCCCAGGCCGTGCACAACCCGGCGATACCGCCTCCGACGATCAGAGCACGGTTCCTCATGCGGGATGGGCATAGGGTCACGGCCGCACCGCATCCATCGCCAGGGTGTACTCATCCTCCCGGACGCGATAAGCGATCCCGACCCGGGTGCCCCATGTATTGATCGGGAAGTAGAGCGGTATGATCGCCTGCTCATCGGTGATCGCGCGGTCGGCGGCCTGGCGCACCAGGGCTTCCCGCGCGCCGTCCTCGATGGTGCGCCCGGCCTCGTCGATCAAGGCATCTGTCCGGCTATCGGAGTAAAGACCCCAATTCCCCGAGCCGATGCCGCGCTGGGAATCTTGCGTATGCAGGATGCGCTGCAGTTGCGCCAGCACCTCCCCGCGCGCGGACAGCGAGCCACTCAGCGTCGCGCTGAATTCATGCCGAGCGGCACGCGAGAAGTAGATGGCGGACGGCATGGCATCGACCCGGGTACGGATGCCGATGCGCGTCCACATCTGGCTCACCGCCTGCAGCACCTGCGCGTCGAACGGATAGCGGTTGTTGGGACCCGACAGGACGAGTTCGAAGCCCGCCGCCTGTCCAGCCTCCTGCATCAGGCGTCGCGCCGCGGCGAAATCCGCGCGCGGGACATCCGGCTGCGGCCGCAACGCCGGATACACAGTCGGTACGGCCTGGCCGTGCAGCAGCCGTTCGGTCAGCGCGGTCCGGTCGATCGCCAGCGACATGGCGCGTCGCACTCGGACATCCCGGAGCGGATTGCTGGACAGTGGCCGGCCCTGGGAATCCAGGACATTCGGAGATTCACTGCGTCCGACATCAAGGCCAAGATAGAAGAAGCGGACACCAGGGGCGGAGGAGAGGCGCAGGTCGTCCCGACGTCGCAGGATCTCGATATCGGCGCCACTGACGAAGTTGATCATGTCCACGTCGCCGGCCATCAGCGCCGCGGTACGCGCACCGTTGTTGATGATCGGCCTGATGACAACGGACTGCCAGTCCGGCTTCTCACCCATATAGGACGGGTTGCGTTCGAGAACGATCGCACTGCCCCTGCTGCGTGAGACCAGCCGATAGGGACCACTTCCGATGGCGGCGTTGCCGGAATCGTAATCCGCCGTGGTCGCGGCGGCGGCCGTTGTCCGGGACAGGATGGCGACCGAGCGCAAGGAATGCATGAGCAGCGGCGCCGGTCGATGGGTCCGCAATCGCAGCCGCCGTTCATCGAGCACCTCGACCGCACTGAGATCCTGGAGGTACCAGCGAAAGCTCGAGGGGCTTCCCGGCACGTTCGGGGCGCGCTGGAAAGAGAAGGCGACGTCCTCGGCGGTGAGCGGCGCGCCGTTGTGGAAGGTGACGCCCGGGCGGAGCGTCACATCCCAGGTCAGGTCGTCGACATTCGTCCAATCGAGTGCGACATCCGGCACGAGCTCGCCGGCCGCATCGAGGCGCGTCAGCGAGCCGAAGATGTGCTTGGCCACCTCCATATTCGGCGTCAGGTCATAGAAGTGCGGATCGAGAGAGGTCGCTTCGCTGGCGACACCGATGCGCAGTGTCTGACTGGCAGCAGGCTGTACCAGGCCGGCCACAAGCAAGGCCGCGATCACTGGCGATGCGCGCCGGCCCGAAGCAGGATGTCGGTGCGTCATCGCCAGATCCCCTCAGCCACGCGCAGGTAGTTCTCGCCAAGGATGCCGCGCGCCTCGCTCTCGCTGAATCCGCTGTCCAGCAGTGCGTCGGCGAGCTGCGGCATCTGCTCCGGTTGGAAATAGTTCCACGGCGGCGGCGGCAATGCCTTGCGCCCCGTCCATCGATGCGGCGTCTTGGCGAAATTGCGGTAGTGCTCGCGCGTGAAGTAGACGTTGTCGATGCCGATCGCGACATGCTGCGGACCAACGAACTCCGCGAGGTAGCGGATGTGTCGCAGCATGTCGGCGACCTCGGCTGTTCCCGCTTCGCTCAAGAAATTGCCGATGCCGGTAACGCCAACAAGCCCGCCGGAATTGGCGCAGGCACGGATCAGTTCGTCGGGGATGTTGCGCTCGTGACCATGGACGGCGAGCGCGTTGGAGTGGCTGAAGATGACCGGTGCCACCGAGCATTCGAAGATATCACGGCATGAGGCATAGCCCGTATGCGTGGCGTCGACGATCATGCCAACCTCATTCATGCGCCGGACCAGGCTGCGGCCGAAGCTGCTGAGGCCGGCATCGCTATCCTCGAGGCATCCATCGGCCGCGGCATTGCGCTTATTGTAGGCCAGCAGCATCTGCCGCACGCCCAGGGCGTAGTAGACCTCCACCATCTCCACGTCGCCGCCGAGCCCGTTGCTGCCCTGGAAATTGAACTGGATGGCTAGTTTGCCGTCGCGTTTGGCCCGGCGGATGTCTGCCACCGAGAGTGCCAGGCAATACTGCTCCGGCTCACGCAGTATGCTGGCACGGACCATGGCAAGATGGCGCATCGTCTGCTCGATGCCGTGCCGATCGCCGCTGAGCGACAGCGAGACCGAGGAAATGCCCGTCGCAACATAGCGCGGCAGGATGGTGTCCAGATCCTCATAGGGTTCGCTGTAGGGAAGGACCAGGTCGCAACTGATCACCGATTCCCAGAACGATTGTTCCATCGCCGCATCTCCGCAAGCCACGGCTAAAGCCTAGAGGTCGCGGCGCTGCGTGATTGTCGATTTTGGGACATCCCGCCGACGATCTGAGCTGTCGCCGTTAGCAAGCGTTGAGTGCTCCAGTTCCGCCAGCGGTTTTCCGAGTTAATTCGACTGGTGGAGTTACCCCCATCAAACCGGACAGGTGGCATAGTTTGCTCACTGCGCAGCGATGAACTCACGGGGCGAGCGCCTGCGCAAGCCGCTGTGAGGGTGGACGGTGTGTAGTCCTCGAACCATTCGGCCAGGCGCTGCAGGACGGAGATGGCGTCTGGCCGTATGTTCACGCGGACATAGTCGCGCTTGAAGGTCTTCACGAAGGCCTCGCAGACGCCGTTGCTCTCCGGGCTGCGGACGGGCGTGAAGCAGGCTACGAGGTTCAGGGTGCCGGCGAAATCGATGGTCTCGCCGGCGGTGTAGGCGGAGCCGTTGTCGGCGAGCCACTGGACGGGCTGTGGGGCGCGCAGGGTGTCGAACCGCCGTTCAACGCAGTCGAGCATCATGTCGCGGATCATCTCGCCGCTGATGCCGCCGCCGGAGGTGGCGACCCGGCCATGACCTCGCGGTCATGGGTGTCGATGGAGTTGCCCCGCTTCCGTGGACGGATTGTGGGTATTGGTTAGTCCTTCATGAG
>JAYSDS010000247.1:0-5437 GCA_041914265.1 Roseomonas sp.
CGGCGGCGCGCGGCGCCGGGCGCGGGGCCTCGGCCTGCTGGGGCTGCGTCCGCGGGGGCTCGACGCGCTGCGGTTCGACGGCGGCCAGCGTCTGGGCAGGCGCGCGCGCGGCTGCCGGGGCCGGCGCGGCCGGCGCCGGAACGGGAGCGGACACGGCAGGCGCGGGCGCCGCGGCGGCTGCCGGCGGGGTGACGGCAGCAGCGGCGGCGGCAACCGTCGGCATGGCAGCGGCCGCGACCACCATGGCGGTGGGGCGTTCGCGGGGCATGGCGGCGGCGATCGCCATCGGCGCGGCGGTGCCGTCGCCGGGCGGTTCGGTCGGCGCGAAGAGGGACGGTGGGCCGGCGAATTGCCGCGCGGCGGGCAGGCGCCGCTCGATCTCCGACAGACGGACGAACTGGGTGGGCGTCATCGCCTCGAGCGGGAGGTAGCGCTGGGCGACCTGGCGCAACCGGTCCGGCTCGTTCAGCAGGGCCCATTCGGCGCGCAGCACCTGGGTGCGTTCGCGCGCCTGCTCGGTGCGGCGGTTGATGTCGCGCAGCTCCCGGTCGAGCTGTGAGACCGAGTGCTTCACCTGATAGAGATACAGGCCCGCACCGGCGGCGGCGCAGAGGGTCACCAGGGTCAGGGGGCGGATCATGCGGCCTCCTCCAGTCGTTCCAGGGCGCGCAGGCGGGCGGAGCGCGCGCGGGGATTGGCTGCGGTCTCCGCCTCGGTCGGGCGGATCGCGCGGGATGTGATGAGACGGAAGCGTGGCGCCGAACGGGACGTGAGCGCGGCGGGATCGTGGCGCGAGGCGCCGACATTGCGTCCGGCCGCCCCGGCCATGAAGCGCTTGGCGATGCGGTCTTCCAGCGAATGGAAGGCGACGACGACGAGCCGCCCGCCCGGGGCGAGCATCTGCGCCGCGGCGGCGAGGCCGCGTTCGACCTCGCCGAGCTCGTCGTTCACCGCGAGGCGCAGCGCCTGGAAGGAGCGCGTGGCGCCATCGATGCCGGAGGGATCGCGCGGCACCTTGGAACGCACCAGCGCGGCGAGGTCGCCGGTGGTCTCGAAGGGCTGGTCGCGGCGGCGCTCGACGATGGCGCGGGCGATGCGCCGGGCGAAGCGCTCCTCGCCGAGCTGGAACAGGATGTCGGCGAGTTCCGCCTCGGGGAGGGTGTTCACGAGATCGGCGGCGGAGGGGCCGGACTTCTCCATGCGCATGTCGAGCGGACCGTCGGCGCGGAAGGAGAAGCCGCGCTCCGCCTGGTCGAGCTGGAACGAGGACACGCCGAGATCCATCACCACGCCATCCAGCGCGGTGACGCCACGCGCGGCGAGATGCTCCAGCATGTCGCCGAAGCGGCCTTCGATGAGCTGCAGGCGCGGTGCATGACGTGCAACGAGATCGGCCCCCCTGGCGATGGCATCGGGGTCACGGTCCATCGCAACGACCGTGCAACGGGGCGCGGAGTCGAGGATAGCCGCCGAATAGCCGCCACCACCGAAAGTTGCATCGAGGTAGCGGGCACCGTCACGCGGGGCGAGCGTGGCGAGGACCTCATGCAACATCACGGGGAGGTGGCCGGTCATGGCGTGCCTCCCGTCGGCTTGGCGGCGGGGGAGGGGAGGGTGAGGCGGAAGTCGCGGGCCCGGGCGCGGGCGTCGCGGATATGCGCCATGGCGCGCTCGGTGTCCCAGATCTGGAAGCACTGGTTGGCGCCGAGGAAGGACACGCTGTCGCCGAGGCCGGCTTCCCCGATCAGATCCTCGGGCAGCACCAGGCGGCCCTCGCTGTCGGGGCGGGCGGGGTGGGCCATGGCGAAAAGGGCGCCGGCCAGGTTTTCCGAGGCGTCGGAGAAGATGTCGAGGCTGCTGTGACCGGCCGACAGGGCTTCGAAAGCGGGCTGCGGCCAGGCCTCGATGCAGGGATGGCGGAAGGAGGGGAACAGCACGATCTCGGCCGTGCCCAGGGTTTCGAGGACAGCGCGAAACGAGGCAGGCACCGAGATGCGGCCCTTCTTGTCCAACTTCCCCTTGTGCGTGCCCAGGAACTGGGTCATCGCCCCCCGCAAGCGGCGTTGGGATGCCGCTGATGTCGCTTGTTCCGCCCGGGATCAGCGGCCGGCGAGGCCCCCCGACCCCGCCGGCTCGCCCGACCATCCCGCTCCGTAACCCTCTCGCCCCCCCGAGCGTCCTGGGTTCCTCACGGGATAAGATGGGATAACACGGGAAAATCCGGGACAGCAAGCAAGAAAGAATCTTTCGGTGTCGATGTGTTGATCGAAAAACACCATGTTTCCCGTCAGTTAACGCCGTAGCCTGAATCATTGATCGAGGAATTGCGAGCGTTTTTGATGGGTGGGTGACACATCCGGATCGTGACGCCGCTGCGGCACGAAAAATCGTGCTGTCCAGGCCACGCTGTGGCGGCAGAAGAGACACGTTTTCCGGGTCGTTGTTGCGATACGGTAGGCCTGATCGGATCGAGGCGGTGCCTCGATCCGCGAGCGCAAAGCGCGACGGCGCCCAGACCGCCCTGCTCGCCCGGACGACCCGTGCCGGGCGCGAAGGCAAGCCACGCGGATGCGTGGCGCCCGCCGTTTGAGGGATCAAGAAAGGCTCAGCTTCTCGTCGCCTGTGACGACGAGAAGCGTGTGTCAGACGGCCTGTAAGCCGGGTTCTGTCCAGCCCGTTGCCGGGCCTGTGCGACCATTCCTCTGGAGCCCGCATCGCTGCGGGCTTCGCGCGGCCAACCCGGGCGGAAGGGCGGGACCGCCCCTGCGACAGCACGTTGCCGCGCCTCGCCGTCCGCCCCTATTCGGCCTTGCTCCCGGTGGGGTTTGCCGTGCCGCCGCCGTTGCCGGAAGCGCGGTGCGCTCTTACCGCACCGTTTCACCCTTGCCGCGAGGTGTTGCCACGCCGCGGCGGTCTGTTCTCTGTGGCACTTTCCCTGGGGTCGCCCCCGCCGGCCGTTGACCGGCACCGTAGTCCCGTGGAGCCCGGACTTTCCTCCAGCGCGGGATCACTCCCACGCCAGCGGTCGCCCAGCCGTCTGACGGCGCGGGGTGTGCGCCGGGGCGCGGCAGGCGTCAAGCATGCCGGTGACGACGATGGCGTCCTGGGCCGAAGGGGTTTGGCAAATCTCCACTTGGCACCGTGCGCCGCTGCCAGAATGGCGCCGAAAGACGCCCTTGCGCTCGAAGGGCGTCTGGACGGGCAGCAAGGCCGCCGCGCCCGGCACCAAAAGATTGCGTTCCGAGCTCGATGGGACCCCGGTGGCGGGGTGGCTTGGGGGGGGCGGCGCCCCTCCGACTTCCATTGGCGGAACCATCGAAGTCATCGGAAAGGCCTGTGCAAACCAGACGTCTGCCTGATCCTCACCCCGCCGCTCGCGCGCGCATCCAGTCCCACAGGAGTTGTGCCGGCCGCCGTAGCGGCCCCGGCGGTTTGGCGAGGTGATGCGCCCGCGGTCCCGGTGCCTCGAAGGGATGCGCATAGACCAGCCGCCCTTCCGCGATCTCCCGGTCCGCCAGGTCTCCGCGGGCGAGTGCCAGCCCGAGCCCCGCCGCCGCCGCTTCCAGCGTCAGGCCGAAATCGCTGAACACGGGCCCATTGCCGGGCGGCGCACCGCGCCAGCCCGCCGCGGTGAGCCAGGCCGCCCAATGGTCCCGGTTCACGTCGAAGATCAGCGGGATGCGCTCCGCGATGGCCTTGATCGATGGCGTGCCGCGCAGCTTGAAGGACGGCGCGCGCACCGGGCGCAGCGTTTCGGGGCGTAGCAGCGTCGACTCCAGCCCCGGCCAGGGCGGCATGCCGTGGCGCACCAGGAAGTCCAGGCCATGGCGTTGCGGATCCTGCAATTCCGTCGTCGCGACCACGTCCACGCGGATGGTCGGATGCCCGGCGTTGAAGTCCGGCAGGCGCGGCAGCAGCCAGCGCGCGGCGAAGGTGGGCACCACGCCGATGCGGACCTCGGCCATCGCATCCTGGGCACGGCGGCGGCGCGTGGCGGCCCGACGCGTCGCATCCTCGATGCCGGCAAGCAGCGGGGCGACCTCGCCATGGTAGCGGCGGGCGAGGGCGGTGGGCTCGGTCCCGCGCGGGCCGCGGCGGAACAGGGGGGCGCCGAGCATGACCTCCAGCGCCGCGATGTGCCGGCTGATGGCGCCGTGGGTCAGGCCGAGCATGGCGCCAGCCTGGCCGAAGCTGCCGGCGCGCAGCGCGGCGTCCAGGGCGCGGAGCTGTTCCATGCTGGGCAGGCGGGTGGGCCGCATGGCCGTGAGTATTCCTCACATCCGCCGTGAGGGCGAGGCGCTTCCGCGCCCGCGTCATGTGCGGAATTCTCGGCAGCACGGCGCCCCTCGCAACCCGCGCCGCAGGAGCAGACCATGACCACCGAACGCCTCGCCAATCCCCTCCGGACCGCAGGGTATCCGGGCCGCCGCGCGACGGATGCCGCGCCGGGCCCGCTGATGCGCCTGTGGGTCAAGGCGGTGGATGCGGTCGAGCGTCGCCGCGCCGTTCAGATGGTCATGCGCATGGATGAGCGGATGCTGCGTGACATCGGCATCCATCGCGGCAATGCCGAGCACGCGGTGCACCACGGGCTGGAAGGCGGCAAACGCATGCTGCCCTGGTGGGAACGCTGAGTCAGGCGCAGCAGGCGGCGACGCCCGCGATCCGCGCGCGGGTCGCGGCATCGGCGATGCCATCCGCGCGGCCTGGCAGCCAATGCCGCTGGAAGGCCGCGACCAGCACGGGCAGGGGCAGGTCCGTGCGGTAGCCGATGCGGCCGAGCAGCGGCAGCACGGCTTCCTCTGGTGGCGCCGGCGCGTCCTCGCCGGGCCATAGCCCGACGCCGTTGCGGGCGAGCCCTTCCCAATCGAAGAGCTCGCCCGGGTCCTGCTTGCGGTCGGGCGAGATGTCGCTGTGCGCGACCACATGGCATGGCGGGATCGGGTGCCGCGCGAGGATGTCGAGGCAGAGGTCGCAGACCGCCGCCATCTGCAGGGCCGGGAAGGGGCGATAGCCCCATTCATGGCCGGGATTGACGATCTCGATGCCGATGGACCGGGCGTTCAACGCCTCATGGCCACGCCAGTGGGAGATGCCGGCATGCGCGGCGCGGCGCTCCTCGGGCACCAGGCGGAAGATCGCGCCATCCTCCTCGACGACATAGTGGGAGGAGACCTTGGCGGCCGGGTCGCGCAGGCGGTCGATGGCTTCCTGGCCCGAGCGCATGCCGGTGTAGTGCAGGACCAGCATGTCGATCGGGGTGCCTTCGGGGCGCGCGTCGTGGTTGGCGCTGGGCAGATCGCGGAGGCGCAGCATCAGGCAGGCGTGACCCGAGGGGTTGGAAGGTGAGTGAGGGCGGGCGCGTGGAGGCCGAGGCCGGAAAGGGGCTTTGCCCCTCTCCGGACCTCACCCCAGCAAAGGCCGAAAGGCCTTTGCA